>JBBQHX010000338.1:0-3611 GCA_038324385.1 Gemmatimonadales bacterium | reverse complement strand
TCCGCAAGCAGATCGATCAATTTAGTCACGTAATGTTCGGCGGACTCACCCACGAGCCCGCGGTAAGACTGGCCGAACGACTAGTGCAGCTCGCGCCAGAGCCGCTCGCGCACGTGTTCTTCGCCGATTCCGGATCCGTCTCGGTAGAAGTCGCCCTCAAACTCGCCGTCCAATATCAAGCGGCTGCCGGCCATCATGGCCGGCAGCGGTTTTTGGCACTTGGGGGTGGCTACCACGGTGACACCGTCGGGGCGATGAGCGTCTGCGACCCGATCGACGGGATGCACTCGGCGTTCCCCAACCTGGTGTCCGCGCAGCTATTCCTTCAGCGGCCCCCCGCAGCCACCCTTATCGGTGGCCAGCTCGTGACCGACGACGTGGCCGTTGACGCGTGGGTAGAGGCGATGGAGGAGACGATCCGCTGGCACGGCGGCGAGATCGCGGGAATCATTGTCGAACCGATCCTGCAAGGCGCCGGCGGCATGTATGTGTACGCGCCACAGTGCCTAAAGGCGTTGCGGCGGGCAGCGACACAACACGGCATCCTGCTGATCTTCGACGAGATTGCGACCGGATTCGGACGCACCGGAAAGTTATTCGCCACCGAGTGGGCCGACGTCGCACCCGATGTGATGTGTGTGGGAAAGGCGCTCACCGGCGGCTATCTCACCCTCGCGGCGATGCTCTGCACGGCCGAGGTGGCGACGATGGTCGGCCGATCCGCGCCGGGAGTACTTCTGCACGGTCCAACGTTCATGGCAAACCCACTCGCCTGCGCCGTGGCCAACGCGTCGCTCGAATTGTTGAACGGATGGCAATCACGGGTCGGCCGGATCGAGACCGAACTGGCCAGAGCGCTGGCCCCGGCCGCCGCGCACCGTTCCGTTCGAGAGGTACGGGTCCTCGGCGCCGTCGGCGTTGTTGAACTCGACGGTCCCGTCGATGTGGTCGCGGTCACCCGAGCGGCGCTCGAACGTGGAGCGTGGCTGAGGCCGTTCCGCAACCTCGTCTACACAATGCCCCCATACGTGAGCAGCTCAGAGGACATCACGACAATCGGTGAAGCCATCACGGGAGCCATCGCGCAGGTGCACGGCTGATGGGCGCAATACAGGACCGGCTCATCGATGCGGCGCGGGTGCGCGAGCGCCGCGGTGCCGTGCGCGCGACCCGGATCACACCGGGCGCGGGCGATAGCGCTGGAGCCGGCGCGGGAGCGGGAGCGGGAGCGGGAGCGTTCGATGGTCCGCTCGACCTTGCCTCTAACGACTATCTCGGCTTGTCGACCGATTCGCGAGTGAAGGCCGCCGCGATCGCGGCAACCGAACGCTTCGGCACTGGCGCGCGGGCTTCCCGCGTGGTGACCGGTACGCTTTCGATTCACGATGACCTCGAACAGGCGCTGTCCGAACTCACGGGTCAGCCCGCGGCCCTCGTCTTCTCCAGCGGTTACGCAGCCAACCTCGGGATCTTGACCGCGCTCGGCGGACCGGACACTCTCCTCCTCATGGACGAACCTATCCATGCATCCCTCGTCGATGCCGCCCGGTTGTCGCACTCGCCGATCGTCACGATCCCGCACTCGAACCTGGCCGTTCTCAAGGATCTCCTGGCCAACCGAACCCAGAAACGAGCGATCGTTGTCGTCGAATCCATCTATTCCGTGCTCGGCGATGCCGCGAACCTGCACGCCGCCGCTGCGCTCTGCGCCACGCACGACGCACTGCTCGTCGTAGACGAGGCCCACGGGGTCGGGGTGCTTGGAGCGGGCCGGGGAGGCGTCTATGCCGCCGGCCTCGCGGGAGCAGAGCACGTGGTCGTGACCGCCACTCTCTCTAAGGCGCTGGGAGCGCAGGGCGGCGCCGTGCTCGGATCCATCATGCTCCGTGAGCACCTTGTCAACACCGCCCGCAGTTTCATTTTCGATACCGGCCTCGCTCCCGCACCGGCGGCCGCAGCGGCCGCCGCGAGCCGCATCATCCTTGCCGAACCGGCGCGAGTGGATGCGCTCCACCTCGTCGCGAGCCTGATCGCTTCGTCCTGCGGAGTGGATCGTGCAGCCGGTCCCGTGCAATCGATCAGGGTTGCATCGCCCGACATCGCCGTGAGGGTGACCGAACGGCTGCGCGAGGCGGGCATCCTCGTCGGCTGCTTTCGCCCACCCAGCGTTCCGGATGGCATCTCCCGGCTGAGACTCACGGCGCACGCCGACACCGATCATGCCCGGCTGCTCTGGGCGAGCGCCCTCATCACCGCGATGCTCACGGAGTCACCCTCATGACCACGAACGAGGCGACCATCATCACGGAGGCCAGCACGCACTCCCCGAAATATCACGTCGTCCGAGATCCCGGCGAGGTGCGGGAAGTCTTTCGCCGTGTCGACGAGTTCGAGCCGACGAACGCCCTGACGAGCGTCGTTCCCCTCAGCCTGGCCGCCCTGCGCGTGCTCAGTCGCGCGCGCTTCGCGCTGCCACCGGTGCTCGCTTCCGCAACCGGCGACCGGCATCGCGCCGTGCGCACCGTGGTCGCCGGGTTCTTTACCCCGGCCAAGGTTGCCGCGGTCGGTCCGCGCGTGATGGAACTGACCCGACAACGCTGCCGGGCGGCCGCCACGGCGCTGGAAAGCGGACCGATCGACCTCGCGGACATCATCGGCCGCCGCGTCCCGCCAGTGATCATGCAGGAGCTGACGGGTTTCGACTCCCCCGATCTCGTGCTGCTGAAACGCTGGAGCAGGGACTCGCTGGAACTGTTCTGGGGGCGGCCCAACGAGGCACGCCAACTCGTGCTCGCCACCAGCGCCGCCGAATTCTATGCGTGGCTGCGTGAAACCGTCCGAGCGAGCAGGGGTACCGATTCGCTTTTCGGCGTGCTCGACGCCGCCGGGCTGAGCACGGCGGAGATCTGCTCCCTCGGCTACTTCCTCGTCATCGCCGGTCAAGAGACAACGGCGCAATTGATCAATATTGCCTTCTACCGCGCGCTCCAGAATCGAACGGTGTGGCAGGAGCTCGCGCACGGAGCATCGGCCGCCGCGTTCGTGCGCGGCGTGCTCGCCACCGAGTCGTCCGTGCATACCTGGCGCCGAGTGGTAGCCGTCGACAGCGTGCTGGGAGCAGTAAATCTGCCCGCCGGCGCGGAGATCCTGCTCGAGCTCAGCGGCCAACACCCGGCCGACGCGGCGCCCACCGCTTACTCACTCGCGTTTGGCCATGGGCTTCACCGATGCCTGGGCGCCAAACTCGCCGAGCTTGAGACCATAACCGTGCTGGAGGAGACCGCCCGCGCGTTTCCCACGCTCACGCTCGCGGGGCCGGACCCGGAATGGATTCGCCTGCTGTCTTTCCAGACTCCCACGACGGTCATGGCTGCGCTGGAGCCCGAATGACGCTCGCCACCGACACTCCCGTGATCTTCGTCACCGGAACCGACACGGATGTGGGCAAAACGATCGCCGTCGCCGCCCTCGCGTGCACGCTGGCGAAACTTTCTGGCCCCGCGAAGAACCGCCTGAGCGTCGCCATCGACAAACCCACCCAGACCGGTGTCGCGCCGGGGGAACCGGGCGACGTAGATGAGGTAGCCCGGCTTACCGGCTTCCGCTCCACC
>JBBQHX010000337.1:0-3617 GCA_038324385.1 Gemmatimonadales bacterium | reverse complement strand
CCGCCAGGACTCTACGCGACCCTCGCGGCCCGTGCCCGCCGGACCTCGGACGGCACGCTGGCGCTGATGGCCGGCGCGGGAGTGATCGCGACGGTTGCGCTCGCCATCGCGCGCCCGGGGTGGTGGGTGCTGGCGATGCCGCTAATTGCGGTAGGCGCGTTCGGCGCTTGGGGCATCGTCGACCGGGAGCGGACTGAGGCGAGTGTGACATCAGACGCGCTGTCCAGCCGAGCGCTGGCCGTGCTGCAGTGGGCAGCGGTGGCGGCTGGCACCGTCGCCGCGCTCATCCCCGTCTTTGCTCTCCTCGGCGTCCTACTCGGTACGATCATGTCCTAGCGCTGGCCGGCCGAGCGCGCTCGACCCGGGCCGTGTCGATCGGGTCATTCGGCCGCCAACGTTCGCACCGGATCGACGCGCGCCGCCGACCGCGCGGGGAGATAGCAGGTCACGAGCGTCACACTGAGGAGAATCAGCGTCACGGCAACCAGAATCAGCGGCTCGGCCGTGTTCGCGGCCACGATGAGCGACGACAACCCCCGCGTCAGTCCCACCGACAGCGTGAGGCCGATCGCCGCTCCAGTCGCCGCGAGCACGAGTCCCTGCCGAATCACCAGGCGCTGCACGGCCGCCGGCGAGCACCCCAACGCCATCCGAATTCCAAGTTCACGCCGGCGCTGCACGACCGAGTAGGTCATCACGCCATAGACGCCGACCGACGCGAGGAGCATCCCGAGCGTCGCGAACAGGACCAGCGCGACGGTCGCGAATCGCTCGCGCGCCACCCCCTCCGCATCCCGCTCGGCGACCGTGCGCACGTCGTAGATCGGGAGGGCGGGATCGACGTCGGCCACGGCACGCCGGAGCGCCGGGACGAGCGCGAGGGGATTGCCTGACGAGCGCACGATCACCATTGTCGTCGGCCAGGCGAACTGGTGATACGACGTGTAGACGTCGGGTTCCACCGCACTACCCGGCGCACCATACCGCACGTCGGCGACGACACCGACAATCTCCGTCAGCGAATCGGGCGAGGCGAATCCGCCGCCGCTCCCGAACCAGATCCGCTTCCCGATAGGATCCTCGCCGGGCCAGAAGCGGCGGGCCGCGGTTTCATTGATCACCGCGACGCGAGGCGCGTCCGCACGGTCGGCCGTCGTCAGGCCGCGTCCATGGCGGAGCGCGATGCCTAAGGTCCGGAAGTGATCGGGGCCGACGTAATGCCGTCCGACGATCGGTGCATCGTCGGTGGACTCGCCTGCCCGGTAAAGCATCGTCGAGGAGCAATCGAGCGAGGGAAGGCAGCGGCCGACACTCGCCGACAGCACGCCGGGAACGCGTTCGACCCGCGCGAGCAGCCGTTCCAACAACGACGCGGCCGCCGCCCCACCATACCGACGTTCGGGCGCGGACACGCGAAAGCTGACGACGTTGGCGCCACGCACCCCGGACTCCAGGTTGCTCAGTCGGTGGAAGTTCTGCAGCAGTACCCCCGCGCCGACCAGCAGGACCAAGGCACACGCGACCTGCGCCACGGCCGCACCGGACAGCAGGGTCGGACGCCGCAGAGAGCCCACGCCCGCGCTGCTTCCACGGGCGCCGAGTTTGAGAGACCGGGCAAGGTCGCCCCGCGTGATGCGCATCGCTGGAACCACCCCCGCGAGCAGCCCTGCCCCGAGCGCGAGCGAACCGGCGAATGCGGCCACGCGCCAATCTACCGCCGGCGCGGCGAACGGATCGAGCTGAGCGAAGGGTCCGGAGCCCCCGATCACCACGGGTGGTGCGAACCAGGCCAGGAGCCCCAACCCGCCCGCTGCCAGCACCACGCCGAGCGTCCCGCCGATCACGGCGATGATGCCACTCTCCACGACCGCCTGCTGCACGACGCGACGTCGGCTCGCACCGAGCGCGACGCGTACGGCCATCTCGCCGGCGCGCGCGACCGTGCGGGCGAGCAGCAGGCCCGACAGATTCACCGCGGCGATGAGCAGGACGAATGACACGGCACCCGCGAGCACGAGTTGCGCGCGGACGTCAGAGGGATCGCGACGGGCTTCGTCGAGCGACACGAGCGTTGGCGTCCACCGCGCCGCGCCACCATCCCCGGATGCATCGTGCGCGGCGGCCACGGCGCGGGCACCCGTCACCGCCAACTCGGCGCGTGCGCGCTCCATCGTCGCGCCGCGGTGCAGGCGCCCGATCACGGTCAGGAAGTGCTGGTCCGACGTGAGGTGGTCGGCATAGTACACGGCGGGCGCCATCGCGTGAGGAATCCACAGCTCTGCGCCACCGGTCAGTCCGCGAAAGGCGACCGGCATCACGCCAACAACGGTCAGTGGCACGCCGTTCACGACGATCGGGCGCCCGATCACGGCGGAATCCGCACCGAAGTCCCGTTCCCATACGGCCGCTCCGAGCACCGCGACAGGGTGCGAGCCGGCGATCGAATCCTCGTGCGGCAGAAAGCCGCGGCCGAGCAGCGGGCGCACACCGAGGGCGACGAGATAGCTCGCCGAGACCATCTCGACGCGCACGCGGACCGGTTCGCCCGCCGCGCCCGACAGATTGACGTCGTCCGCATAAAAGGCGGCGAGCTGCGCGACCGTGGCCGTCGTCGCTCGCAGCGCCGTGAACTCGGGATACGACCAGCGTGAGGCACGCGATTCGACCCCTGGCGCCTCACGCTGCTGGTAGAGCGTGACGAGACGTTCCGCCTCGGGAAATGGCAAAGGACGAAGAAGTGTCGCGCTGACGAGCCCGAAGACCGCCGTACTCGCGCCGACGCCGAGGGCGAGCGTGAGGACGGCCGTACCGGCGAAGACGGGTGCTTTCGCGAGCGAGCGGAGCGCGAAGCGCAGGTCGCGCGCGAATTCCTCGAGGAACGGGATGCGTCGGCCGTCGCGCGACGCTTCCTTGTGCCGCTCGACACCGCCGAAGGCGACGAGCGCTCGCCGCCGCGCCTCTGCCGGATCACACCCGAGCTCGCGATGGCGGCAGGTCTCCATCTCCAGGTGGAAAGCGATCTCCTCCGCCATTCGCTGCTCGGCGTCGCCTCGCCGAATCAGCTCCCGCAGCCGCGCCCGTACGCCCGTCATCCAGCTCATCGGTCACACTCGCGAGTTCCGGTCGACAGGGGGGCGGCTGCGCACGAGCACCGCCCTCTCTCGACACCAAGCGGAAATGTTGCGCGGCTTCCTCTAGCTGTCAATAGGAGAGGTCGCCGGTGCGCGGGCGGGCGGGGCTGGCGCGCCTCGCCGCCGGAGGTACGTTCGGACGATGCGCCCTTCACTTCACGAACGACCGCTCGCTCTCGCTGGCCTCGCGGCTTCCCTGCTGTTCGTCGCCTGCACGCGCCCACTGCCTGACGTGGCGCCGGGCAGCGAGGCATCCGCGACATCCGTCACATCCGCGACATCCGCGACATCCGCCGCGTCAGCCTGCTGCGTCGCGGCAGGTCGGCAGATCACGGAACGGCATCGGGTGGCGGCGATCACCACGCGCCGATTCACGCACGCCGAGCTCTGGCGCGCGCTCGAGCCCTCGCTGCGATCGCCCGCGCTCCGCGTCACCGACATCGGGCGATCGATCCAGGGCCGCGCGATTCGCGCGATCACCTTCGG
>JBBQHX010000336.1:0-3624 GCA_038324385.1 Gemmatimonadales bacterium | reverse complement strand
GCGTTCTTCGTGGCCGAGGGCGGCCATCAGTCGGGTGGACGCATCCTGCGCATCACCCCCGACGGCGAGACGCGGGCGATCGTCTCGGGGCTCCCGAGCCTCGGCGACCACCACACCAACGGCCCCGCCATCGGTCCGGATGGGTATGTGTACTTCGGCCAGGGGACGGCGACGAACGCGGGCATCGTCGGACTGGACAATGCCGATTTCGGCTGGCTTCGACGCAATCCGGCGTTCCATGACACCCCGTGCGAGGACGTGCGCCTCCGCGGCCGCAACTTCACGACGGCGGCCGTTCAGCCCGGTTCCGCATCTGGCCCCAGCGCCGCGGGGGGCGAGGTGGTTACCGGAGCCTTCGTCCCGTTCGGCACGCCAACCACCGATGGGCAGGTCGTCCGGGGGGCGGTGCCGTGCAACGGCGCGGTAATGCGCGTCCGTCCGGATGGCGGGCCGGTCGAGCTCGTCGCCTGGGGATTCCGGAACCCGTATGGGCTTGCCTTCGCGCCCGCCGGGCAGCTCTACGTCACCGACAACATGTACGACGAGCGAGGAAGCCGGCCGGTGTTCGGCGCCGGTGATCTGCTCTGGGCCGTTGAGCCTGGCACCTGGTACGGGTGGCCGGATTTCCACGGCGCGCGCCCGCTGACCGACGAACGCTGGTTCGCCTCCGAGCGCGGGCCCGCGCCGGGCTTCCTGCTCGCCGAGCATCTGAACACGCCCCCCGCACCCACGGCCATTCTGGGCGTGCACTCGTCGTCAAATGGACTCGACGTGGCGCGGCCGGGCTCGTTTGGCTACGCCGGCCAGGCGTTCATCGCCCAGTTCGGCGACATGGCGCCTGACGTGGGCAAGGTCCTCGGTCCGGTCGGATTCAAGGTCGTGCGCGTCGATCCGCGGACCGGCATCGTTCACGACTTCGCCGTCAATCGCGGCATCGTCAACGGCCCGGCCTCACGACTCGGCACCGGCGGCCTCGAACGGCCGATCGCCGCCCGGTTCGCGCCCGACGGCTCGTCGCTCTACATCGTCGATTTCGGGGTGATGACGATGGGGCCGCGCGGCCCCGAACCGCGTGAAGGTACCGGCGTCATCTGGCGGATCTCGAGGACGGGACGATGAGCGGCGCCTCGCACGCCCGCGTCGCCGTTCTCGTTCTCGCTGCCGGCCTGGCCGCCTGCGGTCCGCAGCGGCGCAGCGTGCCGCTCGAGGGCCCACTGCTCCTCGCCAGCACCGAGCTCGCGCGCGGCGAGCGGCTGTTCAGCCGCGACTGCCAGGGCTGCCATCCGCGCGGTGAGGCCGGCCTCGGGCCGGCGCTCAACGACAAGCCCCTACCCGAGTGGGCGATTCGGCTACAGGTACGCCGCGGCTTCGGCGCGATGCCCGGCTTCCCACCCGAGGAGCTGTCCGACGAGGAGTTGGACGCGGTGGTGCGCTATCTGAAAGCGGTTCGCGACCCGCGTCCCGCTCTCCGGTAAGGTGCGGCGGGGCGAGCCTGACGACGGAGCGTCAGGACGCCGCGGCCACCTTCTCCACCTGCTCGAGCACACGCAGTAGGTTGCCGCTCCAGATCTTGGCGATGTCGGTCTCGCTGTACCCGCGCCGCACGAGTTCCAGCGTCACGTTGAAGGTGTCCGACGCGCTGCGCCACCCTTCCACGCCGCCGCCGCCGTCGAAATCGGAGCTGATGCCCACATGGTCGATGCCGATCAGCTTCACGATATAGTCGATGTGGTCGACGAAGTCGGAGACGGTGGCCGCGGGATCGGCCGGGTAGCGGCGGGCGGTGATGTCTTCCTGTCGTGACAGAAATGCGTTCCGACGCTCCTCGGGCAATGCAGAGAGCTGCTCGGTAACATCAGCCTGACGACGACCGGTGATCCCGAATTCGGCTCGCAGGTCGGCGATCGCCTGCTCGCGCGCGGCCGTCCGCTCGGCGTCGCACTTCACGTAGCTGTTGAACGCGACCGCCTGCACGACACCGCCATTGCGCTTGATCCCCTGCAACTGCTCATCATCCAGATTGCGGCTGTGGTTGCAGATCGCGCGGACGCCGGAATGCGAGGCGATGATCGGGGCGCGGGTCAGCTCCAGCGTCTGCATCATCGACTGCTTCGACGGATGCGAGATGTCGATCATGATGCCGACCCGGTTCATCTCGGCGATGACCGTCCGGCCCAGTGGGCTGAGGCCGTTGTGCCACCACACCCCGTCGCGCTCGCCCGTATTGGAGTCGGACAACTGGCTGTGTCCGTTGTGCGCGAGCGACATGTAGCGGCCGCCCAACTCGTGGAAACGCCGTACGTTGGTGATGTCGGAGCCCACCGGGAAGCCGTTTTCGATCCCAATGAAGATCACCTTCCGACCGCTGGCGTGGATCCGGCGCGCGTCGGCGGCCGTCAGCGCGAGGCCGGCGCGATCGGGGGCGATCTCCGTCGTCAGGCGCCGGACGGCCTCGAACTTCTCCATGGCCGACGCGTAGGCCCGAGCGAAGCCCTCCGGCGTGAGATCGGGCGATTGGCCGACGTAGGCGATCAGGAAGGCCGCGTCGAGCCCGCCCTCCTCCATCTTCACCAGGTCGACCTGCGTCCGTGGCAGCTTGGCTGCGTAGTTCGGGCCGGCCGTCTGGAAGTTGCCTGGGTTGATATCGACGTGGGTGTCGAGCGTCATCACACGATCGTGGATCGCGCGGGCCCGGGCGACGAGGGCGGGGTCGTCCTGGGCGACGCCGGGTTGCAGCGGAAGGACGGCGAGCAGCCCGCCGAGAGCGAGCGACCTCAGGGCGGCGGAGCGGGAGTGGCGCACGAGCGGATCCTCGGATGCGACGGGAGGGGGGTGACGCGGCGCAGAGTACCGGGTGGCCGCGCGCATGCCTGTATCTCGCGTACGGCCGGACCGCGCGCAATGTTGGCGGCGGCGGCCCCACGGCCCGTGTGAACGCGGCGCGCCGGGCGCGCGTAACGTCAGGACGGGCAGGCGGCCCCGGCTGTCCGCGACCCGACCCGCGCCTGCGCCTGCTGCGTCCTGCCCATCGTCCCCCGCTCCCCGACCGGTCCAACCATGCCTTCTCGTCGTTCGCGTCCCCCCGCCCGCTCGATGCGCGGTGCCCTGCTCGCTGTTGCCGGCGGACTGCTGTTCGCCCCCGCGTCAGGCGGCGCGCAGACCGCCAGCCCCGGCACGAGGCAGCCCGTCAAGTTCGCGCGCCAGCCGCACATCGCCAACGACGGGCGGATCGCCTTCACCTATCAGGACGACATCTGGATCGCCGAGGCCGGCGGGGAGAACCCCCGTCGCCTCACCGCCCACCTGGCGCGCGATCTCGCCCCGCGCTTCTCGCCCGACGGGCAGTGGATCGCCTTCACCAGCAACCGGATGGGCAACAACGACGTGTACGTCGTCCCGGTGACCGGGGGCGAGCCGCGGCAGCTCACCTATCACTCCGGTGACGACCAGGCGCTCTACTGGACGCCCGACGGGCGCGAGATCGTGATGACGAGCGGGCGCGGTCCCGATCCGTTCGGGTCGCCCCTCTATCGCGTCGCGCTCGACGGGTCGCTGCCACGCGCGATGGGAATGGACGTCGGACGCGCCGGGATGATCCGGCAGGACGGACGGTTCGTTGCATTC
>JBBQHX010000335.1:0-3625 GCA_038324385.1 Gemmatimonadales bacterium | reverse complement strand
GCCGCCTCTCGTAGCCGGGAAACCGCCTCGTCGGGGTCGCCATCCGCCTCAGCGAAGCGCCCGGCGAGTACATTACGGGCAATCTTCACCACTTCCGCCGGCGAGTTGAACTCGAGGCGGAGCTCTCCCAGCGCCGGATCGTGCGCGATCTCATCCAGCTTCGCGAGCTCCTTCTCCGCACTGGACAGGTCGCCTCTGGCCACGAGCGCGCGACCGCGGGCGTAGTGCCAGAGGGCGCGTGAATAAAGCAGGTCGTGCGAGGGTTCGGGCGTGGCCAGCACCTCGTCCCACCGCCCGAACCTCACCATCATCTGCAGCGGCCGGGCCAGGAACCCCTGGAGGAAGTCCATTCCCGGAGTGCCCCATATCTCCTGCGGGAACGTGGCCGACACTCGCCGCGCTGCTGTCAGCGACTGCTCCTCGCGACCGGCCATCAGCGCGGCGAAGGCGAGGAAGTCGTAGTTGTGCGGGTAGTAGCCGAGCGTGTACATGCCTGGGCCGGGGCGCTGGTCCTGGATGTACGTCTCGTCGGCGTGCACCGCGTGCTCGTTGACGCGGATGGCGTCCGCGTAACGGCCCACGCGGATGTAGATGTGGCCGGGCATATGGACGAGGTGTCCCGCACCCGGCATCGCATTCGCCAGCCGCTCCGCCATCGGCACCGCGCGTTCAGGGTCCACCTCTTCGACCGCATGGATGTAGAAGTGGTTCGCCCCCGGGTGCTCCGGATCTACCGTCATCACCCATTCCAGCGTGGACAGCAGCTCGGGGGTGTGGGGACGCGGCTCGCCCGTCTTCGTCCAGTAGTACCACGGGCTCAGGTCCATCAGCGATTCGGCGTAGAGCGTATTCGCCTCCGTGTCCTCCGGGTGTTGTCGGGCCACCGCGGCCATCGCATGCGCGTAGGCGGAGTCGAGCGCTGCCCGTTCCGGGGTTGGCTCGGCGACGTAGCGGGTGGCGAGCGCGTCGATCAGCGCGCGCTCCCGCCGGCTGGCGTGTTGGCGCAGCTCAACAGCCCGCCGGGCCGCCGTGTACGCCGCCACGGCGTTCGTCGAATCCATCGGCAGGTTGATGTTCGGTCCGTGGGCCAGCGCCGTGCCCCAGTGGCAGATCGCGCAGTCGGGATCCAACCGGGCGGCTTCCTCGAAAGCCCGGATCGCCTCGGTGTGGTTGAAGGCGTAGTAGAGCCGCATCCCCTGGTCGAAGTAGCGCTGCGCGAGCGTCACGTCGGTCGAAATCGCGACATGGTGGTCGCCCAGGTTGTCGTAGAGCGGCACACTGTCGGGGGCCGACTGCGCCAGGGACGTCTGCACCGATAGCGCGGCAACCACGCCGATCACTGCGAGTGATTTTTTGATCACTGATCCTCCTCTACACGGGCGGTGCGGGATGAGGTCGAGCAGTTCAGGGGCTTTGCAGCGCTTGCGGTGCGTCGTCGCGTGCTCGGTGTGAGATCACCCTGGGACGCGACTGCCCGTAATGACCTCCGCCGCTCGCGCGTTCGGCGGCAAGGCGTCCGCGGCGTGGAGGCGGCGCACGAGATCGACACCCAACGCACCATAGCGATGGAGTGAGGCACGTTCAAGGAGCTCGCTTTTGGCATCGCGCCCGGCCGGGGCTCGCTGCGCTCAGCGCGACCCTGGCACCCTACCCCTCCAGCACCTCCCGCTCGAGCCGCGCGTAGCTGATCTCCATGCCGTCGGTCATCCCGGTGGCGAGAATCATGTCGCGCATCTCCTTGTTGGGATAGGTGATCAGCAGCGACAACAGTGTCCCCTCGGGCGTCTCGACCAGGGTCATCTCGTTCTGCGTCCCCGGGCTGTCCATCCCGATCATCTGTTCCGACGTGACCGCGCGGTACGGCACCGACAACTCGAGCAGCTCCCCCTCGAAGCCGAAGCGCTGCGAGCCGTCCGCGGCCTCCCACTCGTATCGGTAGCGCTCGCCGACGGTCGTGGCCACTTGGCAGACCGGCATCGTCCAGCCGTCGGGGCCGAGGAGCCAGCGCTGCATCAGGGCCGGCTCGCGATGCGCGCGCCAGACCTGCGCCACCGTGCCGCGAATGACGCGGCTGATCCGCACCGTCGTATCGCTGAGCAGTTGCGCCTCGGTGGCTCGTGTCGCGGCGAAGGAGGCGAGGTCCTCGAGCACGGCGTCGACCTGGCTCATCGCCGAGCGCATCCCGTCCATCATCCCCATCTGCACCAGCGACTCCATCGCCTCGGCGCTGGAGAAGGTGGTCACGCTCTCGAAGCGCGAGCCGGTTGACGTCTCGGAGAAGGAGAAGACCATCCGCATCGTCGGCATCTCGAGGTTGGGCTGGCCATCCTTGCCGCTGAAGCCGTCCTCGACTTCCATCCGCGCGAGTGGCTGCACGTCGATGAAGCGGAACCACCCTCCCGACTTCGTGCCATCCGGGCCGGTCATGTAGTACTCCGACTTGCCACCGACCGCCATGTCGTGTCGCGTGAAGGTCGCCGGCCACTCGACCGGTCCCCAGAAGCGCTCGAGCTGACGCAGGTCGGCGTAGGCCGCCCAGAGCCGGGCCAAGGGGACGGGATAGTCGGCGACGATGGTGATCGTCAGGGCGGTGGCATCGGTCGTGACAGACGTGATCGGCATGGCTACTCCATCGGAGGGTATGGCTCGGCGAGGATCGCGTCGAGCTGGGTGAAACGGGAGATCCAGAGCTGTTCGAGCTGGGTGAGCAGGGTCCGCGCACGCGCCAGTTCCTTCGGGTTGCCACGCACCATCCGCTCGCGGCCGCGCGTGCGCTTGGTCACCAGCCCTGCCTGGGCGAGTACCGCGACATGCTTCTGCACAGCCGCGAACGACATCTCGTAGCGCGCGGCGAGGGTCGAGACCGAGGCCTCCTCGCCGGCCAGCACACGGGCGACAATGTCGCGGCGGGTGCGATCACCGAGGGCGCGAAAGAGGCGATCGAGGTGGGCGTCGTCCCGGCGGGACCGGGTGGGATAACGTGCAACCATATGGTTGTAGGTTGAGGCACGGGTCCACCGGGCGCAAGAGGCCATACTCGTGCGCGAAACGCTCGTCGCACCATCTGCAGGCGGGGCAGGTGATCCGACACCACACCATGGCGCGAGGGGATCTTCCGACGTAACGTCCACCCGTCGCCGGCCTGACGATGCTCGCTGCTGCGGAGCGGACCCGCTATCGGCGCATCGCTCCATCCCACGGTTCGCTCGCAGCAGAATCCCACGTCATGCGGCCAGGCCCGGCACATCGCTGAACACCTTTGAACGATAGATTCTCACCGCCACTAGAGGTCCCATGCGCTCTACGCTATCGCTGCTGGTCGCCTTGATCCTGTCCAATGGGTGCTCGACGGCTGCGGTCCGCAGCGGACGGATCCTGGACGATCGCACCGACCTGGTAATTCGCGGCGTCACCGTGGTGGACGTCGAACACGGCGCGCTCCTCTCCGACCGCACGGTGCACGTGCGCGGCACGCGCATCGTGGCGGTGGATTCCGGCGCGCGCGTGCTCCCCACAGGGGTGATCGTGGTGAACGGCACCGGGAAGTACCTGATCCCTGGGCTGTGGGACATGCACGGACACGTGCTGAACCGGTGGAGCTGGGGGGCGCCGCTCTTCGTCGCCA
>JBBQHX010000334.1:0-3637 GCA_038324385.1 Gemmatimonadales bacterium | reverse complement strand
GAGATCGCCAAGGAGTACGCGACCTCGGTGCAGTTTGAGGATCGGATCGTCGACGCGGCCGCGATGCAGCTCGTGATCAAGCCCGAGCAGTTCGACGTGCTGGTGACGACCAACCTGTTCGGCGACATTCTGTCGGATCTGATCTCAGGGCTGGTCGGCGGGCTCGGGCTCGCGCCGGGCGCCAACATCGGCGACAGCGCGGCGATTTTCGAAGCGGTGCACGGCACGGCGCCGGACATCGCGGGGAAGGGGGTAGCCAATCCGGGCGCGCTGCTCCTCGCCGGCTGCCTGATTCTCGACCACGTCGGCGAGATGGCCACGGCATCGCGCATTCGCCGCGCGCTCGAAGGGACGATCCGCGAGGACGTGCGGACGCGCGATCTGGGTGGCACCGCTTCCACCGACGAGTTCGCCGACGCGATCATCGCCCGGCTCTGAGCGCCACACGATGACGCTGCCGACGACGCGGATCTTCCACGTCTCCGATCTGCACTTCGGACGGCCGGCCGTGCCGGCGCAGATCGAGGCGATCGAGGCAATGATCCAGGAGGGCGGTTTCGACGTCGTCGCGATCAGCGGGGACGTGTCGCAACGCGCGCGGGCGGGGGAGTTTCAGCGGGCGAAGGTGTTCATCCGCGACGCCGAACGCGTCAGCAAGGTGATCATCGTCCCGGGCAATCACGACGTCGCCTGGTGGCGCTCCCCGCTCGCGATCGGCGACCATGACAAGGTGTACGAGACGTTCCGCCAGTACATCTCCCCCGAGCTCGAGCCCGTGCTCCGCGTGCCCGGCGCGACGTTCGTCGGGATCAACACGTCGCACGGCGTCACCCGCCACACGCTGACCTGGAACATGCGCGACCTGTCGGTGATCGGCTACGTCGAGCGCCAACAGATCGAGCGCACGCGTGAGGCGTTCGAGGCCTCGCCTGGCGACGACGCGCGGATCATCGTGATGCATCACAATCCGGTCAAGGGCGAACTGTCGCAGCGCCACGGCCTCCGCAACACGCCCAAGGTACTCGGCGCCTTCGCCGACCTCGGGGTGGAGCTGGTGATGTGTGGACACGATCATCAGGAAGCGGTGCACTATGTGGAGCACACCGTGAAGGGCACCGTGGTCTCGACCGCGGGCACGGTGAGCAACCGGTCGCGCGGTGGGCGTCCGTCGTCGGTGAACATCATCGCCGTGACGCCGACCGAGGTGCAGGCGCAGGTCTACATCTGGTCCGCCGACCAGCGGACCTTCCTCCCCGGCCTTAGCCGGTGCTTCGAACGGTGATCGGCGCTGCCTTCCGCCGCCTCTTCGGCGGGTCGGACACCGCGCAACTCGCCCTCTCCCTCGACGACACGCCGGCGACCGCCGACGAGCTGCTCCGCCGGCTTCGCGCGCTGGGCCTCCCGTCGCGCTACACCCGGGTGCGCCTGACGAACAACCGCACTGTGATGGTGAGCTTCTCCCGGGACGAACTGCGGGTACACGCCGCGTATCTCGGCGCCCCGCGCGACGTGCATCTGGCGATGGTGGCCTTCCTCGCGGGCCGGACGCGGGCGGTACGGCAGCAGGCGCGGAGCGTGATCCTCGCGCATCCGATCGAGCGGGCGCCGGCCCGTGCCCGACGTGCACCGCGCACCCTGCCCGAAGATCGCGGCATCGTCGACGAGCTTCGCCGCTGGCACGACCAGTACAACGAACGGTTGTTTGACGGCACCCTGCGCCGCGTCACCCTCCGTGTCTCCCGCAAGATGGAGAGCCGGCTCGGCCACTACACCGCCGCCGCCCCGGGGGGCACCCCGGCCGAGATCGCGATCGGGCGGCAGCATCTGGAACGACACGGGTGGACCGAGGTGTTGCACACGCTCCTGCACGAGATGGTACATCAGTGGCAGGACGAAACCGGCCGCCCGATCGACCACGGGGCCGGTTTCCGGGCGAAGGCGCGCGAAGTGGGGATCACCGCCGCCGCACGCCGCACGGTACGCGCACGCCGGGGACCCGCCGTTCCGCCTCCCGCGCCGCGGCCCGTCGCCGAGCCGCACGATTAGATTGTGGCGTGCGACCGCGCGCTCCGAATACCTCCAGCTCATCTCTCCATGGCCACCGAAATCGCTCCCGTCGCCTCCCATCTCGCGTCTCCCGAACTCCGCGCGCGCGAGGGCGACCTGTTCAACATCGACGCGGCGCTCACGGAAGAGGAACGGGCGATTCGCGACAGCGTGCGTCGGTTCGTCGACGAGCGGATCCTGCCGATCATCGGTGATTGCTACGTCGAGGGGCGCTTTCCGAAGGAGCTGATCCCGGAAATGGCCGAACTGGGCGTGCTGGGCGCGAATCTCCCCGAGGAGTACGGCTGCGCGGGACTGAGCAGCGTCGCCTACGGGCTGATCATGCAGGAGCTGGAGCGCGGCGACTCGGGGATCCGGTCGTTCGCCTCGGTGCAGGGCGCGCTCGTGATGTATCCGATCTTCGCGTTCGGCAGCGAGGAGCAGAAGCGGCACTGGCTCCCGCGGATGGCGCGCGGCGAGACGATCGGCTGCTTCGGCCTGACGGAGCCCGACTTCGGGTCGAACCCGTCGGGGATGATCACGATGGCGCACGAGCAGCCCGATGGGAGTTGGAAGATCAGCGGCGCCAAGATGTGGATCACCAACGGCTCGCAGGCCGAGGTCGCGATCATCTGGGCCAAGACGAATGGCGACCAGAGCGACACGTCGATCCGCGGCTTCATCGTCCCGACGGACGCGGCCGGTTTCACGGCCCGTGACCAGAAGGGGAAGCTCTCGCTCCGCGCTTCGGACACCAGCGAACTGGTGCTGGACGAAGTGCACGTTCCGGCCGACGCGATCCTTCCCAAATCGGGCGGGCTCAAGAGCCCGCTGATGTGCCTGACGCAGGCCCGCTACGGCATCTCGTGGGGCGCGATCGGCGCGGCGATCGCCTGTTTCGAGGAGGCCGTGAGCTATGCGAAGACGCGCATCATGTTCGACAAGCCGATCGGCGCCTTCCAGATCCAGCAGGAGCGGCTCGCCACGATGCTCACGGAGATCGTGAAGGGGCAGCTCGTTTCGCTGCACCTCGGCCGGATGAAGGACGCGGGCACCTTCACGCCGCAGCAGGTCTCCCTCGCCAAGCGCAACAACGTCAACGTCGCGACCGACATCGCGCGTGAGGCGCGCCGCCTCCTCGGCGGCAACGGAATTCTCGCCGAATACGCCTCGATGCGCCACATGGCGAATCTCGAGAGCGTCTACACCTATGAGGGCACGCACGACATCCACACGTTGATCCTCGGTCAGGCGATCACGGGGTTGTCGGCGTATAGATGAAGGCTGCGGGGCGGCTTCGCCGCAGGAGACAGAAAACAGAAGACAGAAGACAGAAGACAGAAGACAGAAGACAGAAGACAGGAGACAGGAGACAGAAGGCAGAAGGCAGAAGACAGAAGGCAGGAGGCAGGAGGCAGAAGGCAAGCGAAATGTCATCCCGCAGGAGCGAGCGAAGCGAGTGAGTGTCGGGACGGGCTTGCATTGTCCATGAGCCAGCCACGGCGCACAGGGGATCCCGCCCTCGACATTGGCGCGTCTGGGTGCGCCTTCGGGGCGATATCCTTCCGTCGCGCAACGTCTATCTCCTATC
>JBBQHX010000333.1:0-3637 GCA_038324385.1 Gemmatimonadales bacterium | reverse complement strand
GCTGCTGGGCGGAGCGCCGGGCGCCTGGGCACAGGTCCGGCCACCGGCTGACACCGGCGTGCGTGCCGACAGCACGGCGCCCACGTCACCGCGACGGCCGGGCGGCAGCGGACTCGATACGTCCCGTGTCGACAGCGTCGTCGCGCCAATCGTTCGCGGGGAGGTGCCCACGACGCCGGCCATCGGGCCGGAGTATCGGTGGGATCGTGAGGCGATCTTCGCCAGCGGCGCGCTCACCCTCCTCGATCTGCTCGACCGACTGCCAGAGGTCGCCGGCTTCCGCGGCGGCTGGCTGCTCCCGCCGGAAGCGGCGACCGTCGCCGGCAGCTTCGGACGGATCCGCGTCTTCATCGACGGGGTGGAACAGGACGCGCTCGACCCACGGACCGGCGGGACGCTCGATCTGTCACTGATCCAGCTCTGGCCGATGGAAGAGGTGGTGTTCGAGCGCGGCGTCGATGAGGTGCGGGTGCACCTGCGTTCCTGGCGGGTCGAGAGTACCGCCTCCAGCACGCGCGTCGACGTCTACACGGGCGACCTCAATACGAACATGTTCCGCGGCTTTTTCGGCCGGCGGTTCGCGCGAGGCGAGGTCATCCAACTGGCTGCCCAGCAGTTCTCCACCCGCGCGCCGGTGATCGGCGGGGATGGCGACCGCCTGGCACTGACGGCGCGCGCTGGCATCGCGCGCCCCTCGTGGAGTGTCGATGGCTACCTCCTGCGGACGAGCGGGGCCCGGCGCGCCGTACAGCGCGTCGGCGGGCTTCCGCCGCTCACGGGGCAGGAACACGAGGGACTCACGGCCTACGCTCGCGCGGGCTGGCGCGACCCCGAGGCCGCGGGCGCCTGGGCGCAGGTGATTGCCTCGACCCAGCGGTTCGAGGAGGAGTTCACCCGTCCACGTCCGGCCCAGGACGACGTACCGGCCGGCACCGATACGGTGGTCGTCGCCGCCTCCCGTGCGCAGTATCTCGCCGGCGGGGGGGTCAATTTCGCCGCGTTGCGGCTGAGCGGCACCGCGCGCGTGCGTGTCGCCGAGGGTGAGACGTACCTGTCTCCGATGCTGCGCGCGGCGCTCGTCCGGGATCAGTTGGGTGTGGCGGGCTTCGTCGAGCGGCGAGGCGAGGACAGCACGATCCGCGCGGACGCGAGCGCGCGCCTGACGCCGCTCTCGTTTCTTTCCATCGGCGGCGGGTTCTCCGTCGTGCAGCCCACCGGCGGGCGGACCGGCGAGACGCTGACCGCCGCACGCGTGGAGGGTGGGCTCCGCGTCCGCCAGGCGTGGCTGATCGGCGGGGCGTTAGTGAGCACCGGTCGGCCGACGCGCGCCCCAGTGCTGTTCGACAGCCTCTTTTCCTCGGTCGACGCGGGAGAGGCGCAGGGACTGTTCGCGGGGATCCGCGGGCCGATCGGCCGCGGCTTCAGCGCGGACGTGGTGGCGACACGCTGGAACGCCGCCCCGTCGGGACGCCTCTACCGCCCCGAGTTCGAGGCGAGCGGACGGCTCGAGTACATCACACAGATGCTGGACAAGTTCCCGCGCGGCAATTTTTCGATCCGCGCGGCGATCTTCGGCAACTACATGACGAGCGTCGGATTCGCGCGTGAATCGGCGGTGCTGTCGACGCTAACGTCCCCCGAACTCAACGCGCTGCTGGAGATCCGGATCTCGGATGCGGTGGTTTCCGTGCAGTACCGCAACCTGCTCGGCACCGAGTTCGAGACAGTCCCGGGATTCCGAATGCCACAGCCAACGGTGCTCTACGGCGCGCGGTGGGCCTTCCGTAATTGACGAGCCCCGTTCAAATCAATAACTTGCGAGCTTGTCCATGATCCGGAGCATGACAGGATTCGGCTCGGCGGAGGGGCAGGTGGGAGCGGCGAGCGTCACGGTCGACGTGCGCTCGGTCAACCATCGGTTCTTCAATCCGAGCCTCAAGTTGCCGTCCGCCTATCAACGGTGGGAGGGCGACGTGCGCGAGCTGTTACGGCAGCGCATCGCACGGGGTCATGTCACGCTCACGGTGCGCATCGAGCGCGGTACCGCCGACGGTATGGGCGAGCTGCTGGCGATCGACGAGGGACGGCTGGCGCGCTACGCGGCCCAGTTGCGCGACATCGCCATGCGCATCGGCATCGACCCGTCGCTGGATTTCGCGACCATGCTGCGGCTGCCTGACGTGGTCACCGTCGCGGACGATCCCGGTGACATCGGCGACGTGTCGGAACTCCTGGCTGTTGTGGCGCAGGCAGCCGATGCGTTGATGGCAATGCGGGACGCCGAGGGTGGGCGGCTGGCCGGGTATCTCTCCGAGCGATTGGTGGTGATCGAGGAATCGCTCGCCCGCCTCACGACTCGCGCGCCGGATCGGCTCGTCGAGCAGCGTGACCGGCTGCGCGCCGCGGTCCACGAACTCTCGGGCGGCGTGGGGATCGACGAACAGCGGATCGCGCAAGAGATCGCCGTCCTCGCCGACCGGCTGGACGTTCAGGAGGAGCTCGAGCGGTTCCGGAGCCATCTCGTGGCCTTTCGCGAGACCCTGCAACAGGGGGGAGCGCCGGAGCCGGTGGGCAAGCGGCTCGGATTCCTGCTCCAGGAACTGCTCCGCGAGGCCAACACGACGGGGAGCAAGTCGAACGACGTGGCGATGGTCCGCGAGGTGATGGTGATCAAGGAGGAGTTGGAGCGGATTCGGGAACAGGTCGAGAATCTCGAATGAATCGGGCGTTCCCGCTCATCCTCTCCGCCCCCTCCGGCGGCGGCAAGACCACCATCGCCCGCGAACTGCTCGCCCGCCGCGACGACCTCGGCTACTCGGTGTCGGCAACGACGCGCCCGCAGCGCCCGGGCGAGATTCACGGGACGGACTACTTCTTCCTGCCGCCGGCCGATTTCGCCGACCGCGTCGCACGGGGGGAGTTCGCCGAATGGGCGGAGGTGCACGGGCGACAGTATGGAACGCTCCGCACCGAGATCGACCGAGTTCTGGCGTCGGGGCGGAATGTCGTCATGGACATCGATGTGCAAGGCGCGGCGCAGTTCGTCGAGGCGTTCCCCGACAGCGTGTTGGTCTTCCTGCTCCCTCCGTCGGCCCAGACGCTGGTCACCCGGCTCGCCGGGCGCCGCACCGAGGGGCCGGACGCGATGCGGGTGCGGCTGACCGCCGCGATGCGCGAGTTGGCGGCCGTACCGTTATATCATTATGTGGTAGTCAACGACAATCTCGATGATGCGGTCGGACGGGTATCGGCGATCGTGGACGCAGAGCGCTCGCGCCGCGACCGTGCCCTGCTGCTCGAGCAGCGCGTCGATCAGCTGCTGATGGATCTGGACACGCAGGTTATGACATCACCTTTGGCCCGGATGGAGCCATGAGAGTTTTTACCCCGCTCGAGATCGCGAAGCACGCGACGAACAAATACCTCGCCATCCTGGTCGCGGCCAAGCACGCGCGTGTGATGAACGAGTTCCCGCGTGAGCGGTCACTCCGCGAGGAGAAGCTCACCACGAAGGCGCTACGTGCGCTCACGAATGGCGACATCGACTACCACGTGGTGCCGAAGCGGCGCCCCGAGTAGACGCCGACGTTGAACGTTCCGGCGGCGGCGCTCCTGCGAGCGTTCGCCGCCGCGTTCG
>JBBQHX010000332.1:0-3664 GCA_038324385.1 Gemmatimonadales bacterium | reverse complement strand
CACGAAGACACCGGTCGCCTGTTCGAGCCGGGCGACCATCTCGATAAAATCGAGCGAGTCGAGCTCGAGATCATCACGAAAGCTGGCGTCGTCGCTCCACTGCTCGGGCAGCTTCCCCGGTCGGATGGCGTGCAACTCGCGCCGGATGCGCGCACGCAGTTCAGCGTCCGCGCCCGTTGCTTCACGATCGGACCCGCCCACAGACGTGGGCGGGTCGTACGGCTCCGACTTCACGCTGACGTTCATGCGACATGCTCCTCGACGCGGGGCATCGCCGGCATCCGTGTCGATTCGAAGGTTCGTATGCGCTCTGCGCGCGTGACCGCCGCGTCGTCGCAGCCGATCGGCGCAAGGGGGTCGCCAATCAACCGGTACGAGGCGAGTGAGGCTGGCGAGGTCGGCGCTGCCCGCACGAGTAAGTCACCAACCGTCGACGCGCCGGCGGCGAGCGCGGTGCACACCCCCACGGCCCACCGCGTGTTGTCGGTGTGCAGCGTATCGCCGATGCTGCCGAAGCTTGCGGCTGCAACGCCGAGCAGCGGCAACGCTTCAGTGAATGAGAGACCGACGCGCCGGCGGCTGGCCGTGCGGCAACAGAGCGAGAGCATCGCGCCCATCGGCTCGGGTGGCGGATTGTCCTGGGCATCGCCCGCCACGATCCCGCCGTCGAAGTGATGCGACCGCACGCCGTGGTAGCCGACCCATCCCATCGCTCGCCCATGCCCAACATAGAGGCCGAGTCCAACCCCGCACCCGACCGCGTCGAGCATGCTCTCGCGCGTGATCGCGTCGCCGGTCCAGCGGAACGCGCGCAGGCCGCCGTCGCCGGCGATGATGCGCATGCGATCGGTAACGCGGAGGTAGTTCGGCAGCCACTGGCCGAACAGCGCGAGCGCCCGCCGCGACTGCGCGCGCCGTCGGACGCGTGCAGCCACGGAGGCGAACCGGCGCACCGCGCTCAGGTCGCGCACGGGCAACCAGCCGACTGGAACGCGCGGCCCACCCCGAGTGAGCGCGAACGGGCCCGGGAGGACGGTGGCCGGTGCCCGCCGCACCGACCCGACGAGCAGGGCCGCGTCAGGCGGGCTCGCGGTGTTGGCGATGAGCGCCGCCAGATTCGGCGGCTCACCGTCGTACGTTCGGATTTCCACATCGACGGCGTCGTCGCGCCACGCCGCCACCAGCTCCCCTAACGCGTCCACCGCGATCGCGGGCGCGCAGAGGAGCAGGTGACGACGCGGTCCGTCGGTCACGTCACGCAACCTGCGGGTGCGACTGCACGTACGTCACGAACTTCTCCCACGGTGCATACTCGGCTGGTGTCTGGCCGAGCAGGACGCGGCGGGTGAAATAGTGCATCATGACCTGCCCCTGCTGTTCCGGCGTGAAGTCCATGAAGTCCTCGTCGTCCATCCCCGTGAGCAGCGTCGCCGCCCCTGCCCCCATGACAGGCCCATCGGCGGTGTTGACCGCCGTTCCATCGTACCGCGCGTTGGGCACCGTGATGCTCGCGCCCGGCGCGTTGTACCCATAGTTGTAGGCGGCGTCGCCCATGGTGAGCTGACTGAACGCCGCGTGCGCCATGTAGATCGGACCGACGTTCTGGTTCTGCCACACGTGCGTCATCTCGTGAACGAGCGTGAACCGCTCGATCGGACCGTCGTCCACGTCGAAGTTGATCAGGTTGCCTGTCACGAAGGCGCGCGACTCCGGGCTCCCGCTGAAGAAGTCCTGAATGCCGAAGATGATGCTGTTGGTCGGCGTATCGGTCGCGATGTAGACCTGATCGTAGTCGACCGTGTCCGCGAAAACAGTCTCCACGTCGGCGCGTTCCGCGGCCGTGAGGCCACGGAAGCCGTTGAGCCAGTTCATCAGGTGGAACACGACGCTACCAAGCAACCCGCCCGCGGTTTCGAGCACCGCATCGAGCATGTCCTTGATGTTCTCACCAATGGCGACCATGGTGCGAACGAACTCGTCGACGAAGTCCTCCCCCGCCTGTTCGAACGCCGACACCACGTCGTTGAGCGTCTGGCCGAGCGACCGCGCCGCACGAATCAGGTTGTTCAGCGCCTGATCCGGCCGCCGCACGGTGTCGATCACCAGCGTCGCGAGGGTGAGGCCAGCTTCGAGCGCGCCGCGCACGACTTCGAGCGTGACTTCGAACGCCTTCCCCGCCGTCCAGGCCAGGAGGCGTGCCAGTTCGAAACCGGCGCCGATCGCGCCCTTCACGAACTTCGCGATTCCCGGGACGAAATCGTGCTCGAGATAGTTGAGTGCGTACATCACCGAATTCCCGACCCGCTCCCAGATACCGCCCAGCAGGTCGAGCGCCTGATTGCCGCGGGCGATCGCCCAGTCGATCACCTCGGTGACCGCAGCCCCGACCTCCTCACACAGTGCGACGATGCGGTCGAAGATCGCCTGCGCCTGCCCGGCCGCCCAGTCGAGCAGTTCGGTGACACTGCGCTTGACGAAGCGGATTGCCTGCACCACGTCACGCCAGAGCCGCGAGCCAAGCGCCTCGGCGCGATCGAGCAGCCAGCCGAGCACGTCGCCGACGGGGCCGAGCGCCTGGAGCACCGCGTTAACGATTTTGCGGAAGACGAAGTACGTCGCCCCCACCACGCTTTCGAGAATGTCGATGACCGCCGCGCCGGCGGCCAGCGCGGCATCGACCAGACGCGCCGCTGCGCGATAGGTGAATTCCACCATCTGCCGCGTGAACTCAACGATCGTCTTGCCTAACGCGAGCGCCGCCTTGATCACTTCGCGGAGCAGGTTCATCGCGAGGGCGAACGTGTCCTTGAGCAGCGTGAGCAGCGAGCGCCCCAGCTCGAAGAAGGCCTGCACGACCTTGCGCACCGCGCCGATCGCGTGACTGGCCAGCGTCTCGATCACGTCGAGGATCGTGCGACCGGCGGCGAGGAGACCGTCGAGCACCTGACGCACCGCGTCGGCGGCGGCCGTGGCGATGTACTGGGTGAACTCGACCAGCGCCTGCCCCGCGCGAATGGCCGCGCGCGCAACGGACTTGAGCAGGTCGAGGCCCGCCGTCGCGACCGAGGCGAAGATGTCGCCGAGACGCCGGCCGAGCTGCAGCAGCGCCGAGACGACGGTGTCGAAGAGCGAAGCCGGACGCGTCACGAGCGTGACGAGGATCTCCGTCATCGTGCGCCCGATCTCGATCAGCGCCTGCACGGTACTCCGCACCAGCGTGAGCCCGAACTCGGCGGCCTGCGCGATGATGTTCGCGACCTCCTTGCCGATCGCGATCAGCGCCTCGACACCCTTGCGTATGACGTCGTACGCCTTGCTGGCGAGATAGGCCAGCAGCTCGCCGAGCGTCCGCCCGAGTTGATCGATCGCGCGGAGCACCGTGATAAGCGCATCCTTGGCCAGGTTGAAGGCCGCATCGAGCACCTCGAACATCGCCTTGCCCGCTGCCTCGATCCCTGCCACGATCTTCTTTACGAGCTCGTAGCCCGTCTCGATCGCAGCGGTCAACAAATCGAAGATCGTCTCCCCCGCCAGCAGCAGCGCGTTCACCAGCCCCGCCACCGCGTCGGCGGCCCACGAGACGACGTCGGCGATTGCCTGCCCCAGCGACTCGACCGCGCCAACCACCGCATCGACCACGGCTTTCACGGCGTTGACGATGTCG
>JBBQHX010000331.1:0-3674 GCA_038324385.1 Gemmatimonadales bacterium | reverse complement strand
TCCTGCCCAAAGCCCACAACAGCCCAAAGCCCAAAGCCCAAAGCCCACAGCCCACAGCCCACAGCCTATATCCCAGAGCCGTCACTCTCCAACTCCAACGCCCGTTGCGCGAGATACCGTTCCGCCGCGGCCGCCTGCGGCCCCGGAACCAGGACGAACGCGCCGCGCGAACTCGAGCCCATGAAGTTCGGCCCGAAGATCCCCACCACGTCGTTGGACATCACGCGCGCCTCGAAGCCGCCCGCTTCGAGCACGGCGCGGGCGATCTCCGCTTCCAGTCCCGACGCGAACCGTCCGACCTTCGCCCACGCGCTCGTCTGGTCCTTCATTTGATCGGGCGGCCGGAGGTGTCGTACTCCTGCACGGAGCCGATGCCGAGGGCGGCCAGCGGCTCGCGGATCACCGCCGCGTCGCCGACGACAACGAGCTGCAAGCGCTCGAGCCGCAGGTGGTCGCGCGCCGCCTGCTGCACCGACGCGGGCGTCACCGCGCGCACGCGGTCGCGGTAGCTCGTGTAGTAGTCCTCCGGCATCCCGTAGGCGACGAGCCCGGCCAGCGCGCTGGCAATCGCGCCGGTGGTCTCGAAGCGGATCGGGAAGACGCCGTCCAGGTAGTCGACGGCGAGCGTCAGCTCGCGCTCGGGCGGTGGCGCCTCGCCGAATCGCTCGATCTCGCCGAGCGCCTCACGAATCGCGTCCGCCGTCACCTCGCTCTGCACCGCCGCCTCGGCGACGAACGGTCCTGCCGCACGACGCCAGTCGAAGGCGGAATGGGCGCCGTACGTGTAGCCGTGCTTCTCGCGCAGATTCATGTTCAGCCGCGAGTTGAACACGCCGCCGAGGAGCGAGTTCATGACCAACACCGAGAAGTAGTCCGGGTGCAACCGCGGCAGCCCCACGTGTCCGAGCCGGAACTCACTCTGTGCCGCGTCAGGCTTGACGATCAGGTGCGTCATCCGCTCCAGCCGCGCCGGGGCGTCGTTGACCACCACTGGCGGCGGGGTCTGTCCGCGCCAGGCACCGAGCGTCTTCTCGGCGACCGCGATCGCGTCGGCGACCGAGACGTCGCCGACGACGATGAGTGTCGTGCCGCCCGGGCGATAGCGCAGCGCGTGGAAGGCGACGATCTCCTCGCGCGTGACGCCGCGGATCGACGTCTCGCTGCCGGCCGACGGCGTGGCGAAGCGCGACTCCTCCACATACAGCAATCGCTCGAACAGCTCGTTGGCGAGGCCGCGCGGCTCCGTGCGCGACTGCAGGATCTCGGCGAGTCGTTCGGCGCGCAGCCGCTCGACTTCCCGCACCGGGAAGCTCGGCGTGGTGATGACCTCGCCCAGCAGCGCCATCGCCTCGCCCAGCCGCGGGGCGAGCGTGGTGAGCTTGACGAGCGCGGTGTCCCAGTCGGCGTAGGCATCGAGCGCGGCGCCGAGTTGCTCGACGCGCTCGGTGAGCTCGCCCCCGTCGCTGACGATGGTGCCTTCCTGCAGCAGCGCCGCGGTGAGATGGGCGAGCCCTTCCTTGCCGGCGGGATCGCCGCTCGCGCCGGCTTCGACCACGGCCAGCACCGTCACCACCGGCAACTGCCGCACGGGGGCGATGATCAGCTGCATCCCGTTGTCGAGCGTGTGCCGCTCGAAGGACGGGAAGCGATACGGCCGCGGCGGACCGGCAACCGGCCGTTCGGCCATCAGATCGGCGTGCGCGACCGGTGGCGCGCCCACGATGCCGGCATCAATCGACGTGCTCACGCGGCCTCCCCGGCAACCGCCAACAACTCGTCAGGCGTGGCGGCCAGTGCCGCGTCGTCAGGCGTGCGCGGCACGTACAGCAGGTTGGCGCGATTGTCGCGGCCGAGGCGCGCGCGAGCGAAGGCGGTGACCTGTTCGGCGGTGACCGCGCTGTAGCGGGCCAGTTCCTCGTTCACGAGATGCGGATCTCCGAAGTACGTGGCGTAGAGCGAGAGCTTGTCGGCCCGCGTGCCGGCCGACTGCAGCGACGAGACCAGCGCCGTCTCGACCAGCGCCCGTGCCCGCGCGACTTCCGCCTCGGTGACGCCGTGCTCGTGCATCAGGTCGAGCTCGCGCGCCACTTCGGCCTCGAGCTGTTCAGCCGACGTCTCCGGCCGCGCCGTCACGTCGACGACGAGCAGGTCGGCGCCCTTGGCGAGATCGAAGGTGAAGGCGTGCGCGCCTGACGCGACCTGCCGGTCGCGCACGAGCGAGCGATGCAGCCGGCTCCCGTTGCGCATGCCGAGCACCGCCGAACAGACGCTGGCGATCCAGTACTCCTCGGAACCGAACGCCGGCGAGCGCAGCGCGACGAACAGCCGCGGCAGCACGACGTCGTCCTCGACCACGGCGCGCCGTGGCGCACCGAAGGTGGGCAGGAGCGACATGTCGGGGAGCGGCGGCCGTCCGGCGCCGCGCGGGATCGGCGCATAGAACCGCTCGACGAGCGCCCGTGCCTCACGCGGATCGAAGTCGCCGGCGATCGTGAGCACGGCGTTGTCGGGCGTGTAGTGCGTCGCGAAGAAGGCGGCCACGTCCTCGAGGCTGGCCGCGTCGAGATCCTCCATCGAGCCGATCAGCGAATGATGGAAGGGATGCTCCGGCGGATACGCCAGCTCGGGGAGCTTCTCCCACCAGGTGCCATACGGCTGATTGTCGACGCTCCAGCGCCGCTCGTTCTTCACGACGTCGCGCTGCGTGTCGAGCTTCTCCTGCGTCATCGCGGGCAACAGATAGCCCATGCGATCCGCCTCGAGCCAGAGCGCGATGGCGAGCTGGTTGGACGGCACCGTCTCGAAGTAGTTCGTGCGCTCGAGCCACGTCGACCCGTTGAGCGTGCCGCCGGCGCGCTGCACGACTTCGAAATGTTCGTTCGCCTCGACGTGCGCTGAACCCTGGAAGAGCATGTGCTCGAACAGATGGGCGAACCCCGTGCGGCCCGGCCGCTCGTGCGCCGATCCGACGTCGTACCATATGTTGACCGCCACGATCGGCGCGGTATGATCCTCCGAGAGGATCACCGTGAGCCCGTTCTCCAGGCGATAGCTGTCGATGGGAATGCGCATGGGGGTAAACTGCGCGACCGCGCGGAGAACGGGAAGACGGTCGGGAATGGTGGGGAGACAGAAGTCAGAAGACAGAAGTCAGGAGACAGAAGTCAGGAGACAGAAGTCAGGAGACAGAAGTCAGAAGACAGAATCTGCCGGATTGAGCAGCGTCGCCCCAGAGACCAGCCCTCCCCCATGCGTCCACTCACCGTCGCCGTCGCGCTGGTCGCTGTCCTGCTCGTGGGGATGGTGGCGCTGCTCTGGTGGCGGCAGGAACGGATGGTATTCTTCCCGCCTGGTCCGGCGGCCGCGCCACCGCGGGCGGTGCGGGTGGAGTACGCGGCCGATGATGGGGTGCGGTTGCACGGCTATCTCGTGCGTCCGCCCGGTGCGGTTGGGGAGCTGACGCCGGCAGCGGATGCGCCAGTGATCCTCCATTTCCACGGGAACGCGGATCTCGCTGCCTGGCAGCTTCCGTGGGCGGAGGAGGTCGCGCGGCGCACGGGGGCGTGGGTGCTGGCGGCCGAGTATCGCGGGTATGACGGGATCGCGGGGCCGGCGACGTACGATGGCGTACAGCGCGACGCACAGGCGGCCGCCCGATGGCTGCGGGACTCGCT
>JBBQHX010000330.1:0-3676 GCA_038324385.1 Gemmatimonadales bacterium | reverse complement strand
CGCCGAGACATTCGCGGTCGCGCTGCAACGGGGCGACAGCTTCGATGAGCGGCGCGGTCCGGCGCGCGCGTGGCTGCTGTCGATCGCGTCGTCGAAGCTTGTCGACGCCGCACGGCGCGGGCAGGTCGAGGATCGCGCGCGGCGGCGGCTGGGAATCGCGCCGCGCGAGCTGACGGACGTTGACCTCGAGCGCGTCGAGGAGCTGGCCGATCTCGGTGGTGGCCTCGATGCCGACGGCAAGACCTCCCAACGGGCCGACCTTCTCTCGCGGCTGACATCGCACCTGTGAGGAAGCGCCGGCAGCCGCGCTGGCGGACCTCGGCGGGCGTTGCGTTCGGTAGCCGGCCGAGACTGGCGAGGTGTCACCGGCTCACGCCCCAGGTAGGCGATCGCGGAAAGCACCTCGCGAGCGAGCGCAGCGCAGCGGATCGCGACGATCTCCGGCTCCTCGACCAGCGGAGCGACGGCCTCGGCCGCCTGCTGTGCTCCGGGCCCTCCGGGCTCACCGAACAGAGTCTCGAGATGCCCGATCGCATCGCGAGCGACAGCGGCGCTGATCTCGTTGCCGAGCATCAGCTCGAAGCCCGCGACGAAGACCTCGGGTTCGATCTCACGCAGTAATCTGCAGCCACGCGCGTGCGTGGGTGCGCGCGTCCGCGCGCGAGGCAATCGCAGCGAACACGCACTTCGTCAGGTGCGGAGCGCGTCGAGCGACCGGCCGAGCGCGTTCTCCGCCTCCAGCTCCAGGCGCGCGGCGTTCTTCACGTCCCCGCCGGCATCGCGTCTAGACTCGCGCCGCATGCGTGCCGTCTATCTAGTTTTCGTCGTGGTCATTGTCCTGCTTGGCGCATGGGCGATCATCTACCCGCTGTCGAGCGGTCGAGGGGTCACGAACGGTGCCCTGCTTGGGTTCGTGCTCGTCGCCGTCGGCACTTTCAGGCTGTTCCGTGAACTGCGACCCCGCGTGTCGACCTAGAACTTCTCCGTCGTTCAGGCGCACGCGGCGAGGGCCACGCCGAGCGTCGTGGGGCGTCGGCTCCAGCCGGGCGTAGGCGCCTCCAGGCGTCCACCGTCCCGGCCAGGGCGTCGAGCCACTCAGCGTCACCGCGGGCGTTGCCCGACGCGGGGATCGAGGCCAGGGCCGCCGCCCACGCCTCGGAGAAGGGCGCCCCGGCGGCGCGGCTCGGGGCGAGTTGCTCGCGGACGTACTCGGTCGGTCTCACGCTCGCCAACGTGACCCACGCGCCGGACGGCTTTGTGGCCCTTCCCGGCGGGGCGTTGCCCAATCCGTTGCCCATCGGCCTCGGCGGGCTCCTCGGAGCCCGGCCCCGGAACGCCGAAACCCCCGACTAAGCGGGGGTTTCGTGAGGAGCCGACGAGCGGATTCGAACCGCTGACCCCTTCATTACGAGTGGCTCCGCCGGGGTGTTCGATGTCCGGCGCTGTCTCGCCAATCTACTGGAAATGCCTGCTCAGAAGCGGGTTCCGGCGGTCCGACCGAAACAGCATGAGACACCGGCTGACGCCGATCGCCAACACGATGTTGGCGGAAATGTTGGCGGGTTTCGAAACCCTCCGCTCGGGCCTCGCGCCGCTTAGGTGGGTGTGCGGAGCGGTCGGAAGCAACGAAGCGGGCATCGCGCTTTGCCCGGACGCGGCGTGGACCGTGCCGGCAGATGCTTGGTAGAGCGTGCGGATATCCAGGCAGGACGAGAAGCCGAGCGGCGACCCGCTCGCAGCGAAGCGCTCGAAGTACCAGTACAGAAACGACCAGTCGAAGGCGACGGGATACGCCACGAGCACAGCCTTGTGGTCGCCGGCGTGGCGGCGAACCCACTGAGCAGCTTCCTCCATCGCCTGCTCTGGCGCCATCCCGCGCTCGATGAGCCGGTCGCGGTCAAGGCCATTGACGGCAAGGGCCTCGTCCTGAAAGCGATCGGAGATCGGCCGCAGCTCGCGGTAGAACGTCTCGCCGCCGGGCGGACGCCGGTCCAGGCGATGCCCGTCGTAGGAGCCGACGACGGCCAAGCCGAACGACAGCATCGAGTACGGCCCCGGAATCGGACCGTCCGTCTCGACGTCTGCGGAGATGTAGAGATCCGGTTGCGGGCTGCTCATCGTTGCCATGTTCTGCTGCGCATCGGACGTCGTTGTGTCGCCGCGACTACGCTCCGCGACCACCTGCTAGGTCGTCCGATGGCGACCCGCCCGACAGTACTCTTCGATCGTCTCGCGACGCTCGGCATCCGCGTCGATCCGGCCGCTTCGGCGGCAAGGCGAGTGTGCCCGATCGAAGATGGCGGCCCGTTTTCGACGCCGTCGGTGAGGGTGCCGCACGGTGCGCTCGAGGGGGACAACGGCGTCGGCAAGGCTGCTCGCTCTTGACTGATGGCGTGCGTACACTTCACCGACTATGTCGACTCATCGCGCAGACCACCTCGACGAGCAGCATCTGGAACTCCCGGTCGAGGAGTTGCTGCGCCGCGCGCGCCCACTGCCGCCGTACGACGAGATGGTCATTGAGGACGTGAGCGTGGAGGAAGGCGCCGCTTTCCTCGCCGCCGTTGACTCGTGAGCCAGGCTCGGCCAAGACGGCCGATCGTCATCGACACCGACGTCTTCAGTGCGGACCTCGTGCCGGGATCACCCCTCGCCGATCGGTATGCGTCCACGATCGCCGGCCGACCCGCCCTGATCTCCTTTCAAACCGTCGCAGAGCTCCGCTATGGCGCCCTCCGTCGCGGCTGGGGTGACGCTCGGATGCTGAAGCTCGAGGCCAAGATCCAGCGAGCCGAGATCGTTCACACCGGTCCAGAGCTTGTGCTCGTCTGCGCCCAGCTACGCGTCGACTGCGAAGCCATCGGGCATGCGTTGGCTCAGCGCGAGCACAACGCCGACCGCTGGATCGCAGCGACGTCCGTCCGGCTCGGCATCCCGCTCGTCTCAAACGACCGCATCTTCAGAGGCGTGCCCGGTCTCGAACTCGAGTCCGCCGGCGGTTAGACCATATGGAGGTTGACATCCGGCGCTGCTGATAAGCAGGGCCGGTCCCCCCTCACGCGATCGTGTGGGGATGTTCTGGCCGCGCGGCTGGTACCCGCGCGGCGGGCACAACCGCATATCAACGATCGTGCTCCATGAGCCAACTTGGCCACGCCCAATGTTGGCGGAAATGTTGGCGAACCGGTTTTTCGAGCGAACGCTCTCAACCAAGAAACCCCGCCTGAGCGGGGCTTCTGCGAGAGCCGACGAGCGGATTCGAACCGCTGACCCCTTCATTACGAGTGAAGTGCTCTACCAGCTGAGCTACGTCGGCAAAAGACCTGCAAATCCGCATCTTACCGCGCGGTGGTGGGGCGCGCCCGGAACCTCCGTACTGCCGTGGTGCCGCAGCTGACGTCAGGAGGCGATGCGGACATGCGGTCCATAGAGGCTGAGTGTAGAGACAAGGAGGGCGCGGTCATTGGCGGGCCGATGGAGGTCCACCGACCTGCTGTGGCGTCTGTCGGCTGCCCAAGGTCGCGCGCCCGCGCGGCGTCGAGCGCTGTCGAAGCTCACGCCTGTCGGGCTGCTCGTGCCGCATGACGAACTCGTGCAGGTGATGGCGGTGGATCATCGCCGTCGAGACGCGGTCGCCGGTAGCGCGTCCGCCGATGCCTGGCTTCCAGCCCGCGGC
>JBBQHX010000329.1:0-3686 GCA_038324385.1 Gemmatimonadales bacterium | reverse complement strand
GTCTCGCGATACCGTTGTTCCCGCCGCCCGCGCGCCTCGGCCACCATGAAGCCGAGCAGCGTCGAGGCCGCGGCGGCCTGGACGATTTCGAGCACCAGGATCCGCGAGAATGGCGCGGCGCCCGCTCCGCCGACCGGTGTCACCAGCGGAATGAGCAGCAGATAAGCGGCGAAGTAGGGCGACGCACGCCGAAGCGCGTCGAGTTCGAAACGGCGCTCGCGGCGGATGCGTCTGGACCGTGCTGTCGCCAGATACCCGGCAAGTGCCGCGACGATGGCGCCATGAAGTAGCACCGCTCCCGGTCGCACCGGCAGCGCCGGAAAGGCGCCGACGAGGAACCAGACGCCCGCCGCAGCCGCGGTGCCCCGCCGTCCGAGGGCGCCAGCGGGGCCGAAGTGGCGCCGCTGGACCGCGGCCAGCAGGCTGGCCCCGAACAGCCCGAGCATCAGCAGCCGGAGCGTCGCCAGCGGCGCCTCGGCGACGGCGAGGGCGTTCAACCAGAGCAGGGGGACGAGCAGATAGAGCAGCGTCATCAGCGGCAACTCGAGTCCGAGTCCGCTGACCACCCGCCCCTCGATGTCGAGCCGGCGCGAGACGGCATCGTGCGCGTGCGCGCCGAGGAAGGCGCCGAGGGCATTCATGGCAAGGTCCTGCAGCGCCGGGTACCGGCCGGGCAGGAAAAACTGCGCCCCTTCGATCAGCAGGCTCGCGAGCAGTCCGAGCCCGAGCACGCGAATCGCCCACCGGTCGCGTACGTCGGGGCGGGCGAGGCGCCAAAGAAAGCCCAGCGGGAGAAAGAGGACGACGTTGGCGAGCGCTTCCAGCAGGCCGCCATCCACCAGTAGGTCGACGCGGCGGAACTGGCCGAAGTCGAACGGGGTGAGCGTGACCAGCGCCGTCATCGCGAACAGGTAAGCGAGCAGCGCCGCGCTCAGCCGCGCGCGCGGCGGGGCGTGGGCGAGTGCACGTGTCTGGGGGCGCCCGTGGTGGACGAGGTCCATTCGTTCCGGCGGTGGTGCGACGCGACGTCGAACGGGGTGGGGGCGACCGGGCGCATCATAGCCGCCGCGTGAGCGACGCGGAACGGGGGTGATTCGCCACACGTTTGCCCGTCCAGCTGCGGCTGGGGGGGTGTGGGGTTGCCGCCGGCGTGCCCGGGCCACACCGTGCAGCAGTGCCCGCGTCGTCCCGAACATGGCCGGTATCTTGAGGCCTGCCGTCCACTTCCTTCATCCGCTAACGGCCATGTCCATGTCAGCTTCGCCTTCCGCTCCCACGCACCGCCCGCTATCGCGGCGCCTCCTCGCCGCCGCCGCCATGTCGCTCGCGCTCGCCGTCGGCGCGTGCGGCGATTCCACCGGCCCCGACGATGCCGACCGGGTCGCCGGGAACGTATACGAGCTGCAGAGCGTGGCGGGCAATCCGCTGCCCGCCCGGTTCGAGCCCGCCGACGAGGCCGGGGTCGTGGACGACGCACAGATCTCTGCCGGCCGGCTGATCTTCCGCACGAACGGGACGATGGAGGGTGAGGAGCTATACACCTCGCCCAGCGGGCTGACCTCCGCGTTCGATTACGGCGCCGACTACACGCAGAGCGGCGAGCGCGTGCTGATCTTCTCGTACGGCAACGACTTTCCGCCCGACACCGGAATCGTCAACGGGAACACGCTGACGGTGCAGGCGCAGTTCTTCCGCGGCGACACCGATGACACGCGCTTCACGTTGTCGATGGTCTATCGGCGGGAGTGACGGGCGAGGGACCGTTCGATAGTTCGTGGTGACCGAACGGGGGCGGTGATCGTGATATCCCCGATCGCCCGCTGATGCCCCGCTTGAGGAGACGTACGATGAACCGCTGGCTGACAACATGCGCCGGCTGCTGCACCGGGCGGAGTAGATCGGTCGGCGGGAATACGCCTGAGCGATGCAGCGCCCCGTCCCATTGCCGGGGTTGGCTGTCGATGTCGGGGCTGGTTAGTGGTCCATCCCTTGCACCTCAGGGCCGCATGGCGCGCCCCTTCGTCCAGCCAGCTTCCCCCGTCCGCGGGGTGCTCCCTGCTCCAGTCACGGGCGGCTGGTCAGCGCTGCCGCTGGTTTGCGGGTTCGTTCGCTGAGGGAGCGCCGACAGGTCGTCCGCGCCCCGCTCGCCCGCCCGCTCGCGGCTGGTTCCGTCACCGGTGGTGCGGGTCCCGCGCGGTGGTCCGTGATCGCCCGCGCGCTGTTCCTGGCCGCGGCCGTGTCGGCATGTGGAGGCGGTGCTAGCGACACGATCTCCGGCCCGACGCCGTTGCCCGAGCCGACGCCTACGCCGACGCCGCAGGGGCCGCAAGTCGAGGGAGCGCTGTTTCACCTCTACAGCGTCGACGGGACTCCGCTGCCGGCGCGCTTCGAGCCGGCCGACGAGGCTGAGGTGCGCGACACCCACATCGCCGGCGCGGTGATCGGCTTCGGCACGAACGGCTTCGTGAACGGCACGGAGGATTACGTCTCCCCGCTCACCCAGGTCGACGTCGCCCCGTTCGCCTACAGCGCGCGCTACGTCCAGACCGGCGACCGGGTGCTGGTCTACGCCTATGGCCCCACCGTCGCGCCCGACACGGCCGTTCTCGCGGGCACGACGCTGACGGTCCGGGCGCAGTTCTTCCGCGCGAGCATGGCGGACCGGTACGTGCTCACAATGGTGTACCGGCGACAGTAGTGTCGACTCGCTGAGACAACTGGCCGCGCGCCGGTGCCGCCGCCCCGCGATATTCCCGGCATGCCCGCACCCCGTCGTCCCCACCGCCCCTCCGCTGCCATGACGATGCTGCTCGTCTCGCTCGGCGTCCTGTCGGCGGCGCTGGTCAGCGCCTGCGGTGACACCCCGGCGGATCCGGACATCGCCGCCCCCGCCCCCGTAGTCGCCCCCACGGTCCATGCGACGTACCCGCACGACTCGACCGCCTTCACGCAGGGGCTGGTCTGGGACGCGGGGGTGCTGCTGGAGGGGACGGGGATCGTGGGCCGGTCGGAGCTGCGCGAGAGCAACCTGGCCTCGGGCGAGGTAGCCCGCCGAACCCCGCTCCCGCCGCCACACTTCGGCGAGGGGATCGCCGTCCAGGGCGGCCTGGTCTACCAGCTCACCTGGCGCACGGGGCAGGTTTTCGTCTACGACCGCGCGACCCTCGCCCTCCGCGACTCGCTCCCGCTCGACCGCGAGGGATGGGGGATCACCTCCGACGGCACCGCCCTCTGGACGAGCGACGGCAGCGACGTCCTCCGCATCCGCGACCCGGCGACGTTCGCGGTCCGGCGCACCCTCACCGTGGTCGACGGCGGCCGGCGGATTACCGGGCTCAACGAGCTCGAATGGGTCCGCGGCGAGCTGTGGGCCAACGTCTACCCGAGCGAGCGCATCGCGCGCATCGATCCGGCGAGCGGGCTCGTGATCGCGTGGATCGATATCGGGCCGTTGTACCCGCGGGCACGGCGCTCCGATGGCGAGGCGGTGCCGAACGGGATCGCCTGGGATCGCGTCGGGGATCGGGTGTTCGTGACGGGGAAGTTGTGGCCGGTGTTGTTCGAGATTCGGTAGCTCGTTTGTGAGGCTGGCTGGTGTTGGCGGGGTGGTCTGCGGTTCGTTCTTGGATCCTGGCGGTTTTTTTACCGCGGAGGACGCGGAGGACGCGGAGGACTGCTCGCGCGAC
>JBBQHX010000328.1:0-3717 GCA_038324385.1 Gemmatimonadales bacterium | reverse complement strand
TCGGCCGTCAGAGTCAGTCCCAGCGCGGGACTGATCGCGGTGGAGAGCCCTGCCCGAACGTCCCACGGCGTGAAGGACCGCGGCACGAAGGTAAGCACGGGCGACAGCGGTGGGATGCCGGGCGAGGCCACGAACACCGGCGCCTCATCGCTCGCGGCGATGGCGTACGACCCGCCGAGGCGAAGTTCGACCCGGGCGGACGGCCGCAGCACCCCGGCCATGATCACCGATTGCGTGCGTAGCTGCTCGGGGGTGAAGTACGGTGCATAGCGACCGCCCGCGTCACCCGACGGCGGCCCACCCTGCCCCGGCGTGCCTGACGAGCCGGCGACGAACCGCGTCTCGCGCGCATCCTGTGCGGCGACGCTGTAGCCGAGTTGCAGGTCGCCGCGCCGCGCGCGCACCATGGGCGCGAGCAGCCAGGCGTAGCCCGTGCTGACGACGTTCGCGTCGGGGTATCGCTCGCGCTGAACGGCCGCTTCACCAAGCCAGCCGCGTGGATGGTCGAGTCGCAGCGCGCCGGTGACGGTTTCGGTGACCACCGGCGTGAGGAGGCTGGCCAGTGTGTACAGATACGGCGCACGTACCCCGCTCACTCGCGCCGTGACGTGACCGGGGAGCCGGACGCCCAGCGCGGCGCGTCCGGTCCAGTCCGATGCTGCGCCGAACGAGCGCTGGAGCGCTCCCACCGCCACCTCGGTCTCGACGCGAAGTCGCGGCGCGTAGTGCGCCATCCCGACCTCCGCCGACGCGAGCGTGGCCGCGGCGCCGCGTTCCGGCGCATGGCGCGCGGGGCGGACGCGCGCCGAGACCGTCCAGAGCGGCGTCGCGTACCACCCGGCTTCGAGCTCCCCCGCGCCCGATGTGATCGGCTGGTCGTCGCGGCGGAACTGCGCGCCGACGGTGATCCATGGCCTGGACGCCGCCTCGATATCGGTGAGTTGGCGGCGCGCGTCGACCTGCGACGGGTCGGCGTCGAGCGCGGCGGCGAACCGGGCGCGCGCGGTCGTGAAATCGCCCGACCAGTAGGCCAGCGTACCGAGCAACGACTCGGCCTCCGCGCGCGCGGCGGGGATCTCGGTCAACGGATCGAGCACCGCACGGGCATCGCGCCGCGCGTTGGTCTCGACGAGCAGCCGACCGAGGTCGAGCCGCAGGCTCCAACTTTGGGGGTGCAGCGCGAGCCCCGCGTCATATACCGCGCGAGCCGAGTCCACGTCACCCGCGTGGTAGAGCAGGCGCGCGAGGAGACGGCGTGCGTCGAGATCGGCGGGCTGCTCGCTCAGGCTCGTCTCGAGTGTGCGGCGTGCCCCCGCGGTGTCGCCGTCGGCGAGCAGGCGCGTGGCCTCGGCGGTCGCGGCCGATGGCGAGGGCGTCTGTGCGCGAAGCTCGCCGTCGAAGGGGACGAGGGCGAACAGCGCGGTGCATCCGAGCGTGGCAATGGTCCGGCCAATTGTGCTACACGAAGCCATGAGATCCTGAATCGGTGACCGGATGCGGCCGACGTACGCGGATCGTTCGCGCGCGGTGGCCTGACCAGATCAGGACGGACTGGGCGGCGATCGGTCACCCGCGCGGGCGCGGGCGGATGCCCGACGGAGCCCTGACCAGTGGTCAGGGCTCCGCGGTCACATCATCGATTCAGGGTAACGCGGGCGGAAGAAACAGCGCCGTGCAACGCCGCCGGACGTCTCGCAGCGGGCGTTTCCCGTCCGCTGGGCTCTGCCACGCAGCTCGCCACGCGCGATGCGCTACCGACCGACCATTCGCGGGCCATGCGATCGCGCATCGCGGCGACGAGCCCCGCCGTCGCCTCCGGCTCGTCAGGCGACGGGCCGACTCCCTCCCAGTGCCAGACGGCGATCCGCCCACCCGGCGTGCCGAAGTGCACCGCCGCCACCCAGGCGTCGGTCGCTGCACCGTTCGCCCGAGCGAGGCTGAAGTGATCGGCAAGCCAGGCCGCTGGCCCGTCGAAGGCGTGCGCTGGGTCCGACAGCTTCGCCAGCCAGGTGATGTTCGCGCCGGTGATGCCGAACCGGCGGGCGATCGTCGCGCAGGGGGCGTTGGCGAGGCACCATGGGAAGTTCCCTGGACTGGCCAGCGCGAGGCCGGTCGCGAGCGCGTCGCGCCAGAACTGCACGGCGGTGCCGGTTCCCGCATCGTCGGTCACGAGCAGGAGGGCACCGGCCCGTTCGCCATCGATCACCGGCACGCGCTCGAAGACGGGCGCAAGCTGCTCGAGCACGGCGTCGAGGGCGGCGCGCTCCGAATCGTCTCCGGGGAGCGGGATGATGAGTGAGTCGCGCAACAGCCCGCCGATCGCCTCGCTCACGCGTCCTCCCAACGGGTCAGCACGAGCGTGCTATTGATCCCGCCGAACGCGAACGCGTTGTTGATCACCACGCGCAACGGCCGCTCGGCGGCCCGCACGACGCCGCGCGTGCACCCCACACCGATGTCGGGATCGGTTACGGTGTGCCCCGGGGTGGCCGGGATCACCTGATCACGCAGCCCGCACACGCACAACACTGCCTCGATCGCCGAGGCCGCGCCGAGCGCATGGCCGAGCGCCCCCTTGCTTCCGCTCAGGGTCGGCATCGGCAGGCCGTCGAAAACCGCTCGCACGGCGCACCCTTCTGCCGCGTCGGAGGGGCGCGTACCGGTGCCGTGCACGTTCACCCAGTCGACGTCGGCCGGTTGCAGCCCGGACGACGCGAGCGCCGCGCGCATGGCGCGCTCCATCCCGCGTCCGTCGGCGCGCGGCGCGGTGGGGTGATGCGCGTCGCTCGCCAGCCCGAGCCCACCAACTTCGGCGAGCGGGTGGGCGCCGCGGGCGAGCGCATCGTCGAGTCGCTCGAGCACGAGCATCGCGGCGCCCTCGCCCAGCACCATCCCGGTGCGATGCGCGTCGAACGGCCGACAGTCGCCGCTGGCCATCGCGCGCGATCGCGAGAATCCCACCATCGACAGGCGCGAGAACGGCTCGACACCGCCGGCGAGCGCCCAGCGCGCTCGGCCCTGCCGGAGCGCGAGCGCCGCCGCGCCAATTGCGTGGTTGCCGGCCGCACAGGCGGTCGCCAGTGCCTCACGCGGGCCGGTCACGGCGAACTCGGCCGCGAGCGCATCGCAGAACGACGGCGCGCCGTACTGCGCGAGATCGAGCGCCGCGCCGGCGGCGACCTGCTCGAACGCCGCGCTCTCGCCGAGCGTGCTTCCGACGAAGACGCCGCCGTGCGGGCCGTCAGGCAGCGCGCCCGTCCATGCCTGCCGCATTGCCTCACGAGCAGCGGCGATGCCGAGCGCGCGACCCCGTCGCGTCTCGGGCGCGTCGAACTCCTCGATCCGGCAGGCCCGCACCGCGCGCATCCCTTCGGCGGCGAGATCGTCCCACTCGCGCGCGGCCGACGCACCGGCGAGGATCTGCCGCCACGTCGCGTCTGCCGTCCCACCGAGGGGAGTGCAGGCACCGACGCCGGTGATCACGACGCGCGCGCCGCGCTCATCGCTCGACCCACGCTGCCGCGCCAACATCCGGATCAGCCGCCGCCGTCGGCGGTCGCCCGCTGCCGCACGTACGCGACCGTGCTCGTGACCGATGTCAGCCGTGCCATGTCATCGTCAGGCACGAAGACACCGGTCGCCTGTTCGAGCCGGGCGACCATCTCGATAAAATCGAGCGAGTCGAGCTCGAGATCATCACGAAAGCTGGCGTCGTCG
>JBBQHX010000327.1:0-3732 GCA_038324385.1 Gemmatimonadales bacterium | reverse complement strand
GCTGGACGCCGCGCACCACCTTATCGACGGTGATCAATGGTGCGTCCGCTTCCTCCACGACGTCGACCTCCCACTTGCCGCGATCCACGCCCTTGAGCGTGAGGCGGTAGCGCGCGGACATCACGACGTGCCTGACGACGGACGGACGCGCCGTGGGGACCCGTGGCTCGCCATCGGCAACTGGGTCGTCGCCCACCGAGCTGCCTCCCTCGGCGAGTAGTGTGCCGTCGTCAGGCGGCGGCGCCTCGCCCGCGGCTTCGGCGGCTTCGGCCGCATCCGCGCCGTCTGCCGGTACGGGCGTCATCTCGAGCAGCTCGGACAGGGGAATGGCCGGCGTCGCCGCCATGGCGGCCGGCGTACCCTGCGGCGGTTCGGTCATCGGCGAATCGGACATCGGCGGCGCCTCGATCGGCGGAGCGTCTGGCGCCGGATCGCCAATGGGCACGCCATCCGGCGCGGGCTCGTCAGGCGGCGTTTCGACGGGCGATGGGTCGGCCGGCGGGTCCTCGACCGGAGCGTCCTCGCCGGGCTCCTCCACAGGCGCGTCGACCGGCGGTTCGTCGCCTCCGGGAGCCTCGTTCGACGGCCCGTCGTCCTTCTCCGCCTCCCCCGCGTGTGCATCACGAACTGCCGCGTCTGTCGCGGCGGCGGCGTCGGCTGCCTCCGCCGCGTCGGCGACGCGCACCCCCTCCTGCACGTCGGTCAACGCCGCGAACACCGCCACGCCGGTCTCGGTGCCTCCCTGCCGGATCGGCGCGAACAGGTGCAGCTCGACGATGCGCTCGACCGGCACGCGTTCGGCGATGATGCGGAGGAAGCGTTGCTGCGTGTCGTTCATCGCGCGTCCGCCGACGGCGCGCCAGCGGCAATCGCTCGCGCGCCGAGTTCGCGCTCGATGTAGAGTCGCAGGATGTGCATGAAATCCTGCGCGTTGGTCACCACGCCGAATGCCTGATGCGTCCCGCGATCCTTGAGCTTGCTGACAACGAACTCGGACGAGTCGACGCAGATCGTCGGCAGCTCGGCGAGCGTCCCGTCGTCCGACATCACGAAGGCGGGGAGCATGTTGCCGGTGGCGATCGCGTGCAGCGCCGTGGCGACGAGAATCGCCATCGTCGCCCGCTTGGCGTGGGCACGCATCGCGTCCTGCGCTTCGATCACGTCGGTGATCACGTCAGGCAGCGGGCCATCGTCGCGAATCGAGCCGCAGAGGACGAAGGGAATCCCCGCGCGCACGCAGGCATGCATGATCCCGTCGGTGATCACCCCCTGCTCCACCGCCGCCGCGATCGAGCCCGCGCGCCGGACGGCGTTGATCGCGCGCATGTGCAGCCCGTGGCCGCCTGTCGTCGCTTCGCCGGACCCCGACATGCCGAGCGTGGTGCCGAAGATCGACGTCTCGATGTCGTGCACCGCCACCGCGTTTCCGGCGAGCAGGGCGCCGACGAATCCCTGATCGATGAACCAGACCATGTCGTTGCGCGCGCGCGAGTGCACGAGCGCGGGGCCGGTCACCCAGATGGGATAGCCTCCCGCCTCACGCTGCTCGAGAAGGATGCGCGCCATCAGCGAGTAGTCGATCGGCTTCTCGCGCGAGACCTCGCTGGTCATGAACTTGAACTCGCCCTCGGGGCCGCGCTGCACGAAGGCGTGGGTGTGCACGAAGATCCCCTCGCTACCGTCCTCCGCCGCCCCCACCGCGATGAGCTCGCCGCGGCGCACGCGGCGCCCCTCCCGAATCCAGAGGACGCCGTCCGCGTCGCGCACGATGGCGCCGTCCATGCGCGGCTCGCGCGGCAGTCGCCACTCGCCGTCGCCACGGACGTAGGTCGGCAGGTTGGTCGTGGAGAAGAAGCCGTCGGGGAGCACACCGTCGGCGGGCGCGGGGGTGAACCGCGCGTCGGGCGCCTGGGCGAGCCGCGGGGCCGCGAAATCGGGAGGAAAGAAGGTGGTCACCCGGGTAAGATGGCGCGGTGCGGGGCGAACCTTCAAGCGATCGACGAAACTGGCTCGACACCGGGTCGACTCGGCGGTACGTCCCCAGGCCCTCGCGAGGGCTAGCGAACCGTGGACGGACGCAGCGACTCGGGCAGCGCGTAGACGCGCACCTGCTCGACATCGAGCGCGTCCCGTCCGATCGTCACCACGTGCGTGCTGTCGAGAAACGCCACCTGCTCGCTGCCATTGAGTATCACGCGAGCCCGGATCATGCCGTCGGCGGCGACCACGAGGTATTGCGTGCTCGCCGAATCCGGGTCGGTCGGCGGTGGGACGATCACCCGCGACCAGACGCGGTCGCGCCGGTCGCTCCGAAGCGGCCCGAAGCCACCATGGCGTGCCTCGCGGGGAACGCCCTCCAGATCGCGCGTCGCTGCCGCGCGGCGATCGGGCGCCAGCGCACCGAACCGTCGCTCGAGGTCGGCCGCGAGATGCGCCTCGGTCACCATCGGGGGTTGGGCGAGCACGCGCACCAGTGTGTGCGGCGCGGCATCCCGGCCGACGATACGCAGCGCGTACTGATCGCCGTCGTGCGCGACCACCGCATCCCCGAGCGGCGCCACCGAGCCCGCTGGCGCGAACGGAACGGCGGTGAACGAGAACCCCTGATCGAAGTTCCGGATGAAGCTCACCGCCGCGCGCAATCGCGTGAGCGAATCGGTGATCGTAGCCCCACGCCGACGCACGCCGGCGAGAATCCAGGCGTCCTGCCGTCCGTCCACGGGCGGGCCTTCCGAACGGGTGCGGCTCTGCACGAGCCACGCGCCATCGTCGAACCGCCCCGCCACGCCCCACGTGAGGGTCGCCGACCGATCCAGACGCTCCGCGTCGACGACCGTGCCGCCGGCCGTGAAACGATGCACCCGGTAGCCGAACTGGTCCACCACGCCAAGCGTGTCGCCGCCAAGCGGAAGCAGCAGGCTCGGCGACTCGAACTCGCCAGGGCCACCGCCCGACCGACCGAACCGCGTGCGCAGCGTGCCATCGGGGGCGAACACCCGGACCTCCGCCGCCTGACGATCGAGCACGGCGACGGCGCCGTCGACGAGCCTGACGACACCGGCGATCGATCCGAACACGTCGGCTCCGTCGCCCTCGGCCGCACCGATGGCGAGCACCGGTTCGCCCAGCGCGACCGGCGACTGCTCGAGCACGGCCGCCGGATGCTCGACGATGCGAATCCCCGCGCTATCGCGCACCACGGGCGCCGCGGCCGACCGATCGCCCTCATCGGCGCCGACGCATGCGAGGAGACCGAGCGCAAGTACGGTGGCGGATCCGTATGTCCGTCGTGGCAACATTCGCAACACGGGCGATGGGAAGGGACGACTCGTCGCGCACGATGGTCGGCGCACTGATCTCAGACACGCGCGGGCGCGCGATCTTTGTCGCCGCGACCGCGCCCCCACGGCCTTACAACAACGTCACCGGATCCCGATCCAGCCCGACCCGCAGCCGCGCCACGTTCGGCACGGGGAATCGCTCCAGGAAGTAGCGACTCACGCGCGTCAGCACCCGGCCGTCGTCAGCCCGCAGCAGCACGTGCCAGCGCCACCGCTGCTGCACGCGCTCGATGGCGCACGGCGCCGCGCCGATCACGAGGAGCTTGCCCGGCGCTCGGCGCGCGATCAGCGCCCGCAGCCACCGTGCGGCCTCCTCGGCCAGCCGCGACGTCGCGTCCTCGGCCGTGCCGCTGATGATGATGTTGGCGAGGCCGGTGAAGGGTGGATACTG
>JBBQHX010000326.1:0-3736 GCA_038324385.1 Gemmatimonadales bacterium | reverse complement strand
CTGATGGAGGGCGTCGAGAACGCGGCGCTGGCGAACCCCGAGGTGCGCGAGATCAGCAATTCCAACGCGCTGGCAACGCTTTATTGGGTCTTCGACCGCACCATCCAGCGCGCACGGCTGGCCAGCGAGCGCGCGACAGCGCCCGAGATCCGCCAGTTGGCGCAACAGATGCTCGACGAACGTGCCCGCCTGACGCTCGACGCGACCGCCGCCGCGCAGCGTCTGGGGGTCGACTTCCAGACCCCGCTCGACACGCTCGCCACGACGACGCCGCAGTCGACGATGCGCGCCGCGCACGAAGCGGCGATGGAGCAACTCGGCGGGGCGACAGGCGCGTCGTTCGATACCACGTGGGTGCGCACGGAACGGCGCCTCACGCAGGAAAGCCTCGATCAACTCGCGGCCTTCAACGATCCGACAATGGACTCGACCGTCTCGCGTCTGGTCGGGGAGGCGCGCACCGTCCTGCAGCGCGAGGCGTCGCAGCTACAGCAACTGCTCGGCGGCGGCTGATTGCCTGCCGCATCGCCCGATAGCCGCCCAGCCTCCACATGCACGCGTGTGGCATCAACCCGTCAGCTTGCGCCAACGGCGACACTCGTCCCGATCTGGTGCGGGGAACGACTCGTGAAAGGTTCGCGGAGCATGTCAGCCGTCCTGATCGCGGCGAGTCTGCTACTCGTTGGATGCGCCGAGGGTGGCCGAACGGAGTATCGGGGCGACGGGGACACGGGTGCCGCTGCGCCCGCCACGCAGCAGATACCGAACACGGCGGCCGCGGTGGGCGTCGACAGCACACTCGGCGTCGGCGAGCGAACGGGGCGCGGGGGCACCGCGGGCACCCGGGGTGACCCGGCCGCCCGACCGGATTCAGGCCGGCCGAGACAGCCGCCGCCGCGCTAGGCAGAGACTTTCGCCTTCATCTCGCGGTCCCAATGGCGGTGCTGCGCGATCGCCTGGACGAACCGCGCGGTGAACGCGGCCGAATCGTCGTCGGTCCCGTGTCCGACGACGCCTTTGACCTTGTCCGCCATCGACTCCCCGCCCGACGTGCCTGACGCGACGACGACGCCGAACCGGCTGGTCGCCGACTCACCGTCGGAGGCGAGGTCGAGCCCGCCAAGGTCCGAGGCCATCAGCAGGTCGACCCCCTCGTCGGTGGCACCGATCGCCTTGCCGTGCTTGAAGGCCTCGCTGACGAAGTGGCGCGCATCGCCCTCCTGACGGAGCGCGTCCACGCTCGCGCGTCCGCCCGGGACGAACACCGCGTCGTACATCACCGACCCGGTGGTCACGAAACTCTTGTCGACCTCCACCGCACGCGAGCCGTTCCGCAGCGTGCCTTTGGACTTGGAGATGACCTCGGCGTTCGCGCCCTCCTGCTTCAGCGCCGCCATCACGGACTCCACCATGCCGACGTCGACCCCATCGGCGGCGAGGATGGCGATACGGCGCGTCCGGATGCTGTCCGGGCGAGTGCGGCGATCCACGCTTACCTCGGGGAGCGCCGCCGTGATCGGCGCGCTCGCGTCCGCCGCCGGCGGGTCGATACCGACGCTCGTGGCAATGCGTGACGCGAGCGTATGGTCGATCCGATTGAAGAAGTCGTGAATCAAGCGGTGGCGCACTTCCTTGCTCTCTACCTTCCCCAACTCGAACTGAGCGGCACTGATCAGCCGCTCCCGTTCCGGTTCCGTGAGGCCGTTCCAGAACATGATGGGCTGGGAGAAGTGATCCTTGAAGCTCTCGCTACGCTCCCGAACCTTGTGACCCTCGACGCGCTCCATGTGGTGGACGTAGCCGCCCATGTTGGCGGGTGCCGTCATCGGGCACCCCTTGCCTAACGAATTAGGCGAATAGTTGACGGACCCCTTGTTGATGGTCTGCCGCATGAAGCCATCGCGCTGATTGTTGTGCACCGGCGCCAGCGGACGATTGATCGGCAGCTCGTTGAAGTTGGCGCTCGAGAACCGGTTGATCTGCGTGTCGATGTAGGAGAAGAGTCGGCCCTGCAGCAGCGGATCGTTGGTGAAGTCGATGCCCGACACCACGTGGCCCGGATGGAACGCCACCTGTTCGGTCTCGGAGAAGAAGTTATCCGGGTTCCGGTTGAGCGTCATCTTGCCGACGATGCGCACGGGGACGATCGACTCGGGGATGACCTTGGTGGCGTCGAGCAGGTCGAAGTCGAAGCGGTGTTCGTCCTCCTCCTCGACCACCTGGATCCCGAGTTCGTACTCCGGGAACTCCCCCATCTCGATCGCTTCCCAGAGGTCGCGCCGATTGAAATCCGGGTCCTTGCCGGCCAGCTTCTGTGCCTCGTCCCACACGAGCGAGGAGGCGCCGAGCGTCGACCGCCAGTGGAACTTGACGAAGCGCGCCTTCCCCTGCTCGTTGACGAAGCGGAAGGTGTGCACGCCGAATCCGTCCATCATTCGGTAGCTCCGCGGCAGCGCGCGGTCCGAGAGCACCCACATGATTGTGTGGGCCGACTCGGGCATCAGCGAAATGAAGTCCCAGAAGTTATCGTGTGCCGCCGACGCCTGCGGCATCTCGTGATGCGGCTGCGGCTTGATGGCGTGGACGAGGTCCGGGACCTTGATGCCGTCCTGGATGAAGAAGACGGGCATGTTGTTGCCGACCAGGTCCCAGTTTCCGGCCGACGTGTAGAACTTGGTGGCGAAGCCGCGCACGTCGCGAACGGTATCGGCCGACCCGCGGAACCCGACCACGGTGGAGAACCGCACGAACACCGGGGTCCGGACCGACGTGTCCTGGAAGAGCGCGGCCTTCGTGAGCTCGGTCAGCGGCTCATAGAGCTCGAAGTACCCATGTGCGGCCGACCCGCGCGCATGCACCACCCGCTCCGGCATGCGCTCGTGGTCGAAATGCGTCATCTTCTCGCGGAAGTGGAAATCCTCCATGAGCGTCGGCCCGCGGGGACCGGCCTTCAGCGAGTCGTCGGTATGGCTGACGCGTGCTCCGTGATTGGTCGTCAGATACTGCCCATCGGCATCCGTGCGATGCTCGTCCAGTTGCGCATCCTTGCCGTGTTCGTCGATAGGCGTGTCGTTCGGCTCACTCATGGACGGCTCCTTGCAGCGATGCGTTAGGCGCGGCAGATCTGGCCGCCGCGGTTGCGGTTCCCGCACGGCGGGGACCGATGGGCCCTGCGTCTCGGGAATGACGGAATGAGAGCACGATGGCGCGATGGTTTGACGCGACGGTTTGCATCGATCGCGTGCGCCCGTGCGTGGGTTCAGACCGATAGCGCGAGGTGCATGATGTGTGCCCCATCACATCTTCCGGACCTCTCTTCGCCTCGCTGGACGGTCGTCGGACAGCCGGGGGCGACGTCTGGTGCTCGAGCGCTGAACGGTACATCTTCCACAGGCGTGTAAATCGCCGATCTGGTGCCGGGCTGGAGCATCGAGGGGGCCGCACGCAGCGCCAGCCGGGTTGGCTCGGGTCGTTACCCGGCGACGCGGTTCCGCATCATGCAGCCGCAAGTGATGGGGCGTAGCTTAGCTGGCAAAGCGCCTGACTGTTAATCAGGAAACCGCAGGTTCGAGTCCTGCCGCCCCAGTGGATATCCGACGGTCCCACAACGCTTCGCGCGTCGTGGGGCCGTCGTCCGTAGGGGCCAGGCGCGTCGGGTTGTCACCGTCCACCCGTCGCTGGCACCAGCAGCAGCCGGTGCGCCGCGACCCGATCCACCGCCGCACGAGAGAACGCC
>JBBQHX010000325.1:0-3743 GCA_038324385.1 Gemmatimonadales bacterium | reverse complement strand
CCGATCTTCAGCCATCCCTCTGATTCAACAAAGAAGATTCGGACGAACGCGCTCGCCATGACGGCTAGGCTGATGAAGTACACCGGGTGGACTCGTCGCCGGGTGAACAAAGTCGAAGGCCATTGCGGCGAACAACGGTGACAACCATACGAGTAGAAACACCACCGGCGATTCGAACGACATACGCGCGACTGCGGCGAATGCCAGGGCGACGGTCGCTGCCAGGATCAAGCGCTTGTGGATCTCCGGTCGTCTTCGGTACGCGATCGCTGCCCCAAGGAATCCTGCGAATAACGTATTGCCTCGCCCTGCCCCGTGGTGACCGGCGAGGTCTGGCGGGCGGCCCGGCGGCTTAGTCTCTGACGACGGTCGGAAGGGTGACGGTGCCGGGGACGGCGAGCGCGGCCTCGGTGGCGGTGAGCAGATACGCGTGGGGGTCGACGCGCACGAGCTTCGCCGACTCGCACAGCGTGTAGAAGAGCGCGGCGACCTGCGTGCCACGGAGCGACTTGGAGCCGTAGTGATTCTTGCGGCCGACGACCGGGCCGCGCAGGGCCCGCTCGGCGGCATTATTGTCGAGGGCAATCCGCGGGTCGTCGAGGAACCGCGTCAGCCCCGTCCATCGCTCCAGCATGTAGCGCACGGCCTTGCCCAGGTCGCTTCGGGGTAAGCCGACCTGCGCGGTCGCCCAGGCCTTGATGCGATCGGCGATCGGGCGCGAGCGCTCCTGCCGCAGCTGGTGCCGCAGGGCCTGCGCCGCCGCGTCGCCGGGCAAGCGGCCCGGGACCAGGCGCTCGACGGCATAGAGGTCGCCAATCAGCGCGTCGATCTCGCCGCAGAGCGTCGGCCAGTCGGTCGCGCTCGCCTCGAATTTGCGCTTCGTGTGCGCCCAGCAGTGCGCCAGCGCGAAGCCGGGCCCGTCGCGCGCCAAGCATTGGTACACCGCGTAGCCATCGACGACCACCGTGCCGCGATAGGCGCCGAGGACCTGCCGCCCCTCGTCGGCGGACTTCCCGGGCAAGATGCGATAAAAGGCGATGGTCGGCGTGGCCACGCCCCAGACAGTGCCCGCGGAGAGCGCCGCCGATCCCAGCCGGGGCCAGCGGGTTTCATCGACATGGATCACGGGCGTCGCCAACGCCTGCTGGCCCAGCGCTTCGTACGTGGGCTCGAGATGCCGCGCCAGCGCCTGGATCTGATCCCAGAGCGTCTGGGACTCGACGATCAGTCCCTCGCGCGCCATCATCCGCACTTGGCGTTCCAGGGGGAGATGATCGGTGTACTTCGCCACCGCCACGCCCACGGCAAACACCGGCGTGTAGCGCCCGCCGGGGATCAGCGCGGGCGGCGCGGGCGCCGTGACCACCGCGCCGTTGCACGCGCAGCGGTATTTCTGGCGGGCGTGGTGCTCGACGTGATACGTCGCCTTCACGGTCGTGATGCGCTCGGACGTCTCGCACTGCCCGACGAGCGCGGTCAGCGTCCCGCCACACGCCGGGCACCCGCGCTGATCCGCGGGCAGCTCGTGGCGCACCGTGACGATGGGGAGCGTGGGTTGTTCGCGCGGGCCGTGGCCGGGCCGTGGCCGTCGCGCGGGCGCCGGCGGCGGCCCGGCGAGAATCGCCGTGCGGGTCTGCTGGAGCGTCCGCTCCACCGTGAACGTCAGCTGCGCGACATCGGGCAGGCCGCGCAGTCGGGCGAGCTCGGCGGTCAGCTGCAGGTTCTTGGCGATGAGGCGCTGATTCTCACGCTCGAGCAGCACGCCGATCTGCTGCAGCGTGTCGACGTCCCGCTCGTCCGTCAGCGCTCGCACGATGGGACGCAGTAGATCATCACGGGCGATCCGACGCAAGCGAAAACGACGCAAGCGCGGGCGGCGTGAGCGGCATCCGCCCCACGACGGTGCTGCCATCGAGAAACAGATCCAGCTCGCTGACGGTGAGCGTCAGCGGGCCAGCTGCCTCGTCCCGCCACAGCGCCGCGAAGCGCCCGCGCTCCAGCCGCTTCACATACAGACAGAGGCCGGTGCCATCGAAGTGCAACACCTTCGCGCGGATGCGATCCCGGCTCACGAAGAGAAAGACGTCACCGCTCAGCGGGTTCTGCGCGAGTCGCTCGGTCACCATCCCACACAAGCTGTCAAAGCCCTTCCGCATGTCCGTCGGAGCACCGTGCGCGTAGACGGCGACACGGCGTCCCGCCCATCTCATCGGAACCGCGCCACCAGCTGCACCGCGGTCTCCAGGTCGGCACCCTCGACCCGCACCCCTGCGGCATCGACGACCACGACCAGGCGCGCCGGTCTCGTCGGCGCTGCCTCGATGACGCGCACCGGACGGAGCCGGGCATCCTGAGCCCAGCGACGCAGGCTCACCGGCCCCAGGCCGAGAGCGGCCGCCACTGTCCGCACACCATCACCGGCCGTCTCACGCGCACGCCAGTAGGCGACCGCCTGTTGCCGCAGCCCGGCGGAATAGCGACGCTCGGCCCCCTGGCGATCCCCGAGCTCCCGATGGGCCTGCTGTCGAAATCGTCGAACGGCCTCGTCCATGTGACTCCTCCTCGCGCGGAGACTGTGAACGATTCTCAGGCGGTTGCCCAGACGGGGCAGGGCGAGGACTTACCAACGGCTGGCGTGCCCCGCGGGATGACACGCGCGGAGGTTCAGGTCTCGAACAGCGTCCGCGGCACGCCGCTCTGACGAATGAGGCTCGCCAGGGTGCCCAGCTTGAGCTCGGCGTGGTCGGGCACCGGCACGGTGACCGTGGTCGCGTCCAGCCGTTTCTGCACAACGATGTGGCTGCCGCGCTGCCGGACGACCGCGAACCCCTGACTCTCGAGAATCTTGCAGACTTCGCGTCCAGACAGGACGCGCAGTATACCCAATCGCGACCTCGACCTGCGTCACGAACACCTCACCATGCAGTCGACGGGCGACTTCGGTGGGATCGGCCGATTCGAAGAACAGCTCCAGCGCCTCGACCAGGTTCGATCTCGCGGCCTCGACGGTGAGGCCCTGGCTCGCGATGTCCAGCTCAGGGCACAGCGCCACGTAGGCGTCGTCGACGCGCTCGATGATGGCGGTGAGGCGCCGTGTCGTCTTCATGTGCCGATTGTAGCCGACCGCGGGCCGGCTGGCCCCGTCACCCGCTCCGGATGGCAGGCTCCGTCACCGCTGTCGTGTGGCACTGTGTGGCACTCCTTCCGTCTCACGCGCATCCAGCGGCGACCACGAGTCGCGAATTCGTTCCAGTAGTCACGATCTGCGACGACGCGCGATAGCTCTTCCGACGACTCTTAATCTATTGGTTGTAGGTTCGATTCCTACCGGGCTCACCACTCCAAGTTCCACTCGGAACGGCCTCGCTCGGTATTCATCCGCAACACGGCGTCGGCCTGCCGGCCTCGCCTTTGCCGTTGTCGCCACGCGGGCGGACCGCACGCGCGGCAGCTGCGGCGCGCCCTTGACGGTGACTATGGCGGGGGCGTGTGCCCATTCGGGTGCCCACGTGGCCGCCGGCGAGTTCGACTGGGTGATGCCGAAGATCGAGCAGGACGATTCGTATCGCGCGTGATTGGGCACGCCGGGCACAGGTCAGCCATGGCCAGAGCTGAGCCGCACCTGAACATCACGGCACTGAGCGCCAAGGTGACGAACCCTGCGACGAAAGCACCTGTCGCTCGAACAGCGGGCGCCGCTCAATCGAGAGGAATCACCTTGCAGATTTTCAGCTGGTCATCGC
>JBBQHX010000324.1:0-3747 GCA_038324385.1 Gemmatimonadales bacterium | reverse complement strand
AGGAGGCCGACGCGGTGCTCTACGCCGACAAGCAACGCCTCCGCCTCACGTCGACCGCGGCAGCGTGAGGGTGAAGGCGCTCCCCACGCCCGCCACGCTCTCCGCCGTCAGGTCGCCCGACATCCCGCGCGCGAGGTCGCGGCTGATCGCCAGCCCCAGCCCGGTGCCTTCGTGCTGGCGCGTCAGGTTGGCGCGGACCTGAACGAACGGGTCGAAGATCTCCGCCAGCTTGTCGGCGGGGATCCCGATGCCCGTGTCGCGCACGACGATCGCGACCTGGTCGCCCGCGCCGTGCGCCGACAGGTCGATGGAGCCGCGGTCGGTGAACTTGATCGCGTTCGAGAGCAGGTTGACGAGGATCTGACGCAGCTTCTCGGCGTCGGCCCGCACCGTGAGCATGGGCGCGCATTCGCCCACCGTCAGGCCGATCCCCTTGCTGCGCGCCTGCGGCATCACCAGCGATTCCGCCGACGTCAGCGCCTCACGCACGCTGACGGCGGCGACATCATAGTGAACGGTGCCCGTCTCGAGCTTGGCGTAGTTGAGCACCTCGTTGATCAGGCCGAGGAGATGGCGTTGGCTGGTCTGGATGCGCCGCAGGTCCTCACGCTGGAGCGGGGTAACCGCGCCGCGAATCCCCATCTCCATCAGCTCGGCATAGCCGCCGATGGCGTTGAGCGGGGTGCGCAGCTCGTGGCTCATGACAGCGAGGAACTCGCCCTTGGCGCGGTTGGCTGCCTCGGCTTCCGCCCGCGCCACCTCGGCTTCCGCCCGCGCCACCTCGGCTTCCGCGCGCGCCGACTCGCTCTCGACCAGCAGCCGTTCGACGTCGCGACGGGCGAGTACCTGCTGGGTGACGTCGGCGCCGTGGGCGATCACGCCGCCGCGTGTGCCATCGGCCTCCAACATCGGGAGGTACGAGAGATCGAGGTAGCGCTGCTCCGGCGGCGCGTCAGGCTTGCGCGCGATGACCACCGGGACGCCGAGGCCGTGGAATGGCTCACCCGTGGCGAGCACCCGGTCGAGCAGATGCTCGAAGCCCTGCTCGGCGACTTCCGGAAGCGCCTCTCGGAGCGGCCTGCCGACGACCTCCCGGTGGCCGATGAGCTGATAGTAGGCGTCATTGACCATTTCGAAGACGTGCGCCGGCCCACGCAGCACGGCGAGAAAGGCCGGTGCCTGCCGGAAGACGTCCCAGAGCCGCGACCGCTCGATCTCGAGCTCCCGCAGCAGGAGTTCGCGTTCGGCCTCCGCCGCTCTCGCCGTGGTGACGTCGGTGAACAGCAGCGCGACGCGCCGCTCGGTCGCCTCTCCGATCCGGAACGCGTAGACGCTGAACCATCGTCCCATCGACTCGGCACGATTGTCGAAGCGAATCGATTCACCCGTCAGGGCGACCCGCCCGTAGGTATCGAACCAGTGCTGCTCGAGATCGGGCACCAGCTCGCGCGCCGTGTGTCCGGCCGCGTCCACGAGCCCGGACTGCTCGACGAAGGCCGGATTCGTCTCGATGAACCGGTAATCGACCGGGCGCTCCTGCTCGTCGAACTCCACGTCGATGACGCAGAACCCCTGATCGACCGTCTCGAAGAGGGTGCGATAGCGCGATTCGCTCTCGCGCAGCGCGGCCTCGGCGACGACCCGGTCGGAGATGTCGCGCCACTCGGGAACGATGTAGCCGACGCTTCCGTCCGCGTCGCGGATGGGGTAGAGCGAGAAGTCGAAGGTGACCACCTCGCCCGAGGGCCGCGTGAGCGGCAGTGTCTGCCGAACGAACTCCCCGTTGGCGGCCCGCGCGATTCCGCGGCGGACCCAGTCCGGCGCGCCGGGGGTCGTCGCGAACCACGGGGTGTCCCAGAACGGGCGCCCGATCACCTCCTCGCGCCGATTGCCGGCAAACGCGAGCGAAGCCCGGTTGCAGTCGAGCAGCGTCCCGTCGGGCCCCGTGATCCCGATGTACTCATACGTGCCGTCGTAAACCGCCCGGAGACGGGCCTCGCTTTCGGCAAGCGCGGTGGCGGCCTGAGCCCGGGCCGTGACGTCGCGCCAGAATACCGCCACCCCGCCATCAGCATACGGATAGACGTCGACTTCGGCGATGAGGCTGCCCGATCCGTCGCTGTAGTCGTGCGTGAAGTGCGCGTCCGTCCGCGATGACGCGACCTGGCGGTACTGCGCCTCGATCTGCGTCCCGATCGTCCCCGGAAAGAGCTCCCAGACCGAACGCCCGATCAGCTCCGTGCGGGCGAGCCCGCTGCGTCGTTCCATCGCGCCGTTGGCGGCGACGACGCGGAACTCCGGGTCGATCGCGAAGTAGGCGTCGGCCATCCCATCGAGCAGGCTCTCCGCGCGTTGCCGCTCCTGCTCGGCGACACTCAGCGCGGTCTCGGTCTCCTGGCGGGCATGGACGAGCTCGGTGACCTCGACCACCACGAAGATCAGGCCGGCGACGCCGCCGTCGGCGTCCTGAAGCGGATGCTGGGCGATGTTGAAGTAATACTCCTCGAGAACCCCGTCGCCGTCGCGATCGAGCGGCACGCGCAGCTCGCTGGCCGCGAACGGCTCGCCGGTGTCGAGCACCCGCTGGTGGATGGCCAGCACGTCCTCGGTCAACTCCGGGAGCACCGCCCCCAGCGTGCGACCGACCACCGCACGCCCGGGCGGGATCAGTTGCCGGTAGCGGTCATTGGCGAGCTCGTACTCGAGCTCCCTGGCGACATGGCCCCGCAGCACGGCGACCGCCACCGGCGCATGCTGGAAGACGGCGGTCAGTCGCGAGCGCTCGAGCGTCAGCTCCTCGGTGAGCCGCTGTCGCGCGCGCTCGGCGCTCATCCGGGTGGTTGTTTCGTGCGTGATCACCAGCACGCCGGCGATCTGTCCGTCGTCGTCGTGGACCGGGCTGTAGCCGTACGTCCAGTGGGTCGGCTCGATGCGACCGTGGCGGGGCAGGGGGACATACTGGTCGACGTGCCAGGTGGCGGCTCCGGTCTGCATCACCTGTTCGATCTGTGGGCCGACGATGCGCCAGACCTCGCCCGCCCAGCACTCCTCGGCGCCCATCGCGAGGGCCGCCGGATGGCGATCGGGTCCGCCAAGCGTGGGGATGTAGGCGTCGTTGTAGAGCTGCACCCGTTCCGGCCCCCAGAACAGGATCATCGGATGCCGTGCCGCGAACATCATCCCGACGATCGTACGGAGGCTCACCGGCCAGCGCTCCACCGGGCCGAGTGGCGTCGCGTCCCAGTCGACGTCGCGGCAGCGGGCGCACATTTCGCCCGGACCCGCGAACAGCGGGTCCACGGCCTCCGGTGAGGGGTGGAGTCCGGTGGCGCCGTCATCGGTGGCCTCTACGGGGGTCCTGTCAGTCACGCCTAGCGCCTCTGGGGCAACGATGACGGGCGGCTGCACGGCGCGCGGCCACCTACAACAGCTCCACGGTCGATCCTCGCCGCCGTCGCGGGGGCGAGGACGAGAACGAACCAGTTGTTCGGACGACTATGGGTGCCTGGCCAGCCAGAACGTGGCGATCGGCGCACCATGAGCCCGTTCGACAGCGCCGATTTCGTGCCATGCGTGCGCCACACGACGATGCTGCCGCGTCCCGGGGCAGCCAGTGTGTCGGAAATGCGCCGAGAACCCACTATGGAGTGGGTCCGGACCCGGTGTGGATGCCGGCTCGGTGCGCGAGTCCTGGGGCGCTCAACGCCCCCGCGCGTGCACCCGATCGTTGCGGGTGAGATACCGACC
>JBBQHX010000323.1:0-3768 GCA_038324385.1 Gemmatimonadales bacterium | reverse complement strand
GGTGTGATCGACCTCGCGCTCGATCCAGCTCCGGACCCCGCGGAACTCCACGTCCAGCGCGTCGAGCAGATCGGGGACGCGATCGAGGGCGCCCTGGGCGGCGAATTGCTCCGCGGCGGTGCAGAGGCGTTGCATGGTGGCGGCGCCGAACTGGGCGCAACTGGACTTCAATGAGTGCGTCGCGTGCTGCACGCCCGGCCGGTCGTTGGCGGCGAGGGCGACGCGTGCGGCGGCGATACGCAATGGCACGTCGGCGACGAAGATGGCGCTCATGTCGCGGACGAGCCGCTGGCCGCCCATCCGATGCAACCGGTGCACGGCCTCGCGGAGCGAGACCGACTCGGGTGAATCGAAGGTGGGGGTATACGACGAGAGATAGGAACCGCGCGGGGGAGTGATCGGACCCGTCATCGCGCGGACTCGGGCTGGGCGGAGAGCATGAAGCCCACGCCGCGCATGGTGACGAGCTGGGCTGCGCAGGCCGCCTTGCGCAACTTGCCCCGCAACCGCGCGACATGCACGTCGACGACGTTCGAGCCGGGATCGAAGTGGAGATCCCACACCTTCTCGAGCAGTTCGGTCCGCGTCACGACCTCCTCCGGGTGCAGCAGCAGGTACTCCAACAGATTCGATTCCTTCGGCGTCAGGTCGAGCCGTTGGCCGCCGGCGGTGGCGCGGCGGGCCATCCGGTCGAGCTCGACGCCGCCATACGAGAGCGCTTCGGCTCGGCGTCCCCCGCCCCGTCGCAGGAGCGCGCGCATCCGGGCCTTGAGCTCGGTCATCTCGAACGGCTTGGTCAGGTAGTCGTCCGCGCCATTGTCGAGCCCGCGGACGACGTCCTCGGTGGAGTCGTTCCCGGTGAGCCTGAGTATCGGCCTGGTCCGTCCGGAGCTACGGATCTCGCGGGCCAACTGTATTCCATTTCCGTCGGGGAGCATCACGTCAAGGATGACCCCGTCGTAGTCGTTGACGAGGGCGGTGACGCGACCTTCGGCCAGGGTGCGAGCGACATCGACCGTATGTCCTTCTTCCGTCATGCCGCGCCGGACCAGTTCGGCGAACATGCGGTCGTCATCGACAACGAGCAGCTTCATCCGAGACGGATACGGGAATGGGCACCGGTCGACCAGGACCGGCGTGCGAGTGGAGCATGCGAAAGCGGCGGCAACGTGGATATCGGTACGGTCGGGCGGCCTGATACCGGCGGGTGGTGCCAGCGTCGTGTCGCTGAGCAGCCACACCTTGTAGCGTGCATGCAGCGACGGAGAGCCGAACGCGCGGCCATTCCCACGTGACGGGGACGACCTCAGCGGTTCGGGCGGCGCCATCCATTGCGCCAGGCGAGCGGGTCCGACGGTGATACCGACGCGATAACGCCAACGCTCGCAACGCCATGGCACGCCCCATCGATCACACGCCAGCGAGTGTGGCCGACCCGGCGGCTCCCGTCGTCGGGAACCGTGGTGCCACAACCGCCCAGAACAGTTGCAGAAGCGGGGCCGTCCATCGGCCTCATCCGCAGGACGTGCGAGCGGGCCCGCGCGTCACCGGGCCCCGCGTTCGGCACGTGTGCCAACAGGCGCGTGAGGCCGGTAGGGTGCGTCGCACGAGCGTGCAGTGAAGATTGCGGACCGGCGCACGTACGGCGCCGCACGCGCGAGCTGTGCAATCACGAGCACCGTGCCCGCGACCACTCGATGACCTCGCCGTCGCCGGTATGGTCACGCCGAGCGGGGCGAGGCGACGCGCAGCCCCGCGTCGAGCCTAACGATTCACGCCGTCGCGGGTAAACAACTGGTCCAGAGTATGAGGGTGGCGATGAATCCGCCATACGGTAATGGGCCGAATGTCCCATTTCTTTCGTCGGGTGCAGGGCAGACACCGCGTGGGCGTATGGCTGAGTACGCCATCATCGCCGAGGTCAGCCCGCGAGCGGCGGAATGGTCCGGCCATACGGACGCGACGTCCCCGCCGCAGCGGATTCGGGCGTTGGGGGCGTGGAACGCGCGTGGGGAACGCGCGTCGGCAACGCGCGTAGGCAACGCGCGTGGCGTACGGATGTCGGGAACGCGTGTTTACCGCGAGCTCGCGCGTCAGGCGGGATCGGGGCGCCGGCGTGTGGTCGCAGCGGCGCGGCGCGCGAGCTCAGCGCGCCCGGCGTCGAGCAGCCCCGACGCCGTCTCGCTCGACCGGGCGAGGGCGACGGCGGTGCGGAGCGCGGCGTCGTGCGGGATGCGGCGGCGGAGCGCGGCGGTGTCGCCGAAGGCCAGCGCGGCCAGCCGCTGCTCGATCAGCCCGTCGACGAAGCGACCGGCGCCGGCGATCTGCGCCGCCGGCACCGGCACGCCGGCCGCGGCGAAGCGAGAGGCGAGGCGGGCGCGCCACATGGTGTCGACGGCGAAGTCGGCGCGAACGGCGGGACGGAGCTCGAGGGCGAGGTCGTAGAGGGCCGCGTAGGCCTGGGCCGAGTGCGGGGCGATGGCGCGGATGAAACGCGCGGCCTCGGTGTCGAGCGAGTCGGGGGTGACGGGGACGTCGGGATCGACGCCGCCGCCGGCGCCGAGCGGACGGCCCGCGTCGGTGCGATAGACGGGGCGCGACGGGTCGAGGGCGGCGAGGCCACGGGCGCTGTCGGCGTGCGGGGCGACCGCGACCGGGCGGCCGTCGGCGTCGCGCTCGCGCTGGATCGAGCGGCCGCTGGGGGTGAACCAGTGCCCCGTGGTGAACTTGACCGCCCAGCCGCCATCGAGCGGATAGACGGACTGGACCAGCCCCTTGCCGAACGAGGGGGCCCCAACGACGAGCGCGCGGTCGTGGTCCTGCAGCGCCCCGGCGACGATCTCGGCGGCCGAGGCGGTCGCCTCGTCGACGAGGATGACGACGGGGGCGGTGGGGATGAGGGGAGCGCGACGGGCGTTGAAGGTCGTCGGCGCCTCGCCGCGGTTGCGGAGGGTGGCGAGCGGCGTGCCCTGCGCCACGAACAGGTTGGCGATCGCGAGCGCCTCGTCGACGGAGCCGCCGCCGTTCCCACGCAGGTCGAGCACGAACCGCCCCGCCCCGGCATGGCGGAGCCGGTCGAGGGCGATCTCGACCTCCTCGGCGGCGGTGTCGTTGAAGCGCGCGAGGGGGAGATAGCCCACGTCACCATCGAGCATCACGGTGTACGGCACGGCGGGCTGATTGACGCGGGCGCGGGTCAGCGGTACGCGGAGCGGCTCGCGCACGCCCACCCGGGCGAAGTCGACGGTGACGCGCGTCCCGACCGGACCGAGGAGGCGTACCGAAGTGGCCTCCATGGTCGAGTCGCTCACCGGCACGCGATCCACGGCGACGATCGCGTCGCCGAGCCGGACGCCGGCCGCGTAGGCGGGGCCATCGGGGAAGATCTGCCCGACGCGCTTCACACCGCCGACATCCTCGAAGACGATGCCCAGCCCGCCATAGGCGTTGCCGAGCCGGTCCCGCGAGAAGGAGGCAAGCTGCTCGGGGGAGAACAGCTCGGCGTACGGATCGTCGAGCGAGGCGATGAGACCGCGTGCGGCGCGCTCGTAGAGCTCACCCTCGGAGAGCGAGTCGAGCCCGAACCGTTCGACGCGGAGGATGACCTCGGCGAAGAGCCGGGCGCCATCGCGCACCGCGGCCGGCTGGACGAAGGCGCCGATGCCCACCAGGGGCATCGCGAGCAGTAGCCCGAGCGCGATCCCGCGCCGCGTCGATCGCCCCTGCCCGACCGGCCGATTGCTGTCCGTCTGCATACTCGTGTCCTCG
>JBBQHX010000322.1:0-3772 GCA_038324385.1 Gemmatimonadales bacterium | reverse complement strand
CGTGCGTGAACTGCGCGGCCGTGATCGCGTGCACCTTCACGCGATGGTCGGACATGCGCACGCGGGCGAACGGAGCCGGTAGGAGCACGCGGCGATCGCCGGTGGTGAGCTCGACCTCGTAGTACCGCACCTGCGGCTCCGACCGATCCACCCAGACGTCGACAATGGTGCCGGCGAGCGCGTCGTCGGCGCCATAGACGGCATATCCCCGCGGATCCGGGTCGCGCGGCTCAATATAGAACGCCGGGTCGGCGCGCATCGGGACGATCTTGGCGTCGCCATGGACCGTGAGATCAACGCGATCGGCACGATTGGCATAGGCGGCCGGCCCGAGCCCGTCGCGCATCGGATCGCCGAGCGGGATGAGCGGGGCGCCGTGATAGCGTCCGCCGGGGACCGCGTTCAGATGCTCGTCGTGCTGCACATCGCTCTCGCGCTGCACGGCACTGTCTCGCTGCAGGTCAGGACTCGTCATCTATCGGACCTCGTGGTCGCGCACCGGGTGGATGTGGGCAGCCTGCTTCGGGGGCGGTGGGGCCGGGAACCCGATCACGTCGATGTCGCGACGGTCGGAGCCCAGCGGGTATCCCTCGCGCTTGTCCTCGCGACGGAGATAGTAGACAAGGCCGAAGAAGAAGAACCAGAACCCGTACAGAACGACCTGGGTAATATCGATGTACTCGGTGATCATGGCGCGCTCCGGCGTGGTGGGTCGTCAGGCAGGAAGATCGGCAAGCCCGAATGGGCGCCGGGGGGTCGGGCTCGCGTGCCGCGACATCACGGCGAGCGGCCCGAGTGCTACGAGCGTCGCGAACAGCAGTGCGATTTCCAGGTGGTAGACCACCGAGTATCCGAGCGGAATCGGGGCGGCGGCGCCGAACACGCCGCGTTCAGCCGACGACGTGATGATGTCGCGCAGCACGCCGCCTGACGCGACCGCGAGTCCCGCAGCCGTCGCCTGCACCGCGCCCCAGGCGCCGAGGGCGAGTCCGTGCCCCTCACGGTCCTGCAGCGCCATCGCGCTCGTGAGCATTGCGACCGCGAACGCTCCGCTGCCGATGCCGACGAGCGCCGTTCCGACCCTGAACACGGCCGCCGAGTCGAGCGGCGCAGCGAAGACGATCGCCGCGAAGCCCAGCACGCCGACGATCGCGCCGAACGCGGCCAGGCGGATCGCATCGAGCCCGCCTTCGAGCGAGCGCGCCGCGACGACGAACGCCAGGATGCTTCCCCCGGCCATCAGCGCGGTGAGTTCCGTCGTGGCCCCGACGCCCAGGCCTAGCACCTGCCCGCCGTACGGCTCGAGCAGCACGTCCTGCATCCCGAACGCGGCCGTTCCGAATGCCAGCGCGACCAAATAGCGTACGACGCGCGGCGCGGCGCTGAAGGACCGCCATGCCTCACGAAAGCTCGGCCGGGGCTCGTCAGGCGTTCGGCGCGCGCCCGGCACCCGCGCCTCCTGCTTCCAGAGCGCGATCACGTTCAGCACCAGCGCCACCACTGCCGAGCCCTGGACCACGCCGACAAGCCGCACCTGCGAGAAGTCCTGCAGCAACCGGCCATAGCCGAGCGAGCCCACAACCATGCCGACGAGCAGTAGCACGTAGAGCAGCGCGACCGCGCGCGGTCGCGCCCGTTCGGGCACGAGATCAGTCGCGAGGGCGAGACCGGCCGTCTGCACCGTGTATGTGCCCGCACCAACGAGCAGGAAGGCCAGCGCCGAAGCGATCTGCGCCTCGAGCACGGTGCCGTTCGTATCGCCGGACAGCAGGATCAGTGCGAACGGCATGATCGCCAGCCCACCCCACTGCAGCATCGTCCCGAACCAGATGAACGGCACGCGCTTCCACCCAAGCGCCGAGCGGTAGGTATCGGACCGGAACCCGACCAGGGCGCGTGCGGGAGCAAACAGCAGCGGAATCGCGAGCATCAGCGCAACCAGACTGGCCGGCACGCCAAGCTCGACGATCATCACGCGATTGAGCGTGCCCGCGAGCAGCGCGAAGGTGATACCCACGGACACCTGGAACAGCCCCAACCGAAGGAGCCGCGCGAGCGGCACCTCGGCGGTTGCGGCGTCGGCGAAGGGCAGCCAACGCTCGCTCGCGCGTACGAGGCCGGCCACCCAGCGCCGGGCCGTCATGCGATCGCGGGCGGTTCCGTCGGGCATCACCAGACGGGCTCCATCCGGACGGCGGCCGGCAGCGTGTTCTGCTGCGGGCGCATGAAGTACAGTCGTGCGAACGTTGCGACGTTCTTCGCCTTGCACCACGTCGTCCGCAGGGCGCCGCCGATACCGCCCGACGCCCGCGCGGCGGCCATCGCTTCGTTGTTGCGGTGCAACGCCTCGAACCCGGCCCAGAGCGCGGGGTTGTCCAGATCGAGCTGCACGGGAAAGACCTGCCGGGAAATCTCGCTCGTGAGGCGGATGACGCGGCGGTCGTAATCCTCAACGTCGAAGCCCATCGCCTCGAAGAACGGGCGGCGCGCATGATCGCGGACGTACATCGTCGCGAACACCGCGAGCTGGAAGAAGCGGATCCAGTACTTGTTGGAGCCCGTCAGCAGTTCGGGGTTCGCGCGCATCAGTACGGCAAACGCCTCGCCGTGCCGGAACTCGTCATGGCACCAGTTCTCGAACCACTTGAAGATCGGGTGGAAGCGATGCTGCGGTGCGTTCTCGAGCTGGCGGAAGATCGTGATGTAGCGCGCGTATCCGATCTTTTCCGACAGGTAGGTCGCGTAGTAGATGAATTTCGGCTTGAAGTACGTGTACTTCTTGGCCTTCGTCAGGAAGGACAGGTTCACCGCGACGTCGAAGTCGGCCAGCGTGTGGTTGATGAAGCCCGCGTGGCGCCCCTCGTCCCGGCTCATGTAGCCGAACAGCTCGCGCACGTCCTTGTTTTTAACGCGCTTCTTCACTTCCGCGTACAGGATACACCCCGAGAACTCGGCCGTCACCGAGCTGACGAGAAAGTCGACGAACTGCGCACGCAGCGCCGGATCCATCGCCGAAAAGTCGGCGTCGAATTCCGCGTTGCGCTTGAAGTGGTCGCGGTTGGGATCGCTCTTGAACTCGGCGATCAGCTTGTCCCACTCCGCGCGCATTCCGCTGACGTCGAGGCGGTCCATCTCCTCGAAGTCGGTGGTGTAGAAACGGGGCGTCAGCACCGTCTCGACCTGTGCCTCGCGCGTGGTCTCGTTTGGCGCGTAGTCGGATGTCTTGATGCCCATCTGCGTCGGGTACATATCAGCTCCTCAGCCTTCGAATCCCACTTCGTAGAGATCGGCGATGTGTGTGGCGCCAATGAGCCGCGTCCAGAGGCGTCGCGGCAGTGAGGCCTGGCGGACGGTCGCCTTGGACGTCAGCAGCTGGCGATCGCCCAGGGCGATCCGCGTCGGCGCCGAATGCACCCGCACCTCGTCCCCTTCCCGGTCGTGCACGCCCTCCAACTCCACGTGGGCATGGAAATGTTCGTGCGTCGCCTCGAGATCGAGCGCGCACGGACACTGGACCACGGTACGCCACGCGTACCAGGCCGCGATCACCGCCAGCAGCACGGCGGCCGCTATCAACCAAATCATGATGAGTGCATCCCGGTTGAAGCCATCGAATTGAGAAAGGGTACGAGATCGGCATCAGTATCGCGCTCGGGGCCGGTCCGCGCCATCTCGAATGCTTGCGAGGTGTAGAAGCCGGTCGCCACGCGGAAGGTTCGCCGCGCCTGCCACCCGCCGAGCGCGGGGTTGGCGGCAATCTCACGCCGCAGGG
>JBBQHX010000321.1:0-3787 GCA_038324385.1 Gemmatimonadales bacterium | reverse complement strand
CTGCTCGACGAGGTGAACCTCGGCGATGACGGCATCTGGTTGTACGATCCCGGGATTCGCGTGGGACTCCCCTTCCCGCGGGCGACGGGGCTCAACTCTCACCGTTCGCTCACGGTGGCGTCGCGGCAACCCGATATTCGTTAGGCAAGGAGCCGCTGGCCGCCCTGACTGGTGCCGAGGACGCGTCGACGTTCGAGCGGAACATCGGCGGTGGCCCGGAGGTAGCGCTCACCGCCTTTTTGTGTGGCAGCGCTATTTCGTCGCCTTGTTCCGACGCCGGTAGCTGCCACCGAACAGGGCGAGCAGTCCCGTGCCCATGAGTGCGACCGTAGCCGGCTCGGGAACCGTCGACACGGACGCGACTTCCATCACGCTGATGTTGTCGATGATGTTCGAGTTGTCCGAGTTGCGCCCGGAGACGGTGAACAGCGTGGACGCCGACGTCGCCGTGGCCATCACGGTGAACTGCTGGAACGCGTTGCTCGTCAGCATCTGGTTGAACACCTCGGTGCTGCCGAAGGTCACCCGCAAATCGTTCGACGCGGCCGCCGTGTTCACGCGTGCGAAGAAGCTCACGTTGTACTGCCGACCCGCGACCGTGGCCAGCGTCTGCGAGATGCTCGACAGGCAATCGCGCGAGGTGAACGCGGCAGCCGCCGATCCATCCACGCCGAGAATGCCACTGCGGAAGACACCGTCGAACGGCGCGCTGGCGTCGCACTTGTTCAGAGTGAAGCCGGTGATGGTACCGAACCCGCCTGACGTCTGAAAATCGCCGTTCGTCACCAGATTCTGCGCCTGCACCGCCGTACCACCACCCGCGAACATCGCCGCGGCCACCACTGCCACCGACGTATTCCGAAGCATTCCCATGATCTGCACCTCATCGAAGAAATTTGCCCAACCAGCCGAAACCATCGAAGCGGACTGGTGCAATTTCCGGGCTCAGTTCACTTCCCTCGAACCGAACTATCTCACTTAGTGCTGTAGCACGAGTGCTACAGGCTGCCCCGCGCGTGCCACACGCCGCCGCATGTCGCCGCCGGACAGGGCGCGCCGCCCGCCGCAACGCCGAGTCCACCTGCACCAGCGGTCGACGGAAGGTCGCTACGATCATTCCCGGCAGGCTCGCGTCCAACGCCACCCGCACGCCGGTCTCGCGCGTGCGTCCGCGCGACGGTGAACGAGGGGACGGCGTCGCTGCCCGCGAGCGAGAGCAGCAGCGCGATTGCGCTCACCGCGAGCCTGATCCGTCGGCACAATCCGAGAAACCAGAGCACCCCTTTGGCAACCCGTCCGCCCGCTGGTCGACCCCGCCGGCGGCGACCAGTGCCCGCCGCCGCGCCTCACGCGATTCCAGCCCCTGCTCACGCGTGAGGCGCTCCGACTCCATCCCCACATGGAAGCGAAACTCCTCGCTCATTCGCCCCTCGGCCGCGCCTCGGTTCGGCACGAGGCGGCGCTCACCCGGCCCCCAGCACAGTCTCGAGCCCGGCGGCGAAGCGGCGCCAGCTCTCGAGCTCCTCGCCAAGCGCGCGTCTACCCGCGGCCGTGAGCTCGTAGTAGCGCGCCTGACGATTGTTGTCCGTCGTCCCCCACACGCTCGTGATCAGCCCCTGCTTCTCCAACCGTTGCAGCGCCGGATAGAGCGAGCCCTGGTTCACCTCGAGCACGCCATCGGAGATCTGCTGCACACGCTGACTGATCCCCCACCCGTGCAGCGGCGCGAGCGAGAGCGTCTTGAGCACGAGCAGGTCGAGCGAGCCGCGTAGTGCGTCGCTCTGGGTACGTGGGGCCACAGCTCCTCCGGCGGTGGTGGCATGCGTTGCTACCGGGGGAAGATGTGGTGGTCTTCTGTAGCCGTCAAGAGAAGGAGACACGATAGCATTGACGACGTCACCCCACGCGCGCCACCTTGTCCGTTACTTTCCCAACCCGCGGCCCTGGCCGCGACTCCGTCCTCGCCGCCGATGCCGCCCACCCGCCGCGAAGTGCTCGCCCAACTCGCCGCGCTCGTTGCGCTTCCGCTGCCGCGACTGACATTCGGCGCGAACGCTCCGCTTGACGGCACCATCGCCGAGTATCAGGCGGGACGACGACGCGGTGAATGGACCGCCGTCGAGGTGACGACGGCCGCCCTCGATCGGTGCCGGGCGCAGGGGCGCCGGTGGCGTGCGATCGACACGTTGTCCGCTACGGCACTCGCCGACGCCGAGGCGGCCGATGCCCGTCAGCGGGGTGGACGGACGCGTGGGGGGCTTGACGGCGTCCCCGTGTTCGCCAAATCGATCTACGATGTCCTTGGAAGCCCGACCTCGGCCTCGAGCGCGGAGTGGGCGCGGCTCTTTCCGGGGCCGGTGCGCCGCGACGCGCTCGAGGTCGCACGGTTGCGGGCGGCCGGCTCGATTATTCTCGGGCAGACGGCCGCCGACGATTTCGCCTACCGCGGCAACGGGACGAGTAGCCATACGGGGCAGGTGCTCAACCCGTACGACCCCACGGGCACACGGACGCCGGGTGGCTCCAGCGCCGGCGCGGCGGTGACGGTGGCCGGCGGGATGGCGTTCGCCGCGCTCGGCACGGACGACGGCGGCTCCAACCGCATCCCGGCGCAGTTCACCGGCGTGGTGGGGATGAAGCCGACGTTCGGCCTCGTACCCCGCACGGGGGTGATCCCGACCTGGCCGTACCTCGACACGCACGGCCCGCTCGCCCGAACCGTCGCGGACGCCGCCTGGATGCTCGCGGTGATCGCCGGTGCGGACCTGTCCGATCCGCTCGCGCAGGGTGCGGCGTGGAGTGACAGTCAACTCGCCCAACTCCGCGACGACGCACTCGCCGGCGTGCGACTCGGCCTCGTCGAGGCGCACGTCCCGCGTGCACAGATGACCGCCGAAGCGCTGAGCGTCTGGGATCGCGCCCTCGGCGACCTGCGCGCCGCCGGCGCGTCGGTCGAATCGTTCGCGCCATCGGTCACACGCCTGGACTTCCGCGACGCCTTCACCGTGGCGGCGCGCGACCGAGGCGATGTCCCTCCGAATCCGCGAGCGCCGGCGCCCACCGCCAATGCGCTCCTTCAGTACTTCGCCGGCCGGTCCGACGACCCGCGTGAGGCAGTGCGGCGCGGCTATGCCGCATATCGCGCCTTCTACGACGTACTCCCGCCGACGTTCGCGGAGTGCGAGCCGTTGCTCGACCAGCCGGTCGCCGCGGACCCCGCGGGCCGGTCGTTCGCCCGCTCTCGCGCGGCGGTCGTCGCCGGGCTCTCGGCCTCGATGCGCGCAGCCGGCGTCACGGCCATGGTCTACCCGACGATGCCCTTCGCCGCCCCCCTCGCCACCGACTCGTGGCCCGCCGTCCCCACCCCACTCAGCTACGGCAACTGGCTCGGCCTCCCCGAAGTCTCAGTGCCGGCCGGATACGGCGCGGACGGCATGCCCGCCCTCAACCTCTCCGTCGTCGGCCTCCCGGGCGACGACGCGAGAGTGCTGGCCCTCGCGCACGCCTATGAGCGCCAGTCGCGCCGTTTCGTTGCGCCGAGAGTTGGAAGTTAGGAGCTTGGATGCCGGAGATAGGAGATCGAAGATAGAAGTTTGGAATAAGAAGGCAGGAGTTAGGCGTCAGGCGTTAGGCATTATGCGAGAGAAGCGAAAAGGTATGTCATCCCGCAGGAGCGGCGTCAGCCGCGAGTGTCGGGACGGGCTCACCCTCGCCCATAGCTGGCCAATGGGTAGTGAGAGCCCATCCCGACACTCGGTCGCTCCGCTCCCTCCTGCGGGATGACATG
>JBBQHX010000320.1:0-3791 GCA_038324385.1 Gemmatimonadales bacterium | reverse complement strand
GGTGGTGTCGATCAACCCGCGCTTCGCGAGTGCCGCCGCCGTGCTTCGCGGACTCCCGCCGGCGCTGGCCGGCGGCACCATCGCCGCCGACGCGCTCGAGGCCCGCAGCGCGGTGCTGCAGCGTGAGGCACGCGCCGCCGACGGGGCCGTGCTGTGGGGTGCGGCGGCCGGTGGCGATGCTGACGGCCTGACGACGGCACTCGACGCCCACACCGTCATGGCGGTGCCGCTGATCGCCCGCGGTCACGCCCTCGGTGTGCTCACCCTCGTCGCGTCGACGCCGGCGCGCCACTGGTGGGTCGACGACATCGCGCTCGCCGAGGAGCTGGCGCGGCAGGTCGCGCTCGCCGTCGACAATGCGCGGCTGTACGCTGAGGCGCAGCAGGCCACACGCGCGCGTGACGACGTGCTGGCGATTGTCTCGCACGACCTGCGCAATCCCGTGCATGCCATCTCCATGGCGGCCAGCTTCGTCCTCGAGCTGCTGCCCGAGGGCGTCAGCGAGCAGGCGCTGGCGCGGTCCCAGATGGCCACCATCCAGCGCGCCGCGCAGCGCGCCACGTCGCTCATCCGCGACCTGCTCGACATCACGCGCATCGAGGCCGGTCGGCTGGTCGTCGAGCCGACGTCGCGCCCACCGGCCGACCTCGTCGCCGACGCGCTCGATGAGGTCGGCGCGATGGCGACCGACAAGAAGATCACCATCACCGTCGGCGTCGACCCCGACCTGCCGCCGGTGCTCGCCGACGCCGGCCGCGTCATTCAGGTGTTCTCCAACATCCTCGGGAACGCGATCAAGTTCACGCCCGAGCATGGCAGCATCACGCTGACCGCGCGCCGGGCCGAGGGCGCCGTCCACTTCGCCATCCGCGACACCGGTCCGGGGATCCCCGCGGCCCATCTTCCCCACCTGTTCAACCGGTACTGGCAGGCGCGCGAGACGCAGAAGCTCGGCACCGGACTCGGCCTCTTCATCGCGAAGGGGATCGTCGAGGCGCACGGCGGGGCGCTCTGGGTGGAGAGCACGATGGGCGAGGGTTCTGTGTTCACCTTCGCGCTCCCCGCGGCGGAATCGTCGGCTACGGTGTAAGCCGCGCTCGGGGCGGAATTCTGCGGGCGGGCGATCGCCGTTAGCTTTCGCGACATCCCCCTGCCCCGCCTGCCGTGTCCTCCTGGCCTTCCCTCGTCGGCGCCCTGACCCTGCGTTCGCTCCGCGACCCGCGGCTCGGCGTGGCGCTGCTGCGGGTGGGGTGGCGGTTTCGCCGGCGCGACTGGTGGCGTCGCTTTCCGTTCCTCCCCGTGCCGTCGTGGACGTATGTGCGGTGGCGGATGCACACCGCGTACGGCGATCATGACATCGTGCCGCCGGCGGCCGACCTGGCGCGCTACGCCCGCTGGGCGGTCCGGGACGGATGACGATGGACGGGATCGCCCACGGCCTCAAGGCGCGGGCGTACGGCCTCGGCTTCGATCTCGCCGGCATCGCCCGGCTCGGCCCGGCGGACACGGCGCGCACCTACGACGCCTGGCTCGCCGCCGGTCTGCACGGGGCCATGGGCTATCTCTCGCGCGGGGCGGCCAAGCGGCACGACACGCGCCTCCCGGTGGCGGGCGCCGTCAGTGCGCTGGTCGTGGCGCTCGACTACGGGGGACGGGCGCCCGCGGGCCCCGTCGCTCGTTATGCGCGGGGAGCCGACTACCACGACGTGATGCTGGAGCGCCTGGATGCGCTGCACGAGTGGGTGCGCGCCGAGGTGGGCTCGGCCGTCGTCGGCAAGGCGTACGTCGACACCGGCCCCATTCTCGAGCGGGAGCTGGCGCGGCGCGCGGGGCTCGGCTGGTTCGGGAAGAACACCAACCTGCTCAATCCGGAACGGGGGTCGTTCTTCTTTCTCGGCTCGTTGCTCCTGGCGCTGGACCTGCCGCCTGACGCGCCGTTCGAGGCCGATCGGTGCGGGACGTGCACGCGCTGCCTCGACGCCTGCCCCACCGGCGCGCTGCCCGCACCGCGTACGTTAGACGCGACCCGGTGCATCTCGTATCTGACGATCGAGCTCAAGGGGGCGATCCCGCGACGGATGCGGGAGTTGATGGGGGAGCTGGTCTATGGGTGCGACATCTGTCAGGACGTGTGTCCCTGGAACGTCCGCTTCGCACGCGAGCTGCCTGACGACTCCCCGCTCGCCCCGCGTGAGGCGGTGGCGGGGAAGGATGCGCGGATGTTCGCGCGCGAGATCCTGCAGATGACGCAGCCGGAGTTCTCGGTGGCGTTCAAGGGCTCCCCGATGAAGCGGGCGAAGCTACGCGGGCTCAAGCGCAACGCGGCCGTGGTACTCGGCAACATCGGGACGGCGGACGACGTCGACGTGCTCACGCGGGCGCGCAACGATGACGAACCGCTCGTGCGCGAGCACGCGGCCTGGGCGCTCGGGCGGCTGGGATCGCATGCCGCCGCCGCTCTCCGTGCCCGCCTGGACGTGGAGCCCGACGCGGCGGTCCGGGGAGAGTTGTCGAGCACCCAGTAGTCGCGGAGGATCCCACGCGCGCTCCTTCGGCTGCGCGAACACCCGAGCCTTCGCCAACTCGGCTTCTGCTGTTTTCCGCCCCTCCTCCGGCGCGACAAGCTGCTGCGCGAGCGGGCCGTCCTCTGCCTCGATGTCACCGCCCTCCGCGCCTAACCGGGCGGCCACCCGCGCCGCGGTACGCGCGAGCGCCGCGTGCTCGGCCCGTCGCGGCCGCGACGTCCCGCTCCGCGGCGGTCACGGCGGGCCATCGTGATGACGCTCTCTCCCCAGTCGTCGGAGCCTGTGGCGATTCGCCAACCCGCTCGTCTCCGGATTGCCTCCGCGATGGTGCCGTGACCGCCACGCTGCCCCCAGCGAACGGCGCTCCCACGGCACTGATCCACATGGCCGCTGCGGTCGCGCCGCCGGCCCGCGTGCCTCCTCCTGTTCATCAACGCCAGCGCCGTCGCCACACGTTGCCAATGATCCGGTCAGACGACTGCGCTGCAGCAGCCTCGTTGCTCGCCAAACCCGATACAGACGAGGCAGACGACGACGTACGCGCGCGCCTGCTCGCGCTCGTCGAGGCCACCACGGATTTCGTCGGCACTGCGGGTCCAGATGGACGGATCGCCTACCTGAACTACGCGGGACGCCGGCTGCTCGGGCTCGCTGAGTCCGCGGATCTGTCATCGCGCTCCGCGGCGGAGTACCATCCGCCCGAGACGCTGGAGCGCTTGACCACCGAGGGCATTCCCTGTGCCCTCCGCGACGGGCGCTGGACGGGCGACGGCACACTGATCGGCGCCGACGGTGAGCACGGCGGCAAAGATCGCCGTCGTGAGCTGGTGCGCCTCCAACAAATGCCGGAAGCGCAGGATCGTCGACTCGTCGGGCACCGTGTCCTCGCCCAACTCCACGCGGGCGAAGCGGCGCATCGACTCGCTATCATAGAGCATGTCTTCGGCGGCCGGATCCGACAGGTCGAACCACTGCTGCAGGAAGTAGATCCGCAGCATGCGCTCGAGCCCGATCGGCTGGCGGCCTTTGCCGGCCTTGGGGTAGTGCGGCGCGATGAGGGCGAGCAGCCGCGTCCACGGAATGACGGCGTCCATCTCGGCGAGGAAGCGCTCGCGGCGCGTCACCTTGCCCTTCGTCTCGTACGCCACGCTGGCCAACGTCCGCTGCTCGCTCATCGGTTGCGTCCCCATGCTGAGGCTGAATCTCGTCCGTCCCGTGTCCCGGAAATCTAGCCTGCTACACGACTCTTGTGCAGAGTTTCCCTAG
>JBBQHX010000319.1:0-3800 GCA_038324385.1 Gemmatimonadales bacterium | reverse complement strand
AAGATCAGCGAGGCGCGGAGCGCGACGAGTTTGGCGGCGAACAGGCCAGTCACGTACATGGCCGGCCCGACTGCCGCGGCGACAGACACAATCCCGACTACCGCCCCCTTCGTCGCGGGCGACAGATCGTTGAACCCGCGGGTGACAACCCGAAGCACGCCGACAGCCGGCGTGACAGCCGGGATCAGCACCTGGCCGAACGCGATCGCGGTCTCCCTGACCTCGGCCGAGAGGAACTTCATCTGGTTCGATGTCGAGTCGGCGGTCCGCGCCGCGTCGCCATGCGCGGCCGTCGTGCCCTTGAGGATCAGCGAGTACGCGGCCTGCGCGCGTGCCGCCGCTGTCAGCGCCTCCCCCTTCTTGATGAGCCCCATACGCATCGCTTCGGCCGTGACCGTGGCGACGTTGAGCGCGACACCGAACTTCAGCAGCGGCTCGTACTGGCCGACGAGACCGGAGCGCAGCTTCTCCATCGCCTCGGTGATCGGCAGGTTGTTGAACGATGCCAGGTCGCCCGCGAGCGTTGCCACCGACTGCGTCATCTTCAGGGCGGCGGCGGGTGCCATCCCGAGCGGCACCAGCAGATCTTGAATCTCGGACGTCATCCCCCGAAGCTCGGCCGACGTCGCCGGGATGCTCTGGCGCGCCTGCTTCACCCACGCGTCCATTGCCCGCGTGTTGCTCCGGAACACCGCCTCGAACTTGGAGCCCGCTTCTTCCGCGTCGGCCGCCATCTTCACCATCGCCCCGCCGACCGCGAGGGCGGGCAGCGTGATGGCCATCGACATTCCCTTGCCCACGTCCTGCATCTTCTTCGCAGCGCGCGTGAAATCCTTCTCCGCCTTGGAGAGCTTGGGCGAGAAGTCGTTGATATTGGCTGCGATGCGTACGGAGAGCGTGGCGGCGGTGGTCACTAGCGCATCCCTCCCAGGAGCGCCGCCACCGAGCCCGCGAGTGCGGGATCAGCGGCGGGCCGGATCGTGTCGTACGCCTGCCAGTGGGTGAGCTCGTCTATCGTCATGGTCTCTTGCAGCTCGCCTACGGTGCGACCGCCGATTCCTCGAGCGACGAGCTCGAACTGGTAGAGGAGGACGGGGTCGCTTCGGAGTTTCCCACCGCGGCCCGCACCGCGTCGGGCGCCAGCCCATTGAGCTCGAGCGCGGGGAACGCCCAATCGTCGAGCAGCACGCTCGGCAGCCCTTCCACCTGCTCGACGTCGCCCTTCGTGAAGACCTGCTCCCCGGACTCGGGGTCGAAGGCGCACGCGATCAGCGCCGCGAACGTCAGCTGGATTCCGTCGATGTCGCCGGTCTCCTCGTCCTTGCATGACCGGACGAGCGCCGCCCGGGCGCCGTAGGTGAGGGTCCGGATCTCGATCGTGACGTCCGGCATGTGACGCGACGTGACGAGCCGGGTCGGGAGTGCGCGCGGCGTGAAGATCCGCGCGCGCAGGTCTGTCTTGGTGGTGGCCATGTGGTGTTCGGGTTACTCGAGGAATGTGAAGGACCGGCCGTCGGCGTCGGCGGCGCCCTCGAACTCGACCGACTCCTCGACGTAGCCGTCGCGGGCGCCAGAGAGGTCGATCTTGGGGAACACGGCCCACGCGCGGGCGATCGGGGTCACGCCTGCCGCGACGGAGATCTCGATGACAACCGGCGTCTCCGCCGAGAGCGCGTCCCGGAAGAGGCTGTTGATGTGCCACCGGCCGACCGATCCGGCGCAATCGCGCTGCAGCTGCGACCGCACTGTGTCGTCGTGCTCGAGCGTCGTCTCGTCGCCGTTCATCGCCGTGACAGTGAATCCGAACGAGCGGCACTCCGCCGCGGTCGACAGCGGGAGATAGGAGTAGTCGAGCGTGATCGTCCGAACGACCGCCGTGGCGAACGTGATCGTCCCGGCCAGGCGGTTGACGGTGTACGTCGTGGTGTCGGCGATGGCGACGCCGCCGTTCTTCACGACGAGCGCGGCCGTCCGGTCGATCACGCGCCGGTCGGCGTTGCTGATCGTGTAGACGATGTTGCCGGCCGCGGTGGTGGCGGCGGCGAGGACCGCCACCGGCGCGCCGCTCACCTTGATGCGTGCCTTGCGGGCGAGAGTGGCGGCCATGGGACTAGACCGCCGTCACGGCGCCTGAGCACTCGAACTCTATCGAGACAGACACCTTGTCCCCGACCGCGCCGCCGATCTCGTACTTCGACGGCTTCACCTGCCAGCGGAACCCGGTCGTGCCGTCGGGCAGGAACTGCGCGAACAGGTCGGAGTCGGCGGAGAGCGCCGTCCGGATCACGCCCTGGCCCGTGGCGTCGGCCTCGTAGTTCCCCTCCATCGAGATCGTCGCGTCCTTGATGCCCTGGAGGCGGACGATGTCGGCGTCGGTGAGAGTCGAGACGTCGACGTTCTGCCCGCTCATGCTGAGCGTGGCGGACCGGATTCCAACGACGACACTGTAGACGCCGCCCGCGGTGGTGGCGACTTTGACGCGCAGGGCGCGTCCCTTTGTGGCGGCCATGAGTTACTCCTTGGGGTGGTGGGGGTGGTGGTCGAACGATTCGCCGCACGCGCGGCAGGTGTACTCGTCCTGGCCGAGCGTGCTCGCGTCGGCGATCTGGTCGAGCGGGTGCGGGCAGCCGTCGCCCGGCCCGTCGGCCGTGGGCTGGCCGAGCTGCTCCGGGTCCACGCCCAACAGGATCAGCGTCGCCTCGGTCTGCGTCGCGGCGGCCAGGAGTGTGTCCCGGTGCGCCATGAGCTGCGCGATCACGGCGCGACGCTCGCGGGGCTTCATGCGTCCTCCACGACGACGCGGAAATCGGTGGCGATGTGGCGGTACTTCCCGTCGAGCGGGATAAGCGTCGTCGTCTCCAGTTCGCACAGCACCGTGGCGTGCCCACTGACAGCGAGGCTCACGTCGTCGAGCAGGGTCACGACCTGCGCATTGATCGCCTGGACAGTCTTGTTGCCGGTCGCGGTGTCGACGTCGCGGGCGTAGCTGTGCACCGTGATCATGACGTCGTGGCCACGCCCCGCGGCCCCGTCCTCGAGGGTGCGGTCGGGCTGCTCGTCCATCTCACCAATCAGGACGTAGCGGGCGGGGTGCGATCCCTCGGGGACCGAATCACCCAGGTGGTCGACCAGCGTCGTCAGGGCGCTCACATTGAGCGCGGCATAGATCGCCGACTGAATCACGGAAAGCGCCGAGGCGCTCAATCGCTCACCCCGCGGGCGGCCGTGGCCGCGTCATCGACGGAGCGCCGGAGCGCGGCGGCCAGACGGGCGGTGTGCGGTCCGCGTTCGGCGTTCGCTGCGGGGCGCATGTACGGCTTCGCCGGGCGGTCCTGCGCGCCGTATTCGACGACCATCGCGTAGACCCCGGATGCGCGCGATGCGTCCATCGCGATGGCCTCGCGCTGCAGCCGGCCCATGAAGGTGCGAAGCCGCTCGGGGCCAAGGCGCTTCGGGGCGGCCGTCCGCTTCGAGCGGCGCTTGAGCTTCCCCTGGCCGGCCTTCACGAATCCCACGAGCCCCTCGCCGGCGTAGTCCGACCGGATCGTGTCGCGGAGCTCGCCCGGCCCTGCGCGGTGCTTGGCCTTGCGATCCTCGGGTCCGGAGACGGGGACGTTCCGGCGTGCGGCGGTGGTGGCCGATTCCGTCGAGACGCGGACCGCGGCGGCGGCCCGGCGACGGACCGCGGGGTCGAGCATGCGGAGCGCCACGACGAAGCTGCGCATGCCGGTGACGTCCGCCGTGACCTTCAACCCGCCGCCACGTGCCATCAGACCGCGTCCGCGCTGATGATGGTGTGC
>JBBQHX010000318.1:0-3802 GCA_038324385.1 Gemmatimonadales bacterium | reverse complement strand
CCGCGTGCATGGCGAGGATCAGGCCCGCTGCGAAGGGGAGCCCGTCCGCATCGACCGCGTGGAGCGGGCGATCATCCTCAACGGCCCGCTCGACGACGAGCAGCGGGCGCGGCTGCTCGAGATCGCCGATCGGTGTCCGGTCCATCGGACGCTGCACGCGGGTGTGGTCGTTGGCGGCGCTACGGAGGCGCCTGACGATTCGACGGCGGGGTGATTCGCAGCGGCGTTGACTGTGTGGGGGCGGGGTAGTCTGGGGTTCGTCTTGGCTCGTACCGGTTTTCAACCGCAGAGGACGCAGAGGACGGCTTTCGCGGGCCGGACTCGACTGGTGGCGCAAGCGGCATCGCAGCGTTGAGCCTCGCGCGTCTGAGGGGAACGGCACCGCCAGCAGTCAGCCGTGGTCCCCTCGGACGGAGGTGCTGACGCGACGGTGCTTTTACGGGTTGGAGCTTCCGTCGCACGCAGCCACCAAAGCCGTTATTCCACGCTCCCGTCGCGCGAGTCACCCGGTGCGGCCGTTTTCTGCGTCCTCTGTGTCCTCTGCGTCCTCTGCGGTTCCAATCAGTAACAACCAGACAAACACCACCCCCCCGCCGCCAACACCGAACTCAGCTTTACTAGATCTCGAGAATCAAAGCAAACATCAACGGCGCCACGATCGACGCATCCGATTCGATCACGTACTTCGGCGTGTCCACCGCAAGCTTGCCCCACGTGATCTTCTCGTTCGGCACCGCGCCCGAGTACGACCCGTAGCTCGTCGTCGAGTCCGAGATCTGGCAGAAGTAGCCCCAGACCGGGATGTTCCCGCGCTGCAAGTCCTGATGGAGCATCGGGACGACGCAGATCGGGAAATCGCCGGCGATGCCGCCGCCGATCTGGAAAAAGCCGATCGTCGCCGACTCGCTCGTCGTCGTGTACCAGTCGGCAAGCGTCATCATGTACTCGATGCCGGTGCGCACGGTGTGCACGTTCTTGACGTCGCCCGAGATGCAGTGGCCGGTGAACATGTTGCCCATCGTCGAGTCTTCCCAGCCCGGCACCCAGATCGGCAGGTTCTTCTCGGCGGCGGCGATCATCCACGAGTCCTTCGGGTCGATCTGATAATGCTGCTCGAGCTTCCCACTGCGAATCACGCGGTACATGAACTCGTGCGGGAAGTAGCGCTCGCCCGCCTGGTCGGCCGCCACCCACTCCTCGAGCACCGCCGACTCGAGGCGACGCATCGCCTCCATCTCGGGGATGCACGTATCGGTGACGCGGTTCATGTGCCGGTCGAGCAGGTCCTGCTCGTCGGCCGGCGTGAGGTCGCGGTAGTGCGGCACGCGCTCGTAGAAGTCGTGCGCGACGAGGTTGAACAGATCCTCCTCGAGATTCGCGCCGGTGCAGGTGATCGCCTGGACCTTGTCCTGCCGGATCATCTCGGCCAGCGAGATTCCCAACTCCGCCGTGCTCATCGCGCCGGCGAGGGTGATCATCATCTGTCCGCCACCATCGAGATGCGCGCGGTAGCCGTCGGCCGCGTCGACCAGTGCGGCGGCGTTGAAGTGGCGGAACTGGTGGCGGATGAAGTTGGAGACGGGCGTGTTCGTCCCCGTGCGGGGCTGCGCGGTCGTGGTCATCTCTAGTGGGCCTCGGAAGGGATGTCGGCGGCCGGCGAAGCTCCGTGCGGTGTCGCCGAACGCGCGAAATCTAGCCGGACCGCCACTCGCCCGCCTGCCGAGGATGGCCCGCGTCCCGGGGGGCGGTGCGGGGCGTGTACCTTCCGTCTGCGCGGGACGCGCGCCACCACCGCGATTTACGCCGAGATCCGCCGACATGACCACGACCGCCGCTCTCCCCCCCGAGACCCTCGAGGGGTGGTACGCCTCGCATCAGACCTTCGCGATCGACCACGCCGCCCTCGCCACCGCGGATAGTGATGTGCGCGACACTGCCATCGCCGAGGCGCGGCGCGTGCTCGCCGCGATCGCGCAAGGCACCTCCTCCGACGATGGCTGGACGGTCATCGTGCCGCTCGTCGGGTCGACCTCCGACGTTCTGTTCATGCACTTCCGGTCGACGCTGGAGGCGTTGGCCGAGGCCGAGCGCGCGGTCAAGCGCCTCACGCTGACGCGGTGGATGCGAGCGGAATATGCCTTCCTCAGCGTGACCGAGGCCGGTCTCTACCATGTCACCGCGCAGCTAGCGCGTGAGGCTGCCTCACGCGGCGGGGCCGCGGGCGACGATGCCTACCGCGAGGCGCTCGCTGCCCGCGCCGAACAGGAGCGCGAGGTCGCGCACACCCGTCGCCGCCTCTACCCGCCGGTGCCGCCCGAGATGCCCTGGGTCTGCTTCTATCCGATGTCCAAGCGGCGGGCCGTGGGGCAGAACTGGTACGCCCTCTCGCTCGACGAGCGCAGCCGCCTCATGCAGACCCACGGCACCACGGGCCGCCGGTACGCCGGCCGGGTGATGCAGATCATCACCGGGGCGATCGGCTTCGATGCGTGGGAGTGGGGTGTGACGCTGTTCGCGCGCGATCCGCTGGAGGTGAAGCGCCTGGTCACGGACATGCGCTTCGACGAAGTGAGCGCCCAATACGCGGAGTTCGGGGAGTTCTGGTTCGGCCGGGTCGCGTCGGCTGACGAGTGGGTGGACGGGCTCGTGAGCCATTGAGTCCAGCCGCGGCAATCGAGCGGGCGAAACCGGTCACGGTCGGCGGCGTAGGGGGAGGAGACCCGATCGGAGGAGGCCAGCCGCGATGTGGACACTGATCAAGTTGCTCATCTGGGGGACCGTGTTGCTGGTCCTGGCCGTGCCGGCGGCGATCGTGCTGCTCGCGGTCGGGCTGCCGCTGCTCGGCGTGCTGGCGATGATTGCCGTGCCGGCGCTGATCGTCCTCGCGTTGGTCGGACTGCCCGTCGTCGTCGCCCTCGCGGTCGGCGCGGCGGTGGTCGGGGTGGTGGTCGCGCTGCTCGGGGTCGGGATGGGACTGCTGCTCGTGGTCGCCAAGGTCGCACTGTTCGTGGTGGTGCCGATCTGGGCGGGGCTCTGGCTGCTTCGGCGGCTGCTCCGCGGTGGCCGCGACCGGGCGCCTCGAGGGGCGCGGAGCGTGGACTCGGTGGACGCCATCGGATGACTGGCGCGCGGGGGCCGGTTGTCGACGGGGGGTGGGGACGCTATACTGTCGATTCTGATCGCGGGCGCGGGGCGGGGGAGTGCTCGGCATCGCGACGGGACGTAGCGCAGCCCGGTAGCGCACCTGAATGGGGTTCAGGGGGTCGCGGGTTCAAATCCCGCCGTCCCGATTGGTGTAAACAGAAGCCCGGCAACGCTTTACGGCGCGGCTGGGCTTCTGGCATTCAGTCGAAAACCGGCGCTGAGTTGGCAATAAGTTGGCAGCGCGGGCTGTCGGCGCGGATCGTCATTCCGGTTCAACTCGACTCCAGGCCCAACCGGTCGCGGATGTGCTCTTCGGTCAAAGGCTCGGTATAATCGACCGTAACGAGCCGAACTCCTCGGGCGGCACACCGCGCCAGCTTTTCAGCATCCCGAGCCTGGACCGCACGTAGGGCGGCTTTGCCGCCCCACGCTGCTACCGCCCGCGAGTGCTGCTGCCCCTGATATTCGATGCCGAGCTGAAGGTCGGGGAGGAAAATGTCCAGCTCCAATCCACCGAGCCAATCCGGGCGTAGGTGCCGAACGATCGTCTGGGTAGGGAGCAACCGCGCGACGATCTGCGCCAGTAGAGTCTCACTAACCCATCCAGACCCGACCGGCCGGAACCCAAACTCAGCGCGCGTGAGGTTCTCGAAATAGT
>JBBQHX010000317.1:0-3841 GCA_038324385.1 Gemmatimonadales bacterium | reverse complement strand
CGCCAGCGATCGCTCTACTTCCCTGCGGACCTCGATCTAGCAGCACGAACCCTCTGCGGCCGGGCGAGTGATCTCTACTATGAGAACTGGAGCGATGAGGATTGGCGCGCGAGTCGGACAGGTGACGCTTTGGATGCCTTCGTGGCGGCAAGAGTCGTCGTCGGCGCGGGCCTGCTTGCCCTGCTCGGCTACTGGCTGGACACGTGCAACCGTGCGACTGACATGCATGCCCCCGATTCAAGCACACGTGCCGCGCCTCGCGTTCGCGCGGACAGCACGTCGGCGAGGAACGCCTCCAGCAGCGCGCTGTAGTCCGGCTGGCCGGTACGGATCACGGTCCACTGCCTGACCCGGGCTCGGCCCCACGGCACCAGCGTCGTCCGCACGCCGTGCGTCGCGCAGCGCACCCGCGGCACTCTGGCGCAGAGCACCGTCCGAAACATACAGGTATCCAAGTGGCGCAAGCGCCGCTCGACATGATGATGGATCGCGCTCACCGCCGCGCAGTCTGGGCACGTGTGCGGGGTCCCCACCTCGGCACCCACCCACACCTCAACCTCACTCGGCTCCATGCGGACCTCCACACGCTCGACCTGCCACGGCGCCGACAGCTCCAGGTGTCTTGGATCAGCGGAAATGTGACTCGGTTGTTGTGGCACTTTAGACGGCGGCTTCCAGTCGTTCGGTTTCCTCGCGGCCTTGCTGGCGTCGTTCCCGGCGCCGGTCCCTCGCTGCTTCGAGCTGTTGGTCGCGTGCGGCCCAGATCGCGGTGTCCCGGCGAGCCAGCTTGTCGGCTGGCGTGATGTAGCCGATGGCGCTGTGCAGCCGCTTCGAATTGTAATGCGCGACGAAGGTGGCGACGAGCCGCCGCGCTTCGTCGAGCGCGCCCGGTGCGTTGGGCCGAATCGTGGTGTCTTTCACGGTTTGATTCCAGCGCTCCATCTTCCCGTTTTGCTCGGGGGCGTGCGGGGTGCACCGCTCAATGCTCGAGCCGTAGTCCAGCATCGCTTGGGCGAGCGTCGCATTCCACACAGGTCGCCCCGCCTCGCGCCGCCGCACCACCGTTTTCGGATTGTCAAACACCACTCGGAGTGGCACGCCGCCACTGGCCGCGAAGCTCGCGAGCAGCGCACGCACGAGCGCCTCGACCCGTTCATTCGGGACGAGCACGACGTGGAGGAAGCGCGACCACTTGAGGCGATACGCCGCGAAGTGCAGGCGCCGTCGCACACGCGCCGTCGGCGTGTCGCCCGTGAGTCGCACATCGGCGACGCCAAAATCAAACTGCGCAAACTCCCCGGCCACGCCCTCGAAGCGGACCATGACCTTGGTCGGGATCGTGGGCCGCACGGTGCCGAGCAAGCCATAGATCGTCGAGAGCCCCAGTGGCGTCCCCGCCTCATGCAGCCGCCGCTGCACCTCGCCGGGCGGGAGAGCGGGGGCGTCGGTGAGCCAGGCCTGCACCTGCGCGCGCACGGCGGTCGGCAGTCCCGGGCGTCCAATGCCGCGCGCGGCGCGTGCCGCCGCATCGTCGATCGTCGCCACCGCGGGCTCGAGCGCGATCCGGTGCACCGTGCGGCGCGAGATCCCGAGCTGGTGCACAATCTGGCGGGGCGACTGCCCCGCGTGGAGCAACGCCTGCACGGCGTGTCGATCCGACATGCTGAGCATCCTCCTGCGCCTCCCCATGACATGGGCCCAGTCCTCTGGGAACGGCGCTAACGTGGAACGGACTGGCTCAGCCTGCGACAGAGTTTAGGGAAAAGAAATGACAGAGTTTAGAGAATGTAAGCTTTACGCTGCGGACGTGAATGGGGTCGTGAGCGCGCAGCGCTGATTGCAGGACTGACCTTTTCGGGAGGGACCGTGCAGACTTCCATCGCTCCTGCCTACCTCCTCTTCTTGACCAGCCTCTTTCTGGTCGTCACGCTCGGCTTCGGAGCACAGGCGGTATGGCCCATCGGGGGGCTCGCGTTCACCAAGATCCTGCTGATTTTTGGCCCCGCCTGGTGGTTCGCCCGGAAGACGGGGTTGCCCGTTCGAAATGCGCTTCACTGGACGCCGGTTTCTCCGCGAATCGCTCTCCTCGCGGTCGCGGTGGGAGCGACCGGGTGGGGGGTCGCTGTCGCGATCCATCAACTCCTTCCTGCGGGACTTTCCCTGCCGGCGGGCGGAGCGTCGGCACCCGTTTCGATGACCGTGGGGTCGATGATCGCGCGGCTGTTCGTCGGGGCCGTCCTGGCCGGAATCTGCGAAGAGGTCCTGTTCCGGGGGGCGATCCAGGGAGTGCTCGAGCGGCGGGGGCAGGTGTACGCGGTGGTGGTCACGGCCGTCCGCTTCGGTGTGTTCCACCTCGCGCCGACGACGGTGATTCCCGCGATCTTTCTCGGCCTCGTGTTCGGCATCATCATGGCGCGCACCGGATCGAGCCTCGCGGCGGCTCTTGCCCATACCGCGAACAACGCCGTGGCGATCCTCGTTGGATACCTGCTCCTCGGGCGCGTGGGCGGGATCCCCGCAACTCTGATGCTTCCGCTCGCACTCGGCTTCGTCGTGTTCGTGGTGCTTTTCATCCGATCGACGTCAGGGGCCGACGTTTCTCCGTCGCCGCTGGCGACGTTGCCAGCGCCGTCGTGGTGACGGATCGCTCGCGCGCCCGCCCGATCGCCAAGGGGGACATCATCCTTTACCGCGCGGCCGATGGTGAGGCGGAGGTGCTGGGACTCGTCGGTCGGGCATCGGAAGGGCGGATCTGGCTGTCTGCCGGGATCGAAGAGATCGAGGTTGCTCGCGAAGCGATATCCGGCAAGGTGGTCTACCGCCGGGCAGTGACGAACGAAGCTCGCTGAACGACGTAGAAACGTCCGGACACCTTCGCGACGAGAGACGCTTGTGACATCGACCGCACCTCTGATCCCGTTCCGGCCCTTTCCCTGTCACTCTACAGTGTGAACGAGTGTGAACGCGACCCGCTGGCGGACGCTGAGCGGGCAGCGGCAGAGGCCGCAAAGGTGAACTTTCGGACGGGGGAGCGATGATGAGACGCCACATGCGTGCTCCGCGTCCGGCGGGACTCGCCGCACTCGTTCTGCTGCTTTTCGCCGCCGTCCCGCCAGACGCCCAGGAGGCCGCTCCGCAGGTGCCGCGCGCCGCAGATTCCGGGTCCGCTGATCCGGGCTGCCGCCGGCACGCCCATCCGCGTGACCATCCGCGCGACCATCGGCAACACGCGCGAGCGGCCGATCGCCGTGCGCGGCCTGCTTGACCGAACCTCGATTGCCCCGTCGGCAGGTCCGCCACCGGGGGCGGGACCGTTTCCGGCGTTCGCCTTCTCCGAGCCGGTCGTCATCCCTCCCGGCGAGACGGGCGAGGCTCGTTTCACGCCGACGGAGGAGGTGACATCCTTTGTCTACGGTCAGACGTTGCCGCCCGGCGCCGGTGCCGAGGCGGCCAGCCCCCAGGGCACGTTCAATGAACGATCGTTCATGGGCGCGCTGGTGATCGATCCGGCGGGCACGGTCGGCGACGTCGTCGGCTCCTCGGTCGGCACAACCGGCCGGGATCGTGCACGCGACGGCGATGGCGGCCGATCGGCATGTGTGGAGGATCGGATAGGGGACCATGGGCAGTTGCCTCCACAGGCGACACGTCAGTTAGGCACACTCGGCGGTCGCCCGACGTTGGCTTCATCGCGATCCAGGATCAAGGCGAAGGCTGATGCGTGCGAGGTTCCATCAATCGCCCATTGTAAGCTGCGCGCCCGTCCAAGCACATCAGCCAACGCCGGTGCTTGCCGCCTGTGCCTGAAGGATCGCAAGCTCAGGGTGGATCTCCGGTCACT
>JBBQHX010000316.1:0-3872 GCA_038324385.1 Gemmatimonadales bacterium | reverse complement strand
CTTCGTCGATCGCGCCCTTCTTGAGCTGTCGATCGAGATTCTTGGTGATCGTCGCCCGCCCGCGCTCGACCGCGTCGGCGGAGACGTCGATCATGCGCACCGGGTGACCGGCCTGCGCAAAGACGTGCGCGATCCCGTTCCCCATCTGCCCTGCCCCGATGACCGCGATCCGGTCGGCCATGCTCAACGCTCCCCGCGGCGCGCACGCCGCGTAAACAGATAGATCATCGTCAGCACCATCCCGGCCAGCGCGAAGGCGCCCGCTTCGGGTCCCCAGACGCCGCCGGTGGCCCATCCGGGCCCGGTGTCGACCAGTCGATAGTCCGGCACCGGGAATGGAATTCCGCTCACCGGTGCATGGAGCAACGCCGCCAGTGTCCAGTTCCAGGCGAAGTGCGCCGCCCAGGCTGCGTACAGGCTCCGCGTCGCCAGGAAGACGGCCCCGAGCCAGACCCCGGCCAGCGTCACCTGGGTGATGGCCTGCAAGTTAGCGCCGGCATTTGCCAGGTGAAGCAGCCCGAATGCCAGGCTCGTCAGCACCAGTGCAGCCGGCGCGCCCCAGGACTCGCGGATCGTGGAGAACACGTAACCGCGGAAGAACAGTTCCTCCCAGAGCGCCGCCGGCAGGAGGAGCAGGGCCAGTCGCAGGGCGGCGACCAGGCTGCTCCCCGGGTCCGACGACTGGAAGGAGAACCACCCGACCGCGACGAGGGCTAGCGTCGGCCCGGCGATGGCGATGGCGCCGATCAGCGTGCCTTCGGCGAGCAGCGATGGGCGCGCCGCGTCGCGGCCCAGTCCCACGCTCTCCCAGCTTCCCCGGCCGCCGAGGCGAAAGATCGCCCAGTGCGCGGCGAGCACCGCCGCGGCGAGCGCGACCGCCGTCCCCTCTTCCCCCGCCGCTGACTGCACGCTGCCTGAAACCATCGCCAGCAGCACGGCTTTGGAGACGAAAACGACGATACGCCAGGGTGCGCGGAGCGCACCGCTGGCGTCGTGCATCACGTCGTACATCACCGGCAGGCGGGTGCGGCGCGGGCGTCGATCAGCCCCGCGGTGCCGCGTCGCGCGACAGGGCCGCCGCCAGAATCGCCTTGACGCCGTCGGCGAGGGCGAATGGTACGATGCCGAGCACCACGGCCAGCGTCGCGCTGCCGGTGAGGAGCATCAACTGGGCAAGGCCGCCCACATAGAGCACGGCCATACCGGCCACCGACGCGACCAGCCGTCCCGGGTAGCCGGCGAGGCGTGCCGCGAGGATTCCGGTGAGCATTGCCGCCGCCGGATAGGCGAGCAGATAGCCGCCCGTCGGACCGAGCAGGCGCGCCGCGCCGGGAAGGCCGAACGGCGTGAACACCGGGAGCCCGAGTGCGCCAGCGGTCAGGTACAGCACCATGCTCGCGGCAGCCAGGCGCGGGCCGAGCCAGAGACCGGCGAGCACCACCAGCATCGGCTGAAGAGTGAGCGGCACCGGGGTACCGGGGAGCGGAATGGCCACCTGCGACGCCGCGGCGAGCGCGATCGCGAAGCCGACGACGCCGGCAAGGGCGACGCGGCCTGACGCCGGACGCGCGAGAACACGGGGGGTCGTCATCAGTTCATCCGCTCCACGCTGAGGGCCACCGCATCTCCGCCACCAAGGCAGAGCGTCGCCAGGCCCGTGCTTGCATCACGATCCTGCATGGCGTACAACAGCGTCGTCAGGACGCGGGCGCCGCTCGCGCCGATCGGGTGACCGAGCGCAATCGCACCGCCATTGACGTTGACGCGATCCCACGCCCAGTCCAGCCCGGCGCCGTTGGCCAGCGCCTGCGACGCGAACGCTTCGTTCGCCTCGATCAGATCGTAGTCGCCGATGGTCGTGCCTTCCTTCTTCATCAGGTTGCGCACGGCATTGATCGGGGCGAAGAAGAGATCGTTCGGCTCGGTGCCGCCCGTCGCGTAGGCGCGGACGCGGGCAAGCGGCGTGAGGCCGTTCGCGAGCGCGTACGCTTCCGACACGACCACCAGCGCGGCCGCACCGTCGTTGAGGCTCGACGCGTTGCCAGCCGTGACGCTGTGCGCCTCGGGGGCGAGATCCTTGGGCGCATCCTTCGGGAACGCCGGGCGCAGCTTGCCCAGCGACTCGGCCGTGGTCTCCTTGCGCGGCCCCTCGTCCTGCGCCACCGTCACCGATCCCTTGCGGCCGGCAATCTCCACCGGCACGATCTCGGCGTCGAACTTCCCCGCTTCCTGCGCCGCGACGGCCTTCTGGTGCGATTGCGCCGCGAACTCGTCCTGCGCCTGACGCGTGACGTTCGCCTTCCGTGCGGTGTGCTCGGCGTGCCCGCCCATGTGCACGCCGCACGAGCCGCAGAACAGCCCGTCGCGGATCATCCCGTCGACGAGCGTCTGGTCGCCGAGCTTGATGCCGCCGCGCATGCCATAGACGTAGTGCGGCGCATTGGACATGGACTCCATCCCGCCCGCGATGGCCACGTCGAGATCACCGGCGCGAATCGCCTGCGCGGCGAGCATCACGGCCTTGAGCCCGGAGCCGCACACCTTGTTGATCGTGAGCGCCGACGCTTCGGCCGGGATGCCGCCCTTGAGCGCGGCCTGGCGGGCGGGTGCCTGCCCCACGCCCCCCTGGAGCACGTTGCCCATGATCACTTCCTGCACGGCGGCCGGATCGAGGCCGGCGCGGCGGACGGCGTCACGGATCGCGATCGCACCGAGATCGGGCGCCGTCAGGGCGCTCAGCGCGCCGAGGTAGCGACCGATCGGCGTGCGAGCGGCGGAGACGATCACCGGCTGACGAGACGGATCAGACATGAGGTCGGGAGGCTTCAACTGTGATGGCGCCCCGCGGCATGCGACCGGCGCCAGCCTCGGAAGGTAGACCCGGGCGACCCGGCAGACAACGCCGTCCCGGCCGCCGCACCATCCCCTCGCGGCGCGCCTACATCGCCGGGCGGGGGAGCGCCGGGGCGAGCTGGTCGAGAATGAAGGCGTAGCGGAGCGCGACCTCGCGCAGCGCGTCGTAGCGGCCCGAGGCGCCGCCATGCCCCGCGCCCATGTTCGTCCGCAGCAGTAGCGGGTTCGAGTCGGTCTTCATGGCGCGCAATCGTGCGGCCCACTTCGCCGGTTCCCAGTAGGCGACACGCGGATCGTTGAGTCCGGTGGTGATGAGCATCGCCGGATATGCCTTGCGCTCCACGTTGTCGTAGGGCGAGTACGACCGCATGTACTCGTAGTACGTCGAATCGCGCGGATTCCCCCACTGCTCCCATTCCTGCGCCGTGAGCGGAATGGAGGCGTCGAGCATGGTGTTGATCACGTCGACGAACGGGACTTCGGCGACGATGGCGCGGAACAGGTCGGGTCGCATGTTCGCGACCGCGCCCATGAGGAGACCGCCGGCGCTTCCGCCGTTGCCGACGAGGCGATCCGGCGCGGTGTAGCGCTCGTCTACCAGATGCTGCGCGACGGCGATGTAATCGGTAAACGTGTTCTTCTTGTTGAGCAGCTTGCCGTCGTCATACCACTGGCGTCCCATCTCCTGGCCGCCGCGGATGTGCGCGATCGCCCAGACCACGCCGCGGTCGAGCAGGCTCAGCCGCGCGGACGAGAAGCCCGGATCAACGCTGGATCCATACGACCCATATGAGTACAGCAAGACTGGGCGCGACCCGTCCTTCTCCAGCGTGCCGCGATACATCAGCGTCACCGGCACCCGCACGCCGTCCGCGGCGGTCGCCCAGATTCGCTCGGATCGATAGAGGCTCGGGTCGTAGCCGCCGAGGACCTCGGTCGTCTTGAGCAACGTGCGCGTGCGAGCCGCCATGTCGTAGTCGTAGACCGACTGCGGCGTCACGGGCGACGAATAGCTGAAG
>JBBQHX010000315.1:0-3888 GCA_038324385.1 Gemmatimonadales bacterium | reverse complement strand
GGTTCGTCTGACATCGTCAAGGCAAAAAAACCGGACCACGACAGGAATCGTGGTCCGGCAGAAAGCGAGCGCCCCGCGAGGTGGAGTCCAGCGATGCTCAGCCTGCTTGTTTGTCCGCTCGGGGCGAGTCGGAGCCCAGTGCGCCGATCTCGCGGGCCGCGCGATCGAGGATCTCACTGACCTCGTTCAGGACTTCGGGATTCCGGACGTTCCGGGTCGCAGTCCCGTACGCTGCCTTGCCGACTCGGCGAAAGGCGGCATGGACTTCGCCCATCGGTGCATCGAAGAAGCCCTCCACCACCTTCGCCATGCGCTCGAAGATGTCATCAACGGTGCCACCGTGCTCGGCGAGATGGGCACGCCCCTCGTCGGTGATCGAGTAGATCTTCTTGCCGCTTTGCTCAGGGACGGCGCGCGCGAATCCCATGTCCTCGAGCATCACGAGGGTCGGGTAGACCGTGCCCGGGCTGGGCGAGTAGGTGCCGCCTGACCGCTCCTCGAGCTCCTTGATGATGTCGTAGCCGTGGCGCGGCTTCTCGGCCAGGAGGCGGAGGATGACGAACTTGAGGTCTCCCTGTCCGAACATCCGCCCGCCGCCCTGGCGAGGCCGGGGACGGCGGGGGCGCCCGCCTCCCCAGAGGTCGTCGAGCAGGTCCTCGAAGCCCCAGCGGGCACGACGGGCGGCGGGAGCGTTCCAATGACGTTCGCGGAAGAACATGGGCTGGCCTCGTTATATCGGAGATATATCTAAATATATCGAACTGGTGGCGCGGGGGAGAGTGCCTGAGCGCGGCCGTGGAACGGCAATCTTGAGTTGAGTGGCGCCTGGCGGGAGAGCGCCGGGACGCGGCCGTGGAACGGCAATATTGAGTGGCTGTTGGAGGCGAGAGAACAGAAGCGCGGCCGTGGAACGGCAACGTCGAGTGTCGGCTGAGGCGAGAGTGCCGGGGCGCCGCCGTGATCCGCCAAATTCATTGCGTCCACGGTGGCGCCCCACCACTTGCACCGATACGTCAGCCAACACTGCCCTTTCACGGTGGCGCCCTGCCACTCGCACTGATACGACAGCCAAGCTTTTTTGCCCTTTCACGGTGGCGCCCTGCCACTCGCACCAATACGACAGTCAGGCCTACCCCACTCCCCTAACGCGACCTCGAACGAATGCACTCCCGCACCGGGCTCCTCGGCTTCTTCGTCGCCACCCTCCTCATCGCCATTGCCTACGGATCGGCGTTCGTGCCAGCCGGCACCCCCTCATGGGCCCCATGGCTCATGGCTGTGGGGACGGCCCTGGCCATGGTGAGCGCCATGATGTTCGGCGCATCCCGCGCCGACCGCGCCCTCGGTCCGCTGGCGTGGGTGTTCGGCGCGGCGTTCATCGTGATTGCCGGCGGGTTCTGCCTCGCGCTCGGACTCACGCCGCCCGCGGGGGGGGAACCGGTCTGGCTTGGTCTTCCCCGGCGCGCGGCAATCCTCATCTACGGCATCGGCCTGCTGCCGGTATTCCTGCTGCCCGTTGCGTACGCGATGACGTTCGACCGGGTCACCTTGTCCGATGCGGACCTCGCCACGTTTCGCGCGCGCCTGGCAGCGATCCGCAACCGGGTGCCGCTGTCGCCGGCGAATGATGGAACCACGCGAGGCGTCGACGGCGGTGCGGCGGGTGGGTCGTGAGCGCATTCCTGCTGCAGGCCACGCTGGTACCTCCGCTTGCGCGACCCACGGTGATCGGCGTCGCGATCCTCTACTTCGCGGGCGTGGCGGCAATCAGCGTGTGGGCCGCGCGGCGGACACGCACGGCAGGCGACTTCTTTCTCGCCGGCCAGGGCATCGGGCTCTGGGCGCTGGCGATCGCGGCGATGGCGGCCACGCTGAGCGGCTTCATCTTCGTGGGCGGCCCTGGCCTGGTGTACACCATCGGCATGGGCGCGGTGTTCATCGTCATGCCGGCGACCATCACCAACTCCATGACGGCGTGGGTGCTCGCCAAGCGCATGCGACTGCTCGGCGAGGCGCGCGGGCTGTTGACGATCCCCGATGCCATCGGCGCGCGGTATCGTTCGCGTGCGGCACAGGGCCTTGCCGCCGTGGCCATGCTGATCGCCATCGTCGGCTACATGGCGACGAACATCCTCGCGCTTGGCCTCGTGATCGACGCGATATTCGGCATCGGGCTGGCGCCATCGATCTGGATCGGCATGCTCGTGACACTCGCCTACACGGTGTCGGGTGGCATCCTCGCTGGCATCTACACCGACCTGCTGCAGGGGGCGCTCATGGCGGCGGCGTCGGCCCTGGTCTTCGTGTACGCGCTCGAAGCCGGAGGTGGCATGGCCGCGATGTCGGCAACCATCCTCGCGAGCGATCCCGCGTTCCTCGGGCCGTGGGGAAAGCTGACGCCGCTCGCGGCGCTGAGCTTCTTCTTCGTGTTCGGCCTGGGGGTGCTGGGACAGCCGCACGTCGTGCACAAGTTCTACATGCTGCGCGATCCGCGTCGCCTGCGGTGGTATCCGTTGCTGATGACGCTCGCGCTCGTGGTGACGCTCCTGATCTTCTTCGGTGTCGGGCTCGTGACGAAGACACTCGTGTTGCGCGGGGAACTGCCTCCCCTCGCCACCCCCGATGCCGCGACACCGACGTTCCTGCTTGGCTACACCCCGCTGCTGCTGGCGGCCCTCGTCTTCTCGGGCGTCGCCGCGGCGATCATGAGCACCGTCAATTCGTTCATGAACGTGGGGGCTGCGGCGCTCACCCATGATCTGCCGGTGGCGTTCGGGTTCCGGGTCGCAAACGAACTCCGGTGGGGTCGCATCTGGACCGTGGTGATCGCGATCGCGGCTGCGGTGATCGCACAGCTCTCGGGTACGCTGGTGGCATTCCTCGGCATCTTCGGCTGGGGACTGTTCGCGTCGACGCTCGTCCCCGCACTCGCGATAGGGCTCAACTGGCGCCGGGCGACGCGCGCCGGCGCCATCGCGTCGATCGCGTCGGGTCTCGTGATCACGCTGACTCTCGAGACGCTGGCCTACCTGAAGCGGTTCACCTTTCCTGCAGGCGTCACCGCGACCGCAGTGGCCCTCGTGACGTCGATCCTCGTGTTCTTCATCGTCTCGGTCGCGACGAAGCCGGAGGCGCTGGACGAGGACATCGAGTTGGTGATGGATAGCTGAAACAGAAACGAGCTATCGGCTATCGGCTACCAGCTATCAGCTTGTTCGGAGGGCCGCCGCTACGCGGCGGCTTGCATGCGGGGAGCGCTACGCAACGTGGATTGCCTCCGAGCGGCCGCAGGCCGCAGTCCGTACAAGCTGATAGCCGATAGCGGCTAGCCGATAGCCGCGTTACTCCAATTCCTGTCCGATGATGGCCTCGATCTGCGCGCGTGCGGTGCGATAGTCGAGCCGCGCCTGGATGAGGGCAGCGCGGGCCGAGTTGAGCGCCGACTGCGAAGTCAGCAGGTCGAGCAGGGTCGAGGCGCCGAGGTTGTACCGCTGCTGCTGCACGCGTACGTCCTCCAGAGCCGCGGCCACGCTCGCCTGCTGGATCCGTACCCGCGCCTCGGCGGTCCGCAGCACGCCAATCTGCTGGACGAGGTTCTGGCGGGAGAGGAAGCGGGCATCGCGGAGGTTGGCCTCGGCGACATCCGCCTGCACTCGCGCACGGGTCAGCTGATCTTCCCGGGCGAAGTTGTTGAACACCGGCAGCGAGACGCCGAGCGTCCACGTGTTGCTCTGGGCGAGATTTCCCCCGCCGAAGCCGTAGCCGGGATCGAAGCCGCTTCCGTTGCGCCGGTAGTTCAGGTCGACGGTCGGGAGGTAGCTGCCGCGTGCCCCGCTCACGACGGCCTGCGCCGCGGAGTATGCGGCCTCGGCCTGCTCGACGAGTGGG
>JBBQHX010000314.1:0-3897 GCA_038324385.1 Gemmatimonadales bacterium | reverse complement strand
CCAGATCGTTGCGCTCGGCCGCAGCGAACAACGCCCGGATCGTCGCCGCCACCCGAGCCTGGTCGCCCGACTGCATGGCGGCGGTCCGCGGAGTCGCGGGAACAACACGCCCCTGCTGTCCTGCGAGGCGAGACGGCGCGGCGAGGACGATCGTAAGCAGCGCGCCCGAGGCGAGCTGCGAAGCGGTAAAGCGACGCATCAATTGACTACTCCTGTTGGGTGGAAGCTCGAGCGGCACGTTCGCTACACATCCGCGTGCAGGCAGCGCTGATGTGGGGCCCCGAGCGGGCGCCCCTCGCAGAACAGATGCACCAACGCGGGGCCGGCGTGCTTCGTACAGTCCGGTCGCCCCTCGACCGCGCCGGTGTGCTCACCTGCCGCGTGCGGTGTCTGCCCTGGGAGCGGGTGGGCGACAACGACACCCGACGTCCAGACGAGCGCGAGGGCGGCGGCGGCACCGACCAGCGATCGCCACGTCACGTGGGTGCGGCTCGCCGCGTCCTCGCCCGCCAACCGACGAACCCGTCGCTCAAGGATATCGTGGCGGGTGAAGCCGACCGCGCCAGGGATCGACGCTCGGTGTGGCGTCCAGTCGGCGACCGCGAGGATCGCGGATGCCAGGACCAGGGGGTCGCTGCCGGCGGCCCGATCGTCCGCCTGGATCTCTGCCTCATCGGCCACGTCGTCAGCGAGACGCTTGAGGGCAGGGATCCAGAAGAGCGTGAGCGCGAAGAAGCGGAGCACGGACAGCCGGAGCGGGTCCCGACGCATCACATGCGCTCCCTCGTGCGCGAGCACTGCCACGAGCTCCGCCCGCGAGAGCCGCTGCGCCAGCTGCCGCGCGACGTAGACGCGGGGGCGCAGCCAGCCGACCGTGAACGCGGGATTGGGGAGCCCATCGACGACACGGACGGCGCGGGGGTCGATTCCGGCGTCGACCGCGGCGGTCCAGAACACGTCACCCGGGATCGAGAGCCCGGCATCGAGGGGCTCGAGCACGCGGCGGGTGCGCCACCACGCGTGGAACCGGTCCCAGCTCGCGTACGCGACGCCGCCAATCAGCAGAAAGTGGAACACCCCGTGAACCGGGGCGAGCATCAGGTGCAGTGCCACCAGACACAGCTGACCGATGTGGTCCACGTTACGGAGGAACGCCTCGTCAGCCCCCTGCGCCAGATGGTGGCCGAATACCGGGCTCGTGCTGAGAAGTGTGAGTGCCCCGATACTCAGGAGCAGCATTCGCCGACGCGACTCCTCGCGTGCCGTCACCGACTGGGGCAGGTAGGACAGGCTCGCGCGCACTACGCCTTGCCCCGCTCCCGCAAGCGCCGACGGATGAGGCGACCCAGCTCGGCGAGCCGCTCTGGATCGCGCTCGGCGAGCACATCGACGAGCGAGGCGGCCACGAAGTCTGGGCCGAACGAAAGCACACCCTCGACGACGCGCCGCGATGCGTGGGCCATGAACTCCTCTTCCGACAAGTCCGCCTGGAAATGCAGCAGATCATCGCGCTTGGCGCGAGTCAGCAGTCCCTTGTCGACGAGCTTGTTCAGGACCGTGATGACCGTCAGCAGCGCGACGTCGTGCTCGAGAATCACACGCTCGTAGACCACCCGGGCCGGCGATGGCCGCCCGATGTCCCAGACGGCGCGCATGACACGTGCCTCGAGGTCGCCCAACACCTTGGCCAGCCCATCGGCGGACAGACGGACCGTGTCCTGCAAGCGGGGTGCGTTCGTCTTGCGGCCAGATCTCGTGTCTTTCACGGGGTTTCCATTCCAGTAGGTAGAGGTCGCAGCAACGGCAATATAACACATGCTTTATGGTCCGTAAATGACCGGCAGCTCCGCAGCACGGGACTTCTGCCCGTTGGACCTCCGCGCCAGCAGTTGGTACCCCGCGATCGGCCGCTCGGTGCCCCGTCGCCGCGCCGGCCGCGACGGTCGTCCATCGCTGACCCCTCTTCACTACCGACCCACCCGCCGCCCGTGTCTCCCGATTCGCTCCATACCCTGGATCAGCGGCTGGCCGCACGATCCGATGGCGCGGTTCGGCGGGTGCCAAGGTAGTGGCGGCGATGGCGCGCGCGTACACGTGACGCGCGTTCGCCGGAGCTCGCATGCCTGTGCAGCCCGTCCCGTGAGGATGTCAGCCGAGCGTCCGTCGCGACGATCGGAGGATTGCCGCCGCCGGCGTAGTAGCCGAGCACGGCGGCGCCGGCCGGGTGGTCGGCCCAGCCCAGCAGCCACCGGCCGACGCGCCCGCCCGGCCCGTCATGATCGGTCGACGGTTGACTATCGCGCCTGCCGGCGGTGCTCGGCGACGGCTCATTCATGCAACGTCGATGACGCCGAGTTGCATCGGGCGCGGCTCACGGCGGTCGGCCCCGAAGCGGCGGCGGATTGCCTCGGGTCTCGCCTCCGCCGCGCGTCGCGCGGTCAGGTGAAGCGCGCAGTCAGGCGCGTGCGCCCATGCCCGCCATCTTGCGGCACTCCGCCTCGCACCGCCGGCACGCCTCGGCGCAGATGCGGCAGTGGTCGTGGTGGTCCGCGTGCTTCTCACACTCCTCGGCGCACGCGGCGCACGCCTCCGCGCACATCCGGCAGAATTCCTGCGCGAGCGGCCCACCGCGTGCCATCGCGCGCACGGCCGCGGCGCACGCCTCGGCGCAGTCCCGATCGAGGCGGATACAGCGCGCCATCATCTTGACGTTGTCCTCGTCGAGGCAGGCGTCGCTGCACATCTCGCACGCGACGAGACACTCGACACACGCTTCGAGACACGCGTGGTACTGCTGGTTGCCCTGTCGCAGATATTTCTCGAGCTCGATGGCCGCCATTTCTCCACTCCTCGTGTTGATGGTAGTTGCGCGTCAGTCGGCTGTAGCAGCGCACGGCGCCATTGCCGGTTCACTTGGACGTCGCGTTGCCGCAAGGATGCGGCCAGCGCCTTACGCAGCAAAAGGCGTTTCGTGTGGAGCCCACCGTGGCACTCACGCAACGAGCTACTTGGCCAGTCAAGTCTCATGCGGGATAAAATCTGCCGGCAGCGATGCCACGCCCGTGTACGTGCTTGCGGCCCGCTACGCGGGGCACCGCACGTCGTGACCGCTGACTCTCGATGCCGGAGCTACCACATGTCTTCCCCGTTCCGTTTCCGTCCTACTCGCCTCTGCCGTCGCGCTCGGACTTGCCGCATGCTCGGAGGCACCGACGGCGCCATCGTCCGCGCTCGAGCCGAGCGCTCCGTCCCTCAACCGGACCGCGCCACAACCCTCGGTCGCCAGCCTGGCTGCTCGGCCTGAATCTCCGCCGTGCGCCTGCCTTCGTAGACACCGTAGTCCGATTCCATCAGATCGGGGTCGGGCTACACACAATCGTCGAAACCCGCCAACCCCGCCGTCCGGTATGCGCGCTGCAATGGGCTGGTGAGAACCTGGAGGAAGCTCTGGCCCTGCAATAGCGCTCTCAGATTTTGCGCAACCCGTTCGCCGCGATTGGTCAGCGAAATGTCCATGCGACCGGCCGCTTGTCCGGTAAGGCTCCAAGCGGTCTCGCCATGCCGGACAAGTTGCACCTCTGGGAAGCATCCCGTCGCTCATGTGCGCTCGGATCTCATATGTCCGACTCCATTCCCTCCCCATTTCCAGTTGCGAATCTCAGGCATGTCCTCACCGTGTTTCCGGATGTACCGCGTGTGCTCGATGAGTTTGTCGTCGATCAAATGAGCGAGGTACGCGGCGCTTGTACCCAATCCCGGCACCCGGTCAATACCGGCCCTGGCTAAATGAAAGCGGTCGAGCTCGTTGAGCACGACCATGTCGAACGGTGTCGTGGTGGTCCCCTCTTCCTTGAAACCGTGAACGTGCAGATTGTGATGATTGGCTCGACGATAGGT
>JBBQHX010000313.1:0-3946 GCA_038324385.1 Gemmatimonadales bacterium | reverse complement strand
GCGTAGCCCGGCCCGGAGGTCGCGATCTCCACCACCTGGCCGTCGGGATCCTGAAAGTACAGGCTCTGGAAGTAGCCGCGGTCATACGGACCGCTGGTGCCGATCCCGAGGTCGTTGAGCCGCCGCTTCCACCGCAACACTCCGTCGTGCGTGGCGACGCCGAGCGCGAGATGATGTACACCGCCAACTCCAAACCGCCCGCGTCCGGCGTTCGGCCACTCGAAGACGGTCACGATCGTGCCCGGCGCGCCGGTCGCGTCGCCGAAGTACAGATGATACGACCCCGGGTCGTCGAAATTCACGGTCTGTTTGACCAGCCGCAGGCCGAGCACGCGACGCCAGAACGCGAGCGTCCGCTTCGCATCGCTGGCGACCAGCGTAATATGATGAATCCCCTCGGTGTGCAACGACATCGTCTCGCCCTCCTTTGATGGCCCGGCGATATTATCTTAGAAGTAAGATATATTGAGGGTCGGAGCACGGCAACGGGTGCCGGTGACGCCCGCCTCGTCAGACGGCGTCCGTCTCCATCTCGGCCGCCGACAGTCCGAGCGTGCGCAGGAGGCGGGTGAGCTCGCGCCGCTTGCCCGGGGGGACCCCGCCCACGGCGCGCCGGATCGCCGCCGCGTGCGCGGGGAAGATCTCCCGCACGTAGTCCTCGCCGGCCGGGGTGAGCGCCGCATAGCGCGCGCGACGATCCGCCGGACAGGCGCGGCGTTCAACCAGTCCGCGCTTCTCCAGCCGGTCGATGAGATACGTCACGCCGCCGCTGGAGACGAGGATGCGCTGCTGCAGATCGCCGAGCAGCAGCGGGCCACGATGGTACAGCACCTCGAGCACGCCGAACTCGGCGATGGTCAGACCATGCCGGGCGACGTCGGCGGTCGCGTGGGCCTCGATGGCGCGAGTGGCCCGGGCCAGCACCACCCAGAGCTTGAGCGCCTCGGCGGTGTCGTCGTCGAGTGGCTCGGCCGCTTCGGCGGCCACGGGAGTCTCTGGACGGGTCGACATATCTCCGAAAGTCGTCCCGCGCGGCATCGGTGTCAACACGACACGAGCGGTGCCCGTCGTGGGCACCGCTCGGAGGTCAGCCGCGCTCGTGGCGCGTTGGGCGTTCAGCGCGACGAATCAGAACGCCGCGCCAACCGCAAGCCGAATCGTCGGCCAGAAGTTCGCCGCGTTCTCGTCGCGGCCGGTGGCGCTCACGAACCGCTTGAATCCGCCGCCCACGCCCAGCGCGAAATTCTCCTCGGCGCCGAGCAGCCAGACGTAGTCGATCTGGGTGCCGATCGTGAGGCTGAATTGGCCCGGCACCTCCGGTCGGTCGGCGTCGCGCGTCCGCGAGGATCCGAGGCTCAGGCCGACGGCGAAGCCATCGAGCGCGCGATCGGCGTAGAGCCGCCACCGCAAGTCTAAGCTGGTGAAGTCGTCGTTGTTGATGTCCGCGTAGCTCGCGCTCAGCGCCACCGTCTGCTGCGTCGCGACGGCCAGCTCGTACTCGGCGCTATAGACGCCCGCGGCAATCCCGATCGGGTTGAAGGTGAACGTCTGCCGCGGCGGGTAGTCGAGGGCTGACGTGCCGGCGGGCCGAAGCTGGGCCGCGAGGGGCTGGGCCGACAGCGCGCCTAGCGTGATCGCGGCGGCGGCGAGGAGCGAGCGGCGGCAGGCGGAACTGACGTGGAAACGATCCATGCGATCTCGGATTGTCGGCCTCGACAGGCGAGGGCCGGGTGAATCGGGTGCTACCCCGCAGGACGGCACACGGTCGCGCAACCGAACGGCGAGGCTCGCCGCCAGGCGGTCGGCGGCACTATCCCGCAGCAACGGTGCCGCCAGCGCACGCCAGTGGGGCTGGAACCAGGGGTGCCCGCAGTGCATCGTTCGTCACGACCTCGCGCGTCGCCCGATGGTCGTCCCAGCCGAGCTCGCCTGCACGGTCCTCCCTTCCCATCACGGCCATGTCGTTCTCCTTCCGTCCCGCCGCTCGCGGCGCGCTGCTCACCGGTGCCGTTCTGCTCGCGCCGCTGCCACTGCAGGCGCAGGCTCCGGCTGCCCTCGCCGCCGACATCGCGCGCCGCACTGAGGCGCTCAACGCGAAGGTGGTCGCGTGGCGGCGCGATCTGCACGAGCATCCCGAGCTGTCCAATCGTGAGGTCCGCACGGCGGCGCTGGTGGCCGACCATCTGCGCGCGCTCGGGATGGAGGTACAGACGGGGGTCGCGCACACGGGGGTCGTCGGCATCCTGCGCGGTGGCAAGCCGGGTCCGGTGGTCGCGCTGCGCGCTGACATGGACGCGCTGCCCGTGACCGAGGAGGTCGACCTTCCCTTCCGCTCGCGCGCGACAGCCGAGTACAACGGGCAGACGGTTGGCGTGATGCACGCCTGCGGTCACGACGCGCACACCGCGATGCTGATGGGCGTCGCCGAACTGCTCGCCGGGATGAAGGCCGACATTCCGGGCACGGTGAAGTTCATCTTCCAGCCGGCGGAGGAGGGCGCGCCGGCCGGTGAGACGGGCGGCGCCAAGATGATGATTGCCGAGGGCGTGCTCGACGGGCCGACGCCTGACGCGATCTTCGGCCTGCACGTCTTTCCGTTCGATGTCGGGACCATCCGCTACCGTCCCGAAGGGCTGATGGCGAGCTCCGACATCGTGCGCATCGTGGTGCGCGGGCGTCAGACACACGGTGCGATGCCCTGGAGCGGGATCGATCCGATCGTCGCGTCGGCGCAGATCATCAACGGGCTGCAGACGATCGTCAGTCGACAGGTGGATCTCACGGCGTCGCCGGCGATTGTCACAATCGGCAGCATCCAGGGCGGTGTGCGCAACAACATCGTGCCCGACAGCGTCGTCATGCTCGGCACGATCCGCACCTTCGACCAGGCCATGCGCACGCAGATCCACGAGCGTGTGCGCACGGTGGCCGAACAGGCGGCGGGCGCCCTCGGCGCGACGGCCGAAGTCTCGATCACGATGCAGACGTCGGTCACCTTCAACGACCCCGCGCTCACCGCGCGTATGGTGCCGTCGCTGGAACGCGCAGCGGGCGCGGACAAGGTCTCGCTGGGCGGCTTCACGACCACGGCCGAGGACTTCTCTTTCTTCCAGGAGCGCGTGCCCGGGCTGTTCGTCTTTCTCGGAGTGACGCCGCCTGACGCGGATCCGGCCACGGTCGCGCCCAATCATTCGCCGCGCTTCTTCGTCGACGAGCGCGCGTTGCCGGTGGGCGTTCGCACGCTGGCCGGTCTCGCGCTGGACTTTCTCCATGGCGGCGCGATGCCGCGCGGCGCGGCGGGTCCGCAGGGACGATGATGCTTCGGAGCATGAGTGGGCTCGCGGCGGCGGCGCTGCTGCTCGCGTGCGGCGGCGAGGGCGCGCCTGACGACACGGCTGACACGGCAGGCGCGGGGGCGCAGCCGTCGGTGCGTGAGGCGTGGGCGCGCGCGGCGGGGGCCGGCAGTCCGGGCGCGGCCTACCTGACGATCGTGAATCCCACAGCGGACACGCTCGTCGTCGGGAACATCACGTCCCTCGACGCGGGCCCCGTCGAGGCGCACGAGTCGACGATTCACGACGGAATGGCCCACATGGCTCCGGTGCCGCGGCTGGTGGTCGCCCCGGGCGACTCGCTGGTGATGCGGCCGGGCGGCGTGCACCTGATGCTCACGCCGGGGCAGCGGCCGCTCGTCGCGGGCGACTCAGTGCGGCTGGAAATCGACCTCGGCGGGCGCACGACCCAACTCGCGGCGACGATCCGTCCGTAGACGGCACGGGCGCACCGAACGCCGCAGCCGGGCAGCGCGGGCTTGTATCTTGCGCGCTGACGGACTTCCGACGAGCGATTGCGTCCGGCGTCCCGAAACCTGAAACCCGGATCCGATGCTCATGTCCGACATATCCACGACCACACTCGCCGGCGGCTGCTTCTGGTGTCTCGAAGC
>JBBQHX010000312.1:0-3973 GCA_038324385.1 Gemmatimonadales bacterium | reverse complement strand
CGCGACGATGGGCGCCGCTGCGACCCGCACGGGCCGGGGCGCGGGTCCGCCGGTCACGGGGGCGTCGGCGCCGGCCGGGCCGAGCGCGGGCAGGAGGAACTGTGCGTGCGACCGCTCGCCCAGCAGGGCGCGGCCGATGGGAGTGGCCGCCAGGGGGACGGGCAGGGCGGTCGCCGGGTCGAGAAGCACGTCGGGGAAGGGCAGTGCCGACGCCGCCGGCTGCGCCACCGCCGACAGCCCTAACGCGCGAAGCGCTTCGAGCGATGGCACGCCGAGCTGTTCCAACGCCGCCCGGTTGGCGAGCGTGATCGCGTCGGGCCGCACGACCACGACCGCGTCGGGGATGCTCTCGATCACGGCCTCGAGCGTGGCCGCCCGCGTCTCCGCCTCGGCGCGCGCGGCCTCGACGGCCGCCGACGCGCGCATCCGCTCGGAGATGTCGCGCCAGAAGACGGCGACGCCTTCATCGCCCGTCGGGTAGGCGTCGATCTCGAGGTGGAAGTCGTACCCCTCGCCGACGTAGTGGTGAACGAAGTGCGCCGCAGCACGCTCCGCCGCGACCCGCCGGTACCGCCGCTCCGGTTCGGTGCCGACCGACGCGGGGAACGCCTCCCAATGTGTCCGCCCCACGAGGTCGGAGCGGGCGCGCCCGAGTACGCGCTCGGTGCTCGCGTTCACCGCGGTGATCCGGAAGTCGGCGTCCATCAGCACATACGCGTCGCTCACCTGTTCGAGCACGAGGGCCGTCGCTTCGAGCCGCGCTTCGAGCCGCGCCTGCTCGGCCTGCTCGGCCTGCTCGGCCTGCCCAGCGCGCCCGACGACTTGCGCCGTCGTGTCGAGCAGCATGACGAGCACGCCCCCGACGTCGCCCATGTCGTCCGGGATCGGGCTGTACGAGATCGTGAAGTAGAGGTCCTCGGCCGGGCCAGCAGGGCCGCGACGTCGCACCGGGTAGTGCGCGTCCTCGAGCGCGACCGTCTCGCCCGCGCGGACGCGTGCGTAGATCGGCGCGTTGATGCGCCACACCTCGGGCCAGCACTCGCGCGTCGGCTGCCCGAGCCCGTCGGGGTGCTTGGCCGCGAGGAGCGGGGCGTACCCGTCGTTGTAGATCTGGACGAGGTCAGGGCCCCAGAGGAGCACCATCGGGAAGCCGCCGCCGAGCACGGTCGCGGCGGCGGTGCGGAGGCTCTGGGGCCACCCGGCAGCAGGGCCGAGGGGCGTCGCCGCCCAGTCGAGGGCGCGGCACTGCGCTCGCATCGCGCCCCGGCCGGCGAACACATCGGTGTGGGAGGCGCTCGCCCCGTTCCCGCGCGCACCTTCAGTCACCGATCTCGCTCCCATCCCTGGTCCACACCCGCCAGTTGGCGCGCTGCGGATGAATATGCTTCGTGGACGCCCGCTGCGCACGCGGCACCGGCGCGGATGCGACGGGCGCGGGGCGGCTGATCGTGTCGGCGTTCGTTCCGCGCCAGCAGAGCTCCGCTCGCCCGAGGTCATTTCCGTGAGCGACCGATTCCGTCAGCTTTCGTTTCCGTGGCGACAGGGGAGTCGACGATGCGTCGTCGCGTGGTGGCGTCCGCGCGTCAGGCGCTCGCGCCGAGGATAACGCCGTGCCGCGCACGGACAGCAGCCCGCGCGAGGAGCCTCGCGTGCGGCGCTCTCGTGTCGGCTGCCGGCTGTCGGAGTGGAGTGCTACGGTGGCATGTGAGCACCGGACGCATCGGTTCGGTGTTCCTTCGCTTATCCGCGGAGCGGCGGCCGGGCCATGATTGCCGTCCTGCCTGACGCCGCGCGATCCACCCTCTCCTCCCCTCCCACGATGCGCGTTCTCTGCACCGGTGACCTGCACATCGGCCGGCGCTCGACGCGGCTGCCCGCCAGCGTCGCTGCCGCGACCGCTTCGTGCGCCAGCGCGTGGAGCGCGATCGTCGACCACGCGATCGATCAGGGGGTGGATGTGGTGGCGATCAGCGGGGACCTGGTCGATCAGACGAACCGGTTCTACGAGTCGTTAGGGCCGCTGGAGCGCGGGCTGCGGCGGCTGCGCGATGCGTCAATCCCCGTCGTCGCCGTGGCCGGGAACCATGATCACGACGTGCTACCCGAGCTCGCCCGGGTGCTCCCTCCGGGCTGCCTCACGCTGCTCGGCGTCGGGGGGACGTGGGAGCGCCTGACGATCAAGCGGCCCGGCGGCGAGCGGCTCCACGTCGATGGGTGGTCGTTCCCGCGGCAACACGTTACCGCGAGCCCGCTCGTGAGCCATGTGCCGCGCGAGTCGCCCGACGCGCCGGTGCTCGGGCTGCTGCACGCCGATCTCGACGCGCCCGCCAGCCTGTATGCGCCCGTGTCGCTCGCTGAACTGCGGCGGGCGGGCGGAGATCTCTGGCTGCTGGGCCATGTGCATGCCGGGCACGTGCGCGATGACGGAACGGGCCCCTGCGTCCTGTATCCCGGGTCGCCGCACCCGATGGACCCCGGAGAGCCCGGTGCGCATGGCGTCTGGATCGTCCAGCTCACGCGCGGGCAACGGCCGTCGGTGCAGCACGTGCCGCTCGCCTGCGTTCGCTACGATGCAATCGACGTCGACCTCACCGATGTCGAGCATGTGGGGGACGCGCGTCTGCTGATTGTGGATGGCGTCCGGTCGGCCGCCGAGCGCATGTTCGCGGAAGCAGGCCGCCTGCGCCACCTCTCGCTGCGCGTGCGCCTGACGGGCCGCTGCTCCCTGCATCGCGTGCTGGACGCGGAGCTTGGGCGTCTTGCGGACGATCTGCAGCTCGACGTCGGCGCCGGGTCGGCGTATGTCGAGCTGGTCGAGAACGGTACGCGGCCGCGGCGCGACCTCGAGCAGATCGCGGCGGGCAACGATGCGCCCGCGGTGATCGCCCGCGTGCTGCGGGATCTGGAACGAGCGGACGGCCTGACCGCGCATCCCGCGCTGGAGCGCGCGCTGCGCGAGGCCGCCAGCGCGGTGCGCACGGCGCGCGCATTCGAGTCGCTCGCGACCGATGATGCAGTGACCGGTGATGCCGCGATGCGCGCGGCGATGTCGCGTCAGGCAAGCTTTCTCCTCGACGAGTTGCTGTCGCAGCAGGAGGGCGTGCGATGAGCGCCGACAGCGTCCTCGTGCTCGACCAGCTAACGATCCGCCGCACGCCGGGGATCGCGGACGCGTTCCCGGTGGCGACGCTGTGCCCGGGTGTGAACCTGATTCACGGGCCGAACGGCTCGGGAAAGACGAGCACCGCCCGGGCGATTCAGGCGGCGCTCTGGCCCGCCGCCGACGCGACGCATGGCCTGGCGCTTTCGGCCGGCTACACGCTGGACGGCGTGCGCTACCTGGTCAGCCTCGATGGCCAGTTCGCCGCCGTTCAGCGGGATGGGCGCGATGCTCCCCCACCCGCGCTTCCTGTTCCGGAGTTGCGGCAGCGATACATGCTGTCGCTGCACGAGCTGGTGCGTGCGAGCAGCGAAGGCGATCAGTTCGCGGCCCACATCGCGAAGGTATCTGCCGGCGGATTCGACTTCGATGCGGCCGCGAAGCAGGCGGGGTGCCGCGAGAAGCCGTCGGGCGCCGGTGCGGACTCGAAGGCGCACAAAACCGCCGTCAGCGCGCTGAAACTGGCCCAGGCGCGTCAGGCATCGCTGCACGCGGATGGTCGCGCTCTCGCCGATCTGGACGCCCGCCGCGCCGAGGCAGCCCCGGCGGCGGGGCGCGTTCGGGTGATCGAGAAGGCGATCCGCCATGCGCAGGCTCTACTACATCGTGAGGCGGCCGCCGAACGCCTTGGCGGATTCCCGGAGGTCATGGCGCGTGTCCGCGGCGATGAGATCGAGCACCTCGCCGAGATCGATGCACGCGCCGCCCACTCGGCCCAGCAACTGCTGGGCGCGCGCGAGGCCGCCGAGGCGGAGGAACGTGACGCGCGGGCACTGTTCACCGATGGTGCACCCTCGGCGTCGGAGATCGCGG
>JBBQHX010000311.1:0-4008 GCA_038324385.1 Gemmatimonadales bacterium | reverse complement strand
GAGCGCCGGCGTCGCCGGCGATCCCAGCGCGTGTTCCCAACCGCTCGCGAGCTCAATGCACAGAATCGTCGTTTCCACCCTGGTGGCGGGCGCCCTGCTCGCCGCTCCGACCGTGGCCTCCGCGCAACGGCTCGATTCGCTGACCCTCGAAGGGTTCAAGTGGCGCACGGTCGGCCCCGCGAACTTCGAGGGCCGAGTCTCGGACATCGCGGCGCTGCCGAGCCCCTCCAAGACCTTCTACGTCGCCAGCGCCGCGGGCGGCATCTTCAAGACGACGAACAACGGCATCACCTACCGGCCACTGTTCGACGACCAGCGCGTCGTCTCGATGGGGGCGCTGGCCATCGCGCCGTCCGACACCATGCAGGTGTGGGCCGGCACGGGCGAGCAGAACTCGCGCAACTCGATCGAGCCGGGCGGCGGGATCTACAAGTCGACCGACGGCGGGCTGACGTGGACGCTGATGGGGCTCGAGCAGACGGAGCACATCGGCCGCATCGTCGTGCATCCGACGAACCCCAACATTGTGTATGTCGCAGCGCTCGGGCCGCTCTGGCGGACGGGCGGCCAGCGTGGCCTGTACAAGACGGTCGACGGCGGCCGGAGCTGGGAGCGGGTCAAGCACGTCGATGATCGCACGGGCTTCGTCGACGTCGCGATGGATCCAAAGAACCCGGACGTGCTCTGGGCGGCGAGCTATCAGCGCCTTCGCGGCGCGTACTACCTGAACAGCGGTGGCCCGGGCTCCGGCCTGTGGAAGTCGACCGATGCCGGCGCGAGCTGGACGGAGATCGCGGGCGGCGGCTGGCCGGAGACGCCCAAGGGGCGCATCAGCATGTCGATCTTCCCGGAGAATCCGGAGATCGTCTACGCCATGGTCGAGGCCGACTCGATCCGCGGCCGTCGTTCGGCAGGCGCCGAGCCGCAGAAGCTCGCCAGCGGCCTTTATCGCACCAAGGACGGCGGCCGCACGTGGGAGAAGATGAACGACGCCAACACGCGCCCGTTCTACTACTCGCAGGTGCGCGTGCATCCGACGAATCCGGAGCGCGTCTGGTTCTCGTCGACGCCGGTGCTGGTGAGCAACGACGGCGGCAAAACGACGCAGACGGCGACTGTCGGCATCCACGTCGACCACCACGCGATGTGGATCGATCCGAACGATCCGGACCGGATGATCATCGGCAACGACGGCGGCGTCGCCGTATCGTATGACGGCGGCGGCAACTACGACTTCGGCGCCGTTCTGCCGATCTCGCAGTTCTACAACGTCAGCTACGACTACGCGCAGCCATACAACATCTGCGGCGGCGCGCAGGACAACGGATCGTGGTGCGGCCCGAGCCGGCGCAAGAACGGCCAGATCACCAACTCGAACTGGTTCATGTTCCTGTTCGGCGACGGCTTCGTCACGCAGCAGGACCCGACCGACCCGAACATCATCTACGGCGAGTCGCAGGGCGGCAACATCGCGCGCTTCAACCGGGCGACGGGTGAGAGCACGCGTCTGGTGAAGCCGTCATGGCGTCCGCGCTACCAGCAGTTCGAGGACTCGCTGGTCGTCGCGCGCGGCGACACCGCGGGGCCGATCTCGCGCGAGCTGCAGCGCCGTCTCGCCGACCTCCGCTCGAGTCAGGCATCCGACTCGGCCGCGCTCGACATCCGCTGGAACTGGAACACGCCCTTCTTCCTCTCGCCGCACAATCCGCAGGTGCTGTACGCGGGAAGCAGCCGCGTGCTGAAGTCGACGCAGCGCGGCGACAACCTGTATCCGATCTCCCCCGACCTGTCGAAGAAGCAGCTCGCGAAGATCGACACGTCGATGAACAAGACGGGCGGCATCACGCTCGACGCGACGGGCGCCGAGACGTACGGCACGATCGTATCGCTGGCCGAGTCGCCGGTGCGTCCGGGCTTTCTCTACGCCGGCACCGACGACGGGAACGTCTGGACGACGTCCAACGACGGCGCGACGTGGGAACCGGTGCCGGCCTCACGCTTTCCGGGGCTGCCGTCAGGCGGCGCGTACGTCAGCGAGATCGAGCCGTCGCACGGCGACTCGATGACGTTCTACATCACGTTCGACAACCATCGCGTCGGTGACTTCGCGCCGTACGTCTACCGGACCACGAACGGTGGCCGGACGTTCGCGTCGATCGTCGCCAACCTGCCCACGGGCGGGCCGGACTACGTGCACGTCATCAAGGAGGATCCGCATAACGCGAACCTGCTCTTCGTCGGCACGTCGGTGGGCGTGTACGCCTCGCTCGATCGCGGCGCGTCGTGGCAGAAGTTCATGACGGACCTGCCGACGGCGCCGGTGCATGACTTGAAGATCCACCCGCGCGACCGTGAGCTGATCGCGGCCACGCACGGGCGCGGCTTCTGGATCGTCGATATCGCGCCACTGGAAGAGATCGCGGGCCCGCGCGGCCAGTCGGTGATCGCCGACGCGGCCCACCTGTTCGAGATGCCGACCGCGCACCAGTACGCGCACGAGACCACGCCGAGCATCAGCCCGAGCGGCCCCGGCCACCAGTGGTTCACGGCGCCGACACCGGCCTATGGCGCGGAGATCGTTTATCGGATCGCCGGCAACGGCGGGGCGACGCCGACGGCCGCGCCGGCAAACGGCACGGGGAACGGTCGCGACAGTGCGACGGCCGGCCGTGGTCGCGCGCAACGTCCGCAGGCGCGCCTCGTGATCACGGACGTGGCCGGGGACACGGTTGCGTCGCTCACCGGTCCTGCGACGCCGGGCATGCATCGCGTGACCTGGAACTACAGCCGGCGCGGCGCGGCAACGCGGCTCTCGCCGTCACAGGTGCGCGACAGCGCGCTGACGGCCCAGCGTCGTGAGGTGGTGCTCGACTCGCTCGAGAAGGCGGGCACCTTTGCGCCGCCGGTTGTGACCGCGATGCGCACGATGCTGGCGAGCGGCAACATGGGCGCGCTCTTCCGTGGTGGGGGTGGTGGCGGCGGCGGTGCTGCCGGCGGGTGGAACCCGCGTCCGGGCGAGGGCCCGCCGCCGCGTCCGACGGGCGAGCGCCCGCAGGGCCAGGCGCCGGCCGGCGGTGCCGTCGATGTGCCCGCGGCACTCGAGTCGTTTCCCGGTGGCTTCCGTGCCCTCCAGGCGCTGCTACGGCCGCCGGGCATGAACACCACGACGCAGTTCGACGGCGGAGGTGGCGCAGCCCCGATCGAAACCGGCGACTACCTGGTCACCCTCGACGTCGGCGGCCAGCAGCGCACCCAGGTCCTCCGCGTGATCGCCGTCGACGGCGGCACGGGCGGTGGGGGGAGGTTCGTCGAGGAGGACAGAGAGCGATAAGGCGGCTCTGGGCTCTGGGCTTTGGGCTTTGGGCTACAGACCTAAAGCGACTGTCATCCCGCAGGAGGGAGCGCAGCGACCGAGTGTCGGGATGGGCTTTCACTGCCCTTTGGCCAGCTATAGGCGAGGGAGAGCCCGTCCCGACACTCGCGCCTCGCGGCGCTCCTGCGGGATGACAGACGTTGCGCGGGGCCATTGTCGTCCCGCAGGAGGGAGCGCAGCGACCGAGTGTCGGGATGGGCTTTCACTGCCCTTTGGCCCGCTATAGGCGAGGGAGAGCCCGCCCCGACACTCGCGCCTGACGGCGCTCCTGCGGGGTGACAGCCTCCCATCGCAGCTTCTGCCTTCTGCCTTCTGCCTTCTGTCTTCTGTCTCCTGTCTTCTGTCTTCTGTCTTCTGTCTTCTGTCTTCTGTCTTCTGTCTTCTGTCTTCTCCCGTCAGTCCCGCGGCGTCAGGACGCGCTTCACCACCGCCGGCACCACCGGCGGCGGGGCTTCGTGGCCGAAGAGGAGGGTCACCGGGACCTTCACCGATTCGCTCAGCACGTACGACCACTGCCGTTCGCGGTTTGCGGCGATCGGGCTCGTGCGCGTGGGGGAGGTGGTCGCGTCGAGGCCGTTGCGCATGGCGAGGAGTTGGACGCGGAGCATGTGAAACGGGTCGCTGACGAGGATCAC
>JBBQHX010000310.1:0-4018 GCA_038324385.1 Gemmatimonadales bacterium | reverse complement strand
GCCCATAGCCAGCCAATGGGTAGTGAAAGCCCGTCCCGACACTCGGTCGCTCCGCTCCCTCTGCGGGATGACAACTGGCACTCGCGCTTTCGGGGGCTCCTGCGGAGTGACACTCTCACCTCGAGCGTGTGTCTTCTGTCTTCTGTCTTCTGTCTTCTAACGAATGCTTTCCGCTCTTCGGATACAGTCTGGACGATTACGGACAGCGGCCGGGCGCACGTTCGGCGGAGCTTGCCGTCAGGCTGGTTCAGTTCACGACCCCAATTTCCGCGCATCCATTTACTTCCCGAGTCGAGCGGTGGTATCTTGGCCGGCACGGCGCCGACGTGGGCACTCGTGCACCGATCGTGAGCTCCCCCCCCCGGACCGCGTCATGCGCTCGGCCGTCGCCGTCATCGGTGCCACCGGTCTCCTCGGTCGCGAAGTCACCCGCCAACTCCTCGCCGCCGGTGAGCGCGTCGTGGCCGTTACACGTGCGGCTGACCATGCGGCCGACCTCGCCCGCCTGGGTGCAGGTGTGCGCGTGGCCGACCTTACCGACGCCCACTCGCTCGTGCTCGCCTGCCGCGGCGTCGACCGGGTGATCGTGACCGCGCACGCACTGCTCGCCAAGGGGCGTCGCGACTCGCAACTCGTCGACGATCTCGGCCACTGCGCGCTCATCGACGCGGCGTGCGGCGAGGGCGTGCGGCATTTCGTCTACACTTCGGCGCTCGGCGCGTCGGCCGCGCACCCGGTCGATTTCTGGCGGACGAAGTTCCGTGTCGAACGCTACCTCGAGCGGAGCGGCGTGCGCTGCACGATCCTGCGGCCGGCCGCATTCATGGAAACCCACGCGCACGATCTGATCGGCCAGCCGATCATCGAAACCGGACAGACGACGATCCTCGGCACGGGCACCCGCCCGACGAACTTCGTCGCCGTGCGCGACGTGGCGCGCGTCGCGGCCACGGTGCTCCTGCACGGCTGCGTCACCTCCACCGTCGAGATCGGCGGCCCGGAGAATCTCACGCGCAACGAGGTCGCCGCGATCTACGGCCGTGTCGTCGGCTGTGTCCCACGGGTGCGCCACGTTCCACCGCTCGCGTTGCGGACGATGGCGCTGGCCGTCGGGCCGTTCCACGCCGGGCTCGGCCGCGTGATGCGTGCCAGCGCATTCGCCGAACGGATGGACCAGACCTTCGATGCGAGCGCCCTTCTGCGCGACTATCCGATGGAGCTGACGCGGGTCGAGGACCTCGCCCGTGAACGGACCGCCGCGTTCGGCTCGCGGTCGGTCGCGCGACTGCACTGAGCGCTCCCGGCGTTCGGCCGACGCTAATCGTGCAGCCGGCCGCCTCGGTGGTTACCAGCCGACGCCGCACGGTCCAGATTGCAGCGGCCGCCCGTTCCGTCCCCCTGCCAGGACCGAAGACATGGAATTGATCATCCTGCTCGTCGTCATCGCGGTGATCGTGCTGTTCATCGTGTCGGTCTACAACCGACTCGTGAACCTGCGGAACCGGTTCAAGAACGCCTTCGCGCAGATCGACGTGCAACTGAAGCGGCGCTACGACCTGATCCCGAACATCGTCGAAACCGCGAAGGCCTACATGAGCCACGAGCGCGAGACGCTCGAAGCGGTGATCGCCGCCCGGAACTCGGCGGCGTCGGCCGAACAGCGCGTTGCGGGGGACCCGACCGACCTCGCGGCGATGCAGCAACTCGGCGGGGCTGAACGCGGGCTGGCGGGCGCAATGACGCGCTTCTTCGCCCTGTCCGAGGCGTACCCGGAGCTGAAGGCCGACACCAACATGCGGCAACTCACCGAGGAGCTCACCTCCACGGAGAACCGGATCGCCTATGCTCGTCAGGCGTACAACGATTCCGTGACCGAGTACAACACGTCACGGGAGACCTTTCCGTCCAACCTCATCGCCGGCCGCTTCGGCTTCGCTGAGGCACCACTGCTGATCATCGAGGACGATGCCGAACGCGCCGCACCGCGGGTTGCGTTCTGACGGCGAGCCGCCTGCGGTAGCACGAGTCAGCCGGCCGCATGGACTTCTTCCAGGCCCAGGACGCGGCGCGATCGCGCACGCGCACGCTCGTCGTGCTGTTCGGCGCGGCCGTGATCGCGATCATCGCGAGCGTCTACGTCATCGTGCATCTGATGCTCGGTCGTGGCGTGGAGGGCGGCGTCGACGTCGAGTTGCTGCTGCTCGTGATCGTCGGCACGGCACTGATCGTCGCGGGCGGTAGCACGTACCGCACGGTGCAGCTGCGCCAGGGCGGCGCTCGTGTGGCGGAGATGCTCGGCGGGCGCCGCGTGAGGGCCAGTACGTCGGACGAGGCCGAACGCCGCCTCGTCAACGTCGTCGAGGAGATGGCGATCGCGTCAGGCACCCCGGTGCCGGCCATCTTCGTGCTCGACCACGAGGCCGGCCTCAACGCCTTCGCCGCCGGATACACCCTCGATGATGCCGCGGTCGCGGTGACGCGCGGCACGCTCGAGCAGTTGAACCGTGACGAGCTACAGGGTGTGATCGCCCACGAGTACAGCCACATCCTGAACGGGGACATGCGGCTCAATATCCGCCTCATCGGGTTGTTGTACGGCATTCTGCTGCTGGCGATCGTCGGGCGCGGGCTGCTCTATACGGATCGCGGAAGCCGCGGGCGACGAAACGGGGGTGGGAATCACGCGGCGCTGGTCGGACTGGCGCTGTTCGTCGTCGGCTACATCGGCGTCTTCTTCGGCCGGCTCATCCAGGCCGCCGTCTCCCGTCAGCGAGAGTATCTGGCCGATGCGTCGGCGGTGCAGTTCACGCGGAATCCGGGCGGCATCGCCGGCGCGCTAACCAAGATCGGAGCCGCGGGGTCGATCATCCGCAACCATCACGCACAGGAAGCCAGCCACCTGTTCTTTGCGAGCGGGCTGCGCTCCTCGTTCATCGGGCTGCTGGCGACGCATCCGCCATTGGCGCAGCGTATTCGTCGCATCGATCCGACGTTCACCGGGGAATTCGCCGAGGTCGCGATCGCCGATGAACCGGCGTCGTTCGTGATGCCCGACCTGCCCCCGGGTGCCGATCCGTGGACGGTCCCCGGGCGGGGAGGCATGGCTGGGCTGGCGGAGGCCGCCACCGCGCGCTCCGCCGCGCCGCGCCAGGCGCCGGCTGTCGCCCGTGCTACCGCCAGGCCCGCCCCCAGCCTGACGAGTGGCAACGCGCTCCTCGCATCGATTGGCGCGCCGCAACCGGAGCATGTCGCCTACGCCTCACGACTCATCGCCATGCTCCCGGCGCCGGTTCTCGACACGGCACACGATCCCGATGGCGCCGTCGCGCTGCTGTTCGCACTGCTCTATCACGATCACGGGCCGGCGATGGCCATCCAGCACTCGGTGATCGAGTATTATGGAGGGCCGAGCCTCACGACGCGGGTGACCGGGCTTGCCCGCGCGCTCGCCCCGCTCGGCGTGGCCGTGCGGCTACCGGTGCTCGACCTGCTGCTTCCCGCCCTGCGTGAGCTCTCGCCGAGCCAGCGGGAGCGCGCCCACGCGGCCGGCGAACTGATGATCGCCGCCGATGACCGGATGGACATCTTCGAGCTTGCCCTGCTGCACGGGCTGGGACGCCAGCTCGGCCTCGGTGAGCGAGGGCAGGCGGCCGGGGGCGCCGACGGGATTCAGTCGATCACCCCGCTGCGGCACGACGTTGCGACCGTCCTGGCGGCCGTGGCGTGGAGCGGCGGGGTGGACGCGGCGACGGCGGAGGGGGCGTTCGCGCGTGGACTCGCCGCGCTGCCGTCACTTGGCGACGCGGGTCCGCTGCGCCCGCGTGCCGGCGTCCCGCCTCACGAGATCGACCGCGCCCTCGGCATGCTGCGTCGGGCGGCGCCAGGGGTTCGGCGCCGCGTGCTGGAGGCGTGCGGGCAGGCCGGCGCCCCCGACCGGGTGGTGGACACCGAAGAGGCAGAACAGTTTCGGGCCCGCGGCGAGGCGCACGACAGTCCGATCCCCCCGCATACCGGATAA
>JBBQHX010000309.1:0-4020 GCA_038324385.1 Gemmatimonadales bacterium | reverse complement strand
GTGCTTGACCTTTTTGATTTTGGGGGGGCGCGCCCCGACGGCAAGCTCGGCCCCGGCAAGCCCGGACGCGTCGAACCCGTCCCCGCGGTGGCGCCGGCCGGCAGCGCACGATGAACGGCTACCGCCGCGTGCTCGTCCATGTGAGCGACAGCGAGCGATCGGTCGCGGTGCTGGCGCTCGCGACCCGGGTGGCGATCGCCCAAGGGGCGACGCTGCGCGCGGTGCACGCCGTCCCGCCGCTGCACCTCGGCGCGCACCTGGTCCCGGAGTCCGCGATGATCGCGGCCCAGCTCGCGCAGCAGACCGAACGTGAACGCACCGCCAGGGCCCGCGACCGGGTGTTGCAGACCGCCGAAGCGAGTGGCATCGAGATCGAGTTTCAAAGCCCGGGGGGCGACCCGCTGAAGGCGACGATGCTGGACGCGGGAGCCGCCGACCTGGTGGTGATGGGCCAACCGCTGGATGACGATCCGCAAGGGCCGACGCGTCGATTCGCCACGCAGTTGCTGATGGGGTCGGGGTGCCCGGTGCTGTTCGTCCCCGGAATCGGGCCGGTCGCGGACTGCGGTGCACGGGTGCTGGTGGCGTGGTCGCCGCGGCGCGAGACCGCGCGGGCGATGCGCGACGCGCTGCCGCTGTTGAAGCAGGCCCGAACGGTCGAGGTGCTGCGGTTCGGTGCCGCGCCGCCGTCAGGCGGTCCGGAGCCGCTGGACGACGTGGTGGTCTACCTGCGTGCCCACGGCGTGTCGGCCGGGTGCAGCGTTCGGCCGGTGCGCGAGACCGCGCTCGCCGAACGCCTGCTCAGGCCGACCGGTGTCGACGCGTCGATCGCCGAACTGCTGCTCTCGCACGCCGCCGACACCGCGGCCGATCTGATCGTGATGGGAGGCTACGGCCACACACGCGCCCACGAGTGGGTGCTCGGCGGCGTGACGCGAACGATTCTCGGATCGATGACGATTCCGGTGTTGATGGCGCACTGAGGCAAGGACGATCTGAGCGCGGTCAGGGCGCAGGCGGCTCGAGCCGGTGCGCGTTCGACGCGGCCCACTCGCGCCACAGCGCGAGGAGCACCGCCAGGATCACCGGTCCGAGGAACAGGCCGATCAGGCCGAACGCGGCGAGCCCACCGAGCACGCCGAACAGCACCAGCAGGAACGGGATGTTCGCCACGCCGCTGATGACCATCGGGCGCACCAGGTTGTCGATCCAGCTGACCACGAGCGCACCCCACAGCAGCAGCCCGACGCCGGCGCCGATCTCGCCCTGGACGAGCAACCACACGCCGATCGAGCCCCAGATCAGCGGCGCGCCGAGTGGGATCAGCGCTACCACCGCGGTGGCCGCGCCCCAGAAGGCGGGTGCGCTGACGCCGGCGACCCAGTACCCGAGACCGGCCATCAGGCCCTGCGCGAGCGCCGCCAGCAACAGGCCATAGACGACCGCGCGCGTCGTGTCGCCGACGGCCTTGAAGTAGGTCTGGACCCGGTCGCCGAGCAGGTCGTGCAGGATGCGGCGCAGCTGTTCGAGCAGCCTGTCCCCGTCGCGGAAGAGGAAAAACGCGGTCAACAACGCGAAACCGAAGCGCAGCAGGTTCAGTCCGAGATCGCCGGCGAGGCGCATCGCGCGGCCGCCCCACTGTTCGGCGAAGTCGGACAGCTGTCGGCCCCACGCCGCACGGTCGGCGCCGAGTTCGAGCAGGCGCTCCTGCAGCCACGGCCCGAGCCAGGGCACGCGTGCGATCGGCTCCGGCAGCGACGCGCCCGAGCGCAGCATTGCCGCGGCCGCGCGACCGGTATCGACCAGTTCGGCGCGCAGCATCAGCCCGAGCCAGACCAGCGAGATCCCGAGCACCAGCGTCAGGAACAGCGTCATGACCAGCGCGGCCCACGACCGCCGACCCCGCAACCGGGCCAACACCCGCAGGTGCAGCGGCCACGAGACATAGGTCAGGATCGCGGCCCAGGCGATCGGCACCATGAAGGGCTGCATCACGACGATGCCGACCACCAGCAGCCCGCCGAGCAACCCGGCGACGAGCGTGCGGCGCACCCACACCGGCGTCGAACCGGGGTTCATCGCACGCCCCGTCCCGATGCCGTGGCCGCCGTCGCAAGCGCGGTCGTCAACGCGCCGCCGTCGGGTGGGGGCATCGACGCGCGAGCGGGCCAGATCCGCCGCGGACGGCGCGGCGTGTCACCGGGAGAGCGCCTTCTCGAGTTCGGCCTTGCGCATCGTCGATCGACCCTTGACGCCGCGCGAACGTGCCTCGTTGTAGAGCTGTGCGAATGTTCGACCGCGCGCACCGCTGTGCGAGCGCAGGCCGCCGCGGCGACCGGAGGAGATGTCGTCGGTCGAGGTCTTGCTCGCCTCCTTGGCTTCGCCATGACGCGCGCGTTCCTTGTTGACGGTGCGCGCGGCGATTTCCTCGGCCACCGACTCGCGCTTGCCGCGCTCGAGCAGGCTGTCCTTGATGTGGTCGTACTGGCGTTCCCGTTTCGGGCTCCAGGTGGCTCTTGGCATGACGGCTTCCTTCCAAAGTGTGTGGGCGCGGCACGCCGGTCGGTGCCGACCGGCTACGCCATCGGCGGGTTGCCGACGCCGGGCTCGCGCACGGGTTCAGGGGTCCGTCCCGGCGGATCCTCGACCGGCACGACGTCCGGACCCGGGGGAACCGGAACCTGATCGGGGTTCGGTGGGGGCACGATGTCCGGTCGCGGCGGCACCGGCGGGTTCGTCGGCGGGTCGGGCGGGATGTCGTGGGCGACGATGTCCGGGTTCATGGCAGGTCTCCTGAGTGGTAGGGCGAGGCGCGAATCCCGGCCAGGGCCAGAATTTACGCAGCCCGGGGCCTGGCGTCATCGGCCGGGCCCGGGTTCGCATGTCGGAGGCAACCTACCACGAAAACAAGGATGCGGACTGCGGCGTCGCGCACTGGGCCCCGGCGGTCCAGAGAGTGTCCGAACAAACCGGTCAATGCGACATCAGCACCGGGACGTCCAGCGTCGCCAGCGTGCTGCGGGTGGTCCCGCCGAGCACGCGCTCGATCCAGCGGGCATGCCCGTAAGCCCCCATCACGATGAGGTCCGCGTCGGTGGCCAGTGCGCGCGAATGCAGGGCGCGCGCGACCGCGCCGGCGGTCGGTTCGACGCGAACCTCGCTGGCGATGCCGCGGCGTTCCAGCCAGCGTTGCACCGCGTCCAGCCGCGCGCGCAGCGCCGCGTCGTCGGCCACGCCCGGCACTCGGCACAGCAGCAGCTCGACCCACCGCGCATGGCGCAGGATCGGGACCGCGTCGCTGAGCGCCCGCGCCGCTTCGCGGCTGTCGTCCCAGGCCACCAGCACCCGGGTGGCGACGCTGTCCAACCGACCCGATCGGGGCACCACCAGGGTCGGTCGGGCACACTTCAGCACGACGTCGCCAACGAGGTTCGAAGCATGGCGCCCGCTCGCGTCGCGAACGCCTGGCTGACTCAGCACGAGCAGGTCGGCGGCGTGGGCGTGGCATATCAGCGAACCTGTCGGATCGGCCGGGTCCATCACGGTTTCGAACGATTCGACGCCGGCCGCGCTGCATTCGGCGTGGAACGCCTGAATCACCCGCGCCGCCTGGTCGTGCAACGCTTCCCAGGCCCGTTCGGTGGTTTCGGCCAGCGCCGTCGCCGATCCGATCGTGCTGGTCATGTCGATCACGCCGGTCGGTGCCAGGCCGATCAGGTGATAACGCTGAGCGCGTGCCAGCCCGACCGCGAATCGCGTGCGCAGCGCGCACGCCGGTTCGTTGTCGAGCAGGACGAGCAGGCTGCGGTGGTTCATGGGTGTGGTGTGCGTCCGGGTTCTGACCGCGGCAGCGCGATCGCGGCCAGCGCAAGTTCGCCAGCGTAAGGGCAGGCGTGACCGCAGGATTGACGATCGTCAATTCCACGCGTCGCACGGCGGTGGCGGCGTGCGCGTCACGACGTATCCGGCGGCGCTGGCGGCCACGTCGGCGGCCACGATTGCGGCGCATCAACCATCGTG
>JBBQHX010000308.1:0-4048 GCA_038324385.1 Gemmatimonadales bacterium | reverse complement strand
CCGGCCCGACCACGGGCACGATGCTGACGGCTAACCATGCCTCGGCGCCGGGCGGGCGCGGGGTGCAGGCGACGAAGCCCGTGCTCGCGCCGCGCCCCCGGGCGCGCCGCACGCCGGCATGCACCCAGGGCGTGGTTCCGCTCGCGGCGATTCCGATCACGAAATCGTTCGGCCCGACCTCGAGCGCATCGATGCGTTCGGCGCCGTCCTCGGCGCGATCCTCGGCGCCTTCCTGGGCGCGCAAGAGGGCGGGCGGACCGCCGGCGATGATCCCCTGCACCATCTCGGGATCGGAGCCGTAGGTGGGCGGACACTCACTCGCGTCGAGCACGCCCAACCGGCCCGACGTGCCGGCGCCGAGATACAACAGCCGGCCGCCGGCCCGAAAGCACCGTTCGGCAATTTCGATGGCCCGTGCGATCGCCTCCCGTTCGGCATGCACCGCCGGGGCGACGAGATGATCTTCCGCGCTGATCAGATCGACGATCTCGAGCGGCGACGCGAGGTCGATGTCGACCGTGCGCGGATTGCGATGCTCGGTGATGCGGGGATCGGGCGCGAATATGGACACGGCCGGCAGCTCGGGGAGACGGCGGCGCGCGGGCTCGTTGGCGCGCCTCGGACACGCGGGCTAAGTTATCCAGCGCCACGCGCTTGTCGCAAGCACGCGCCTCTGTGCCGCTGCCTGCCCGTCCCCCCTGCCCTGCCCGCCATGCGACCTGTAGCCGTTATGTCGATGCGCCATGCTCCGGCCGTCCTGCTTACCGCGCTGGTCGTCCTCACCGGATGCCGTGCGGGAATCTCACGTCCCGAACCTGCCTCACGATTCCCCGACGCCTGGCGCTTCCCCGCTGGCGCGGGCGAAGCCGCGTCGGCACCCAACGCGATGGTCGCGAGCGAATCGCGTCTGGCGAGTGAGGCCGGGCTCGAGATGCTGCGTCGCGGCGGCAACGCCGTCGACGCGGCGGTTGCAACCGGGTTTGCGCTGGCCGTGACGTATCCGGAAGCCGGGAATATCGGCGGAGGCGGCTACATGGTGATCCGACTCGCCGATGGCCGTACGGCGGCCATGGATTATCGCGAGCAGGCGCCACAGGCTGCCTCACGCGACATGTTCCTCGACGCCGGCGGCACCCTCACCGACAAGAGCGTCATCGGACATCTGGCGGCGGGCGTCCCGGGCGCCGTCGCGGGCATGGCGGCCGCGCTGGCGCAGTTCGGCACCCTGCCGTTGTCCACGGTGCTGGAGCCGGCGATTCGCCTCGCGCGCGACGGCTTCGTCGTCGATAGCGCCTTTCACCGCGCGCTAGTGAACGATCAGGAGCTGATCAAGCGCTTCGCCGGCGCCGACGTCTTCTTCCCGAACGGGCAGCCGCTCGCGATCGGTGCCACGATGCGCCAGCCGGCGCTGGCCCGTACGTTGGCGGCGATCGCGGCCGGAGGAGCGCGCGCGTTCTATCAGGGCTGGATTGCCGACTCGGTCGAGGCAGAGATGCGGCGGAGCGGCGGGATCATGACGCGCGCCGACCTGGCCCGCTATCGTGCGGCGCTACGCGTCCCGATCCAGACGACGTATCGCGGCTACACGCTGATCGCGATGCCGCCCTCGAGTTCGGGCGGCGTGACGATGGCGGAATCCCTCAATCTGATGGAGACGTTCGAGCGCACGCCGGAGTATGGCAGCGCGGCGTACTTCCACCGTCTGGCCGGCGCCTTCCAGCGCGCCTTCATCGACCGCAACGCGCGGCTGGGCGATCCCGATTTCATCGACGTCCCGACGGCGCTGTTGACGAGCAAGGAATACGCGCGCCAGCTCAGCACCACGATGACCGACGCGCGCGCCGTGCCGACGCTCGAGTTGCCGCCGGCACCCGCGTCGCGTCCGTTGCGCGAGGGGAACGAGACGACGCACTACTCGGTCGTCGACGCGAACGGCAACGCCGTCTCGACCACGACGACGATCAACAGCCTGTTCGGATCCGGCGCTTACGTGCCGGGTGCGGGCTTCTTCCTCAACAACGAGATGGACGACTTCGCCGCCCAGCCCGGTCAGGCGAATCAGTTCGGGCTCGTGCAGGGCGAGGCGAACGCGGTCGCGCCCGGCAAGCGTATGTTGAGCGCGATGTCGCCAACGATCGTGCTCGATCGCGACGGCCGGCTCCTGATGGTGACCGGTGCGCGGGGCGGACCGCGGATCATCACGACGACGGCGCAGGTGATCCTGAACGTCCTCGATCACGGCATGTCGCTTACCGATGCGATGCGCGCGCCGCGGATCCACCATCAGGCCCTTCCGGACCGCATCGCGCACGAGGCGAATGGCATGCGTCCGGAGGTGGTGGACTCGCTGCGCGCGATGGGGCACACACTCGAAGTTGGACCGGCGGCCGGGCTGTCGGCGACGATCCTCCGCGACCGCGGTGGCTGGAAGGGGATGACCGATCCGCGCGGGTCAGCGCGTGGCGGAGCGGTGGGAAACTGATCGGCTAACGCCGCCGGGTCGACGCCGACTGGAGCATCGATTGGTCCGACTCGTCGTGCTGCTAGTGATGATGGTGGCCCCCAGTCGACGAACATACGAACGCCCCGCCCGGCACAGTGCCGGGCGGGGCGTTCGTTTCGTTTCGCAACTGCCGATCAGCGGTCGCCGAACGTGCGGCTCGCGATTACGACGCGCGGATCTGCGCCGCTTCGGTCAGACGGATGCTGATCTGCGCGCCCGAGGGGAGGCAGCCGTCGTAGTTCGCCGTCGCGGCGGCAGCCGCCGTTCCGGCGGCTGCACCGGTCGCGGCGCCGATGACCGTGCCCTTCGTGTCGCGGCCGAGCACCTGGCCGGCGATCGCACCGATGACCGCACCCGCGGCGACCTTCTTCGCGTCATCCGACGTCGACGACGAGCGCACGCGCTCGATCGTCGGCTGCGACGCCAGCACGCCCGTGACCGGGAAGTTGCGACCGTCGACGCGCACCGACCGCACGGCGAACGAGACGTTGATCGGATCGTTTGCGTTCTCCGAACGCTTGAGCCCCGTCACTTCGAGGACGACCGTCGCGCCGGCCGGAATCGACGCACCGTTTGAGCCCGTCACCGTCTCGGCGAGCGTGGCCGTGAACCGGTCGCCCACCGCGTTGGTGTTGGTGCAGACACGCTGCGCCGACCGCATGCTCAACGTGGTACCGGAGGCGATCGTCCCGACCGACTCACTGGCGCCCGATCCGGAGGCCACGGTGTTGCCGCCAGCGGTGGTCGTTGGCCGCGGCGTCGGAGCCGGCGTGGTGGTGCGCGGCGTCGTCGTGCGCGGCGGGGTGGCCGGGCGCGCCGGAGCCGGGCGCGGGGCGGGCGCCGCCGCTGGTGGCGTGGGAGCGAACGCGGTGGCCGTATCAATGTCCGTCAACTGCGGCTGCGCGAACGAATCCGCGTTCGCGAGCTCGAGATCGCGGCTCAATCCCGAATCCTGCGCAAGCCCGTCGTCCGTCTGATCGGCGCTGCAGGCGCCGAACGCGAGCGCGGCCGACAGCGCCAGCGGTGCTCCGAAGCGACGAATATATTCTGACATGGAAGTCCTCCGATTTGTGATCCTACGGTGTTGATGGCGACGCGAGACGCGCCTCCGGGGGGTTCGAAGAGCAATCAATATGCCCACCTCCGTGCAGACGCTGCGACGCCTCCTTCCCTACTACACCCCATACCGAGCGATGTTGTTCGGCGGGCTGGTGTGCGTCGTGCTGTCCTCGGCGTTGGCCACCGTCGTCCCCTGGTTGCTACGGGGCGCGATCGACGCCATTCGGGCGGGTGATCCGCTCACGCGGGTGTGGACCTTCGCGCTGGGTATGCTGGGAGTGGCCCTGGTCACGGGGGTGTTGCGCTTCGTGATGCGCGAGGTGCTCAACGGTATCAGCCGACGCATCGAGTACGACCTACGCAACGATCTGTTCACCCATCTGGAGACGCTCGACGCCCCGTACTTTGCACAGGTTCGAACGGGGGACCTGATGGCACGCCTCACCAACGATCTCTCCGCCGTCCGAATGGCGGTGGGTCCGGCGG
>JBBQHX010000307.1:0-4069 GCA_038324385.1 Gemmatimonadales bacterium | reverse complement strand
CCCCCCCCGGGGCCCCGGGGGTCCCCCGGGCGCCCGGCTGGGGTGGCGCCCGTTTATTTTTTGGCGGGGGCTGGCTCGCTTGCGTGCCCGCCCCCTCGAATTCCATCAGTACAACAGCGTCGATCAGGAGCCGGCGGCGATCGGTGCGGCCGGAATCAGGTCGATGAAGAACGAAACGCCAGGAGCCTGGTAACCAGCGATCACCGCGGCTGACTGACCAGCGGCGGCCGGGCAGTTGGCGGCCGTGAGCGGCGGCGTAACCGACGGGCAGGCCCGCGGAAACAGATAGGCCGTCATCGCCGACCCGCCGGCGCGGAAGCCAGCCGTGGCGCCGATCAGGCCATCCCGCGGAGCACCCGCCGGAGCGGCGCCCGACCAGAACGTCGTCGTGCCCGCGGCGGCCGTGCGGACGGCGAACGTGCCCGTGTCACGAACCACGTACGGTGACGCCGTCAGCGGCGGAAGATTGGCCCAGTTCGGCGTGCCCGAGGGCACCGTCGCAGTGCTCGCGACGATGTATCCATCGGCGCCGGCGGGGACCTGACCGGCCATGCTGGCGTTGAGCAACCGCGTCGCGATCTGATTGCCCGTCAACGTCGGCGGGTTGTCGTTGATCACGACGAAGCGGAGGTTGTTCGCGGCGCGCGTGCCGACGAGCATCAGCGTGACGTTGCGGTCACGTTCGATGGTGATCGTCGTGTCGTGCAGCACCGTCGTCGTGTTCGCCAGGATCGAGTCGTTGGGGAACACGCGGATCTGGCGCGCCTTCGCTTCGGTCGGCCAGTGGATGGTGCCGGCGCGGAACGGCAGGCCGATACCGGAAGTGGTCGTCACGGAGCTCGCCGACCATTGGACCTGGTCGACCATCCGGATGTCGAGCGGGCCGGCGTCGGAAACGGCATTGATGAACCGAACGCCGCCAAGCGGCGGCCGATCGTTCACCGACACTGCGTCGTCCTCGGCACACGCGCCAAGAGCGAGCGCTGCGATGGGAAGCAGTGCGAAACGTGAAAGTCGCATGGGAGAGTTACCCTGGAAACCGTGGAGGGGGTATTTCACTGGCCAGTGCCGGGAGGCGGAGCAGGGGGGTCGGGTTCAAACGATCCTGAGCCAGCGAGATCGGCTGCCAGAACCGCCGCGACGATCACCGCCGCGACCCCAAGCCCCGCCAGGAAAGTTCGAGACCGCGAGAATTCCCGCTGCCGCGCCCGTCCGACATAGTCGGTCCGGACGGTGATCTGCTCACCAGACCAGCGATTGGATTGCCCGTTCAGGTACTGAACCGACGACACCTGCAGCACGTAGTTTTCCGGGCTGCCGGTGGCCATCAGTCCTTCGATGCGTGCAGCCGATGCACCGATGCTGTCACCGAGCGCCAGCCGGCCACGATCGTTGAGCTCGAGCACCAGGTTCGTTCCTTCCGACGGCATGCCCGTCACGGGAACGAACCGGTAGCACCCACTCAACGTGGAGATCATGGTCAGCAGGAGCGCGATCCATCCCCGACGGACTCGGCCTGACGCGAACGTCAGGCGAGCCGTGCGGTGGGGACGTGCGGCGTGATGGAGATCCATCATGAATGCATCAGGTGACTAGTAACCGTACGTACCCAGCGGTGCGCGCCACTCCGGGAGGGAGTTGTAGAACGGCTTCCGTCGGGCGTCCATCTCGTTGTACGGCACCGGCCACATCGTCGGCGTACCCTGCGGCAGGTCACCCCACCCACGCGAATCGATGAACCACTGCGCATAGCCGTTCTGCATCGTCTCAAGCCGCTTCTCGTACTTCATCGCTTCGAACAGCGTCCCACACTGGAGCGCATTGCCCGTACCGGTCGGCGTCATTGGGACGCAGTTGGCGCCCCCCGGGGCACGACCCGTGGGATCCGTGAACGGCGGCAGGTTGTTCCTGACACGCGACGCGTTGATCAGCACCATCGCCTCGGCCGCACGATTGAGGCGGATCAGCGCCTCAGCGCGCAGCATGTCGTTCTCAACCTTCGTCATCCAGTGCCACGGGCCTGACTGGGCGCTCTGGCGGTAGTGGCGATAACGGACATGGTCGTACTGGGTGTTGCCGTACGCTTCACCCGGCGTGTCTTCACCTGCCGGACGATTGCGGAAGTACACGGAGGGAAGCACCTCGCTCAGCGCCGGCGAGTTCGCGGTCTGCGCCGCGCGCGTCGCGCCGGCGGGGAACCGTGAATCCGGCGTCTGAACCAGGAAAGGCGTACGCTGATTGGGCGGCGTGGCCAACCAGGCCGCGAACCCACCCGAGACGTCGGCCATGCCGATAATAAAGTATGGGGCGGAGGACCAGCCCTGAAAGACCGCCTGCTGATTGATCAGCGGAACGCCCCAACCGTCGGACGCGAGCAGGTCCAGCGTCAGATCCGCGTCGATGCCGGCGGCGGCATCGGCCGCAACTGCGGCCCAATCGACGGCCGCCTGTTCGGCCGGCGTCCGAGCTACGCCGGCGCGCAGGCGCGCCTTCATGGAGCGGATGATGGAGATGTACCGATCGAGGGACGTCGGAGCCCCGACCGTGCGCAGCCAATCGGCTGGCAGGGGGAACCCTCCCGTACCCGTCGCTGTCCGCGCCTGCCCAGCGATCGCGAGCGCCGAATCCATCTGCGCCAGCGCGGTGGTCATCGCAGCCTGGTACCCGACCAACTCGGGGACATCCGTGCTCTCGAGATCCATCGCAAGCACGCCGACCGAGTCGTACATCAGCGCGAGGTTGCCGTTGGCCAGGCCGACGGAGAAGAAGCCGAACGAGCGGCCGCGCAGATCCTGCGCCGCCGAACCGAGCGTGCTCCCGCCCGCGGTCAGCGCGTCGAGCGCACGAACCGCGTTCAGCACGTTGCGTCCGCGCAGCGATAGTTCGCGGAAGTCGCGGAAATTCTCCGCCGCCGTCTGGTTGCCACGCTCGTTATCGATACCCACACGCGGCAGCGTTCCCCGGAGATTCATGCCGAAGTTGGCCACCGAGCCGTAATTCTCGAACGACAACGCCTGCGACTGGATCCAGAGCGCGCCCGTGGTGCCATGTGTGGCGCCCCAGACCTGCACGAATCCGTTCCGCAGGATCGCCTCGATGCCGTCGGGCGTCGAGAGCGAACGATCCACGTCTGGATCTTCCAGATTTGGAATCGTCAGGAAATCGTTGGAACACGCCCCCAGCGTTACAGCCGCGGCGACGGCCCAGCCTATGTTCTTGTTCCGAAGTTTCATCTAATGCCCCGAAGATGTGGATCCCGGTGCCGCCGCAACTCGGCGGCACCGGAGAAGTTCGAGAGTGTAATGCCCACTCCGTTCCAGCTTGCGCAGCCTTAGAAGGCGCTCGAGAGCTGGAAGGTGAACGTGCGCAGGTTCGGGAAGGTGAAGAAGTCGATCGCGTTGAGCGCGGCCGAGTTCAACTGATTCCCACCACCCGTGCGCCCAACTTCAGGATCGTACCCGCGATAGTCGCTGAAGGTGAGCAGGTTGCGGCCGACGAGGCCGACCGTCCAGTTCCCGCGTCCGCCCACCGAGCCGACGTTGTACGAGAGCAGCACTTCGCGAAGCTTCACGAAGCTCCCGTCTTCGACCGAGTGGTTCGACGCACCGAGCACGTCGTAGAGACCGCCGACCCCGGTGCTCCCGCCGGCCGGAGCCGGACCAGCGCGGTAGAAGTAACCGAGCGGCTTGGCCGACCCCACGTCGTTACTCTGATCGGTGGTACCGGTCATGAAGTCGCCGAGCGCCCAGTGATAACCTTCGTTGAACACTTCGCGGCCGAAGCTGCCGTCGAGAAGCGCGAACGCCGAGAACTTCCTCCAGCTGAAGTTCGACGAGATACCGGCCTGAAAGTCAGGCTGCCCGTTGCCGAGCGCGACCTGCTGAACAGTGCCCGTCGAATCGCGGAGCAGGATCGGGAGGCCCCACGAGGCGCGCGTATTGAACGGCGCGTTCGCGGCGGGAAGGAACGCCTGCCACGCATTCTGCGTGATGCCGGCATTGGTCGCCAACCCGCCCGTCCAGACGATGAAGCCGTCGTCGTTGCGCTGGAACTGCGAGTTCCCGCCGCC
>JBBQHX010000306.1:0-4072 GCA_038324385.1 Gemmatimonadales bacterium | reverse complement strand
CGCTGCCGTGCCGGCCCGTCTCGCGCTCGAGCGGGAAGCCTGGCCGACGGCCGCGGCACTGCCTGCGCGCACCCCTGCGAACTATCCGTGGGACGATTTCCCGGCGATGGAAGCCATCACACATTTCGCGCGCGGGATCGGCGCGGCCCGGAGCGGCGACGCCGCGGCGGCCCGCCTCTCCGTGCGCCGGCTCGCGACCCTGCGTGACGCCGCCGCGCGCACCTCCGCCTATTGGGCCGACCAGGTAGAGATTCAGCGTCTCGCGGTGGACGCGTGGGCCACTTACGCGGCCGGCGACCAGGCTGGTGGCCTGCGGACGATGCGCGAGGCGGCCCGCCGCGAAGCCGCCACGGAGAAGCATCCGGTCACGCCGGGCGAGATCCTCCCGGCGCGGGAGCTGCTCGGCAGCATGCTGCTCGACCTGGGGGGGTACGATGAGGCGGAGACGGCCTTCGCGGCCACGCTCGAGAGTAGTCCCGGCCGGCGCGCGAGCCTGCTGGGCGCCGGGCGCGCGGCGGAACTCTCGGGAGACTCCGTCGCCGCGGCCCAGTGGTACCGCGAGGTTCCTCGCCTCAGTGCTCCGGCTCCAGCGAGTCCATGATGTGCCGGATCGCGCGTCGGTCCACCGCGGCCGGCAGCCCCCAGCCGGGCTCGTAGCAGAAGGCCTCGTACAGGTCGCGTGATCCGTGGTTGGCGTCGAGCAGCTCGATGTGGTGCCCGGTGGTCAGCCCGGGGTGCTCGACACCGCACGCACGGCTCAGCCACAGGAGCTCCTTGCGGAGCGACACGACGTAGTTGGCCAGGCGAGCGGCCTTGTCCGTCGGGACGAGCCCGCGCATCAGCCATTTGTTCTGCGTCGCGACGCCCGTGGGACAGTGACCCGTATGGCAGCGCTGCGCCTGGATGCAGCCGACGGCCAGCATCGCCTCGCGGCCGACGTTGATCATGTCGACGCCGAGCGCGCAGGCGAGGAGCGCCTCCTCCGGAAACCCGAGCTTGCCGGCTCCGAACCAGACGACCCTCTGCTCCGCACTGGCCTCGGCGAAGATGCCGTAGACGCGGCTGAACGCCTGCTTGAACGGCAGGGCGACGTGATCCGCGAACACGAGCGGCGCGGCGCCCGTGCCGCCCTCCCCTCCGTCGATCGTGATGAAGTCGACCGCGCGGTCCTCCGTGGCGACCCGGTAGGCGAGGTCGCGCCAGAACGTCTCCTCGCCGACCGCCGACTTGATGCCCACCGGCAGGCCGGTCGCGTCGGCGAGCGTCTCGACGAAATCGAGCATCGAATCGACGTCGAAGAAGGCCTTGTGATGCGCGGGGCTGATCACGTCTTTCCCCTCGGGCACGCCGCGGATCTCCGCGATTTCGGCCGTCACCTTCGCGGCTGGAAGCAGGCCGCCCAGTCCGGGCTTCGCGCCCTGGCTGAGCTTGATCTCGACGGCGCGGACCGGGTGCCGCTCGACCGCCGCGAGGAGGCGCTCCATGCTGAAATTGCCGTCGGCGTCACGGCAGCCGAAATAGCCCGTGCCGATCTGCCAGATCAGGTCGCCGCCGTGCAGGTGGTAGGGAGAGATTCCGCCTTCGCCCGTGTTCTGCATGCAGCCGGCGATCTCACATCCCCGGTTCATCGCCTCGACCGCCGGGCCGCTGAGGGAGCCGAAGCTCATGCCGGAGATGCCCACCAGGGAGCGTGGGCGAAACGCGTGCTTCCGCTCCCTGTGGCCGCCCAGCACCTTGGCGCACGGCAGCGTGTAGGGTCGCAGGTCCTGGACCGGGAAATCGTAGCGGGCGTCCGGCGCCCTGCGCTGCTCCGGCTCCGGCCGCTCTTCGGTCGGCTTCGGACGGTCGGCCACGACGGGTTCCTGGTCGGCGTCCTCCTCCCCGCGTTCGGCGTCGCGCTGTTGTGCGTGGACGGCCGGACCGAAGGTGGAGTGTTTGATGATGATGTAGTTGGGCTCGAGTTCGATCTTCTCGTCGGTGCCGAATCCGAAGTAGTTGTTCTCCTTCTTCGAGGACGCGTAAACCCACGTGCGTTGATCTCTCGAGAACGGGCGCTCCTCGTTGTTGCTCGTGACGATGTACTGGCGCAGTTCCGGCCCGATCGTCTCCAGCATGTACCGGAAGTGCCCTACAATCGGAAAATTCCTCAGGATCGCGTGACTCTTCTGGACGAGGTCGTACCCGACGACCAGCACGAGAAACAGGGCGAGCCCGATACCCAACCAGAACCACACGATCCGGCGCCTTTCTCCGGGAGGAAACTGTCAGCGAACCTCGCGGATCAAACTAGCGTGTCGCCGATCAACGAGAGCAGGTCGCCGATCAACGGGAGCGGGTCGCCGACTTGCTAGCGGCCGGCGCCCGCGCCGCCCCCCGGTTCAGCGCCGTCGACCGCGGGCGCAAAGTCGCCGATCGGCCCGGGGAACACCACCGGGCTCTCGAAGCCTCCCGCGGAGACGCTCGCGACGCCGAAGATGTAGTTGTCGATCACGACGTTCTCGAGCGTGAGCTCGGCGTCCGGGGTGAACTCGCTCCACTGCCACTGCGGCTGGTCGGTGAGGCGCCAGTACACGCGATATCCGGCGAGATCCGGGACGAGCGTTTCGTCGACGGGCTCCCAGCGCAGGGTCGTGCTCGGCCGCACCGCGCCCTCGATTTCGACGCCCGTCGGCGGCGGGGGCGCCCAGGCCAGCCCGGCCAGCGTCACCGCGTTCAGCGCCGTGAGCTTCGCGGCGAAGTCGAACTCCACCTCGTCGACTACGTCGCCGTACTCCACGCCATCCTCCACACGGATGTCCTGATGCTGACGGCGGTAGTCCTCGTTGGCCTCCATGATGCGGACCGCGGGGTAGCCCGCGTCGTTGAACGGGCGATGGTGCCCGCCGCGACCGAACCGATCCAGCCGGTAGATCATCATGATGTCGAGATTCGGTATGTAGAGATCGGCCATCTCGTCGACGTAGCGCGCCAGGTTGCGCGACGGCGAATCGACTTCCCCACCCGTGAACCGCCGAACCTGGGCCATGCGATCCGTCTCGTCCGCGCGGATGCCCTCGGAGAATACCCTGGCGACCCGATTGTCGGCGACGCCGTTCTGCCCCTGGATGTTGCCGATCATGTCGTTGTTGAGGACGGCCTCGATCCGCCAGCCCTCGGCCCGGGCGACACGCGCCATCTCCTGGCCGCCGAACAGGCCCTGCTCCTCGCCGGACAACCCCGCGTAGACGATCGTCGCCGGGAAGCGGTACCGCGTCAGGACGCGCGCGGCCTCGATCGCACCGGCCATTCCGGAGGCGTTGTCGTTGGCGCCCGGCGCGTCGGTCAACGGGTCCGACCCGTCGGAAGCGCGCGAGTCGATGTCTCCCGACATGATGACGTACCGATCGGGATCGGTGGCGCCGCGCTGCACCGCGATCACGTTGACGACCGCCGTGGAGTCCGGCATGCGTCGCGCGCCGGTCACGATCGAGGTCTGGTAGTAGACCTCGAGACAGCTGCCGCAGGCCTGCGAGATACGATCGAACTCGGCCTTGATCCACCGGCGGGCGGCGCCGATCCCGCGGGTCTCCGACAGAGTGTCCGACATCGTGTTGCGCGTACCGAAGCCGGCGAGCGTGCGGATGTCCGCCTCGATGCGGGCGCTCGACACCGAATCGACGATCGCCGCCATGACCGAGCCCGGTCCGGGACGCGCGTCGAGAACGGGGGCCGCGCCATCGCGCGAGACTTCCTGCGCGGGGGCGGACTCCGTCCCCGGGCCGCAGATCAACGCAGCGGCGAGCACCGCCACGCCCCACCTGGCGCGCCGGGGGAACGAAAAGGTCATGCGATTGCCTCTGGTTGGGATCATCAGTAGTGCGGCAGCTTCGGCCGCAGCGCTCCGTACGCCCAGGTCCCTGCCAGCGCCACCACCAGCGCGATGAGGAACGTGTACTGGCCCGCCCCGATCAGCGTGTAGATCGGCCCCGGGCAGGCGCCGAGGATGCCCCAGCCGAGGCCGAACATCGTTCCGCCCGCCCAGTAGCGCGTGTTGAGCCCGCCGACTTCCTTCGGTTCCACCCTGACGGGTTCG
>JBBQHX010000305.1:0-4079 GCA_038324385.1 Gemmatimonadales bacterium | reverse complement strand
AGCGCTTGTCTAGACGTTCGGACGTGCTCCGGAAGAACGTGGCAGCAGTTGCACCGTTAAATCGATTGGGTGCGGCTCTTTTGGAACGACGCCCGACATGGCCTACTTGATGACCCGCAAGTGGCTGCGGCGCGCGGGAGTGCGGACCTCCGGAACGTCCGCACCCGCGTAGCGTGACGCGTGGTTGCGGTCGTACTCTCGATCGAGATGGAACTCCCAGTACTCGTTGAAGTCTCCGCTTTGAATGACGGCACGCAGGAGGAGGACCGCTTCGGCGCCGGGCATGCTCCACCGGGCGCCGGTGATGTCAGTCCGGTCCTTCACGAGGCTTCGGCACGTGCCTTCGATGACGCCCGACGCGATCGGGAGCCCCGCGGCGAGGCACTCGTCGTAATGCATCATCCCCTTGTGCTCGAGGATGTAGTTCGCGGCCTTGTCGATCGGCTGGCGCGCCTTGGCATCCAGGCCACGCTTCGTGGCGCTGCGACGCATCCCTGCGGCGACCGTGCTGGCATTGCCCTCGAGGACGAGCTTGAACCGATCGAGCACCCACGCCTCCAGTTCGGGACTCGCCTCATCGTTGAGGGCGTGGCCGGCGCGCCACAGGTACTGGAGCACGTGGATCGCATCGAGGATGAGGGTGACTTCGATGCCGCGTTGCTTTGCTTCGGCCCGGACCGCCCTGCTGAGCTTTTCGTCGCCATCGACGACCACGACCCAACGTTTGGCATGTTGCGGGTCGCGGCGTTCCGCCTCCTGGAACCCGTTGGAAACGACCTCGCGCAGCGAGAGCTCGAGGCTCGCCGTGACCCGCTTTCGCTCGGGACGCGGTCGCTTCGTGTCCGCCTTGTCGATGCCCTTGAGCTGGCGCAGACCAGCAAGGATGAAGTCAGCGTCACGAATGTCGGGCTCAATCGTGTAGACGGCGGCGACGCTCGCCATCCGCTTGCGCCCCTTCTTCTCGCCTTTCGTGAGCCGTGTCTTCAGTTTCGGCTCCTTGTCGGCTTGCTTCTGGGCCGCGGGGCGCAAGTCTTGTTTCCGCATCACCACGCCCGTCTGATCGAAGCTCAGCACGAGCAAAGGCCCGCTGGCTTCAGTGGCCGGCGTGGCCATCCGCGCCACGTAGAAGGCGTTTACGTCCAAGGCCGCCGTCCGCGTCAATTCCTCGATCTGGCGCTTAGGAACCCCGACGCCCGTGGCCTCCGCGATGAGGTCCGCGGCCCGCTCGAACGAGACCTGCGCCGTGTTCAGCGCGGCGAGTCGCTGCAGCTCGTGCGAGTACGCCTTCTCGGGAAGGTTCAGCGCGGCATCCGTAGGATGCAACGACTCCATGCCGCGTCCGCCGTACGCCGGACGCTTCACATCGACTTCACCGACGCGAGTGATCAGACCCCGTTTCGTACCTGTCCGGCGGTGCGTCCGCTCCACATCGTCGCTGCCGATCACGGGACCCACAGCCTCCGCTTCGGATCGCAAGTCCAGATGAGCCTGAACCATCCGCCGCATCAGCTCGCGCCCTTGCTCGAGCACGTACCGCTCGATCTCATCGTGCGTCACGTCCTCCCACTCCTTGGAAGCCATCGTCTGCTTCATCTCCTCGAACTTCGCGTCGGCATCAGCAAACGGCGACGACGACCGCGAACCCACCTGACGAGCCAGCACTCAACCCCCTCCTGCATATCACGAGCGCCTCATGATACGCCCGCGAAAACCCAGGGGTTCGCACCCAGCCGATCCAGACAAGATCCTGATCTTATGACATTCTTCGTCGTCGGAAGAGATCCGCACCCAAATGAAATCCGTCGTCAAGAACCGCGACATCCGCCCGGTCACCACCTCCGTCACCAGCGCCTTGTTCTCGTCCGTCGCCGCCGCGGCGACCACCGTCCGGATCGAGAACGCCCGCAGCGCGTCCGACACCGACAGCGTCCCCTCTGCCGAGTCCTTCCTCCCCGTGAACGGGAACGTGTCCGGCCCGCGCCGGCACTGTCTGTTGATGTTGATGCGGCACACCTGGTTCACGAGCGCATCGACGAGCCCCGCGATGCGCCGCCGGTCCTGCCCGAAGATGGCGATCTGCTGCCCATACTCGCTGTCGCGCATGAACCGGTCGATCTCCGCGTCGTCGCTGAAGACCGCGACCGGCACGACCGGTCCGAACTGCTCTTCGGTGTAGAGCCGCATGCCGGCCTTCACCGGGTAGACCACCGCCGGCGCGTAGAACGTCGCCTCGCCGTGACCGCCGCCGTTGACCACGCGCGCCCCCTGGGCCACCGCGTCGTCGACCAGCTCCTGCAGCCGCGCCGCCTTGTTGACCTCGGGCAGCGGCGTGAGCTGCACGCCCGGCTCCCACGGCATGCCCGCGCGCAGGGCGTCGACCGCCTCAGCGAGCCGCGCGACGAACCCATCGGCGATCGACGCATGCACGAAGATGAGCTTGATCGCCGTGCAGCGCTGGCCGTTGAAGGACAGGGCGCCGCTCGTGCACTCGCGCACCGCCACGTCGAGGTCCGCATCGGGCAGCACCACCGCCGGGTTCTTCGCCTCGAGCCCGGTGATCGAGCGCAGCCGGTTCGGCCGCGGGTGCTGGCGCTTCAAGATGTTCGCCACGCGGCTCGTGCCGATGAACGCCAGCACGTCGACCTCGCCGCTCTCCATGATCGGCCCGACCGTCGTCGCGCCGTCGCCCTGGATGACGTTGACCACGCCCGGCGGGAACGCGTCGCGCATCGCCTCGAACAGCGGCACCTGCGCGAGCCCGCCGTAGCGCGGCAGCTTCGACACGACCGTGTTGCCCATGACGAGCGCCGGGATGAGCGTCGTGTAGGTCTCGTTCAGCGGGTAGTTGAACGGCCCCATGCACAGCACCACGCCCAGCGGCGAGCGCCGGATCTGGCCGAGGAACCCCTCCTCCATGACGAAGCGCGCCGAGGTCCGGTCGAGGTCCTTCAACGCGTCGATCGTGTCGGCGATGTACTGCGCGGTGCGGTCGAACTCCGACTCTGCGTCCTTACGCGTCTTGCCGATCTCCCACATGATCAGCCGGACCACCGTCTCGCGCGCCGCGCGCATGCCGGTCACGAACGTCTCGAGCGCCCCGATGCGCCCGGCCACCCGCATCGACGGCCACTCGCCGCGCCCCTCGTTCCAGGCCCGCGTGGCGGCCGCCAGCGCGTCCTTGGCCGCCGCCGCGTCGAGCTTGGGCTCGTGACCGACCACCACGCGCGTGAGCGCGCCGGCCGCGTCGCGCACGCACACCGGCGACAGCACCGGCTCGGTCGGCCCGTCCCACACGCGGATCTGCCCGTCGCAGAACCAGCGCCGCGACAGCGCCTCGGCGTCGACGCGCATCGAGTCGGGGAGGTCGGAGACGCTGGGGAAGGTGAGGTTCGGTGAGCGCATGGCGACGGTTGTAGCCGAAAATCCGTCGGACGGCGCGTTGACCCCGGGGTCCGCATCTCGCCCCACCGCCACGTCTTCGCGCCGGGCACGCGGCTCGCCCAGGGGGCCGAGATCCGTATATTGGACGCGGGCTTTGCACGAGGACGGCGTCGCCGCCTCCTCGGGCGCGCTGTCGCTCAACAACGACAGCGACGCGGCCACCTCAGCGACGCCCACGGCCGCGCCGTGCACGGCCCGGCTGGAAGGCTGCGCCCGAGCGCGCGATCGTCAGCGCGCCGTGACCGACGCTCGGCGCCGGGCCAGCGCGGCCGACAGCGTCGGGTACGACAGCACCACGATCGCGGCGATGACGATCAGGGCGCCGATGATCTCGTAGGTGCTGGGGGCGCGCACGCCGAACAGCGCGGCGGCGAGATACGACGACGCGACGCCGGCCAGGATGCTCGAGGCGCGGTTGACCGGCACGGTGTAGGCGTTCTCCTGCGGCTCGAGCAGGATGAGGCCGCCGAAGATGCCGGTGAACTGCGAGCAGATGCCGGTGGCGACGACGAGCAGGACGGCGTCGCCGTGCTCCCAGATGCCGAGGAAGCCGAGGCGGAGCTGGTCGCCGATGACCGCGAGCTTGCTGGCGTCGGGCAGGCCTTCGCTGCTCGGCAACACCAGCGCGACCAGGCCGA
>JBBQHX010000304.1:0-4087 GCA_038324385.1 Gemmatimonadales bacterium | reverse complement strand
CGCGGGCGGTTGCGCGGGGCCGTGCTGGACGTCTACGAGGTGGAGCCGCTCCCACAGGAGAGCCCACTCTGGCGATCGCCGCGGGTGCTGGTGTCCCCGCACGTGTCGGGGGTGTCGCCGCGCCGGTTCTGGGAGAGGCAGCTGGGGCTGATTCTGGAGAACTGGAAACGGTACCGGGCTGGGACAACGCTGCACAACGTCGTGGACAAGCACGCCGGCTACTGATTCGCGTCCCCGCGTGTCGGCGCCGGCTTCGCGCTGGCCGGTGCGCCAGGGGGGAATGCGATGGAAAAGATCATCAAGGCGGCGGTCGAGCGTGGCGCGTCCGATCTGCACATCAAGGCGGGCGATGTGTTCCGGGCGCGCATCGACGGCCAGCTCGTGCCCCTGACGCGTCAGGCGCTCACACCCGAGCAGACCAGGGCGATCGCGGCGCGGTTCCTCCCGACCGACGAGCTGCGGCGCCGGATCGACGAGCTGCACGATTACGACTGCTCGTGGGGGATGCCCGGAGTGGGCCGGTTCCGCGTGAACATCCTGCGGCAGCGGTCGAGCTTCATGATCGTGATGCGCGTGGTGCCGTTCGAGGTCCCGACGTTCGAGTCGCTGCACCTGCCGGCCGTGCTGAACACGATCGCGGCCGCCGAGCGGGGGATGATCCTGGTCACCGGGGTGACCGGCTCGGGCAAGTCGAGCACGATGGCCGCGCTGCTCAACCGGGTCAACGCGACGCAGAACAAGCATGTGGTCACGCTCGAGAATCCGATCGAGTTTCTGCACCGCGACATCAAGTGTTCCGTGACGCAACGCGAGGTCGGAGTAGACACCGATTCGTTCACCTCGGGGCTGCGGGCAGCATTGCGTCAGGATCCCGATGTGATCATGATCGGCGAGATGCGCGATCCCGAGACGATCGACATCGCGCTCAAGGCGGCGGAAACGGGGCACCTCCTGATCTCGACGCTGCACACGCCCGACGCTCAAGCGACGATCACGCGCATCCTGGCAATGTTTCCGCCCGAGGAGCAGGACATCGCGCGGGTCCGGCTGTCGGAGTCGCTGGCGGCGGTGGTGTCGCAGCGGCTGCTCCCGCGCGCCGACGGGCGGGGTCGGGCGGTGGCTGCCGAGGTAATGGTGGTGACGCCGACGATTCGCGAGTTGATTCGCGACCGGGATCGAGCGGGTGAGATCCGCGATTACATTGCCGAAGGGCGCGAGCAGTACGGCATGCAGACGTTCGATCAGCATCTGGCCGATCTCGTCACCTCGGGCGAGGTGGCGTACGAGGTGGCGCTCGCCGCGGCGACGCGTCCGTCGGATTTCCAGCTGCAGATGCGGACGTTGCAGTCGATCGACAGCAGATCCGATTCGGCCGCGGCGCGCCCCGAGCCGGCCGTCGTGATGGCCGAGGCCGGCGATCCGTTCGGCAGCGAGAGTGGGTACGAGTTTCTGACTTCGGGAGGAGGGACGTGAGCCCATCGGGACCACGCGGGCCGTTGCGCGGGATCTTCGCGCCGGTGACGACGCCGTTCGGCGCGGACGGCGATCTTGACGAACGCGCATGGAGGGCGAATCTGACGGCGCACCTCGCGTCGGGCGTCGACGGGGTCGTCATCGCGGGTTCGACCGGCGAGGCCGCGATGCTCGACGAGGTCGAGCGTCACCGGCTGGTGGAGTGGGCTCGGACGGTCGTGGACGACCGCTGGCTGATCGTCGGGACGGGCGCCGAGGGGACGCGGCTGTGCGTGCGTCGCTGCCATGAGGCGGGGGCGCGGGGCGCGGATGCGGCGCTGGTCGTCGCGCCTCACTACTACGCCACGGCGATGACCGAGGCCGCGCTGCACGCGCACTATCTCCGCGTGGCCGACGAGAGCCCGGTGCCGGTGATTCTCTACAACATCCCGAAGTACATGCACTTCGCACTGTCGGCGCCGCTCGTCGCCGAGCTCGCGCGGCACGAGAACGTGATCGGCATCAAGGACAGCTCGGGGGACCTGGCGATGCTCGAGGGGTTTCTCGCGGCGTCGGGCGACTCGTTCGCCGTACTGACGGGCCACGCGGGCACGTTCGCTCGCGCCCTCGAGTTGGGTGCGCGCGGGGGAATTCTCGCCGCCGCGCTGTTCGCGCCCGCCCTCGTGCGGCAGGTCGCCGCGGCGCACGCCGACGGGGACGCCGCGCGCGGCGCGGCGGCTCAGGCGCAACTTGGCCCACTGGGCGCTGAGGTCGTGGGCGCGATGGGTGTGGCGGGTGTGAAGGCCGCGCTCGACGCGGTGGGCCTCGTGGGTGGATCGCCCCGGCTGCCGCTTCTCCCGCTCGATGCGTCGGGAGTGGGGCGTGTCATGTCGCTCCTCGCCGCGGCGGGCGTCGAGCCGCTCGCGCCCGCACCGCACCGCGCCTGACGCGACGCGATCCGGGACGGCGCCGCGATCGTTCCGGGTCGCCCAGGGACCGATCGAAGCCGGAGCAGCTGGCGACGCAGGCGGCGGCCATCGTCACCCACCTCGCGGCGGGGCCCCGTGGCGCCGGCACCGCATCCGAGCGTGCCGCGCGAGACTGGTGCGCGCGCGAATTGGCAGCAGCCGGATTCCGCACCACCGAGCGCTCATTCGACTACTCGGCGCTCCCCGGGCGCTGGGGAACCCCGCTGGTCGGCCTCGGGCTCATTGGCGGCGTGATGGGGACGGGTCACTTCGCCTATCACAGCCAGCCTGCGTTCTCGCTGGGGATTCTCGGCGGCGGCCTGCTTGCGTTGGCGATCGGCGGCGGCTGGCTGGCACGGCGCGGGGTTCTGGCGTTCCCGTCGATGCGCCGCACGGGGGTGAACCTCGTAGCTACACGCGACGGCGACCCGCCGCTCATCTGGCTGATGGCCCATCTGGACACCAAGTCGCAGCCTGTCCCGATCGCGCTGCGCGCCGCGGCGATCACGGCGACCGCGTTGCTGCTCGCGGTCGCCCTGGTACTGGTCACCGCGCAACTCCTCGGCGCCTCGTCTGGGGGATGGTGGATACCGTGGACGCTCGCCACCGTCGCGACTGCGCTGCCGATCGTTGCGACGACGGTGGGCAACCACTCGCCGGGCGCGCTCGACAACGCCAGCGGGGTGGCGACCGTGCTCCTCGCGGCGCGGCTGGCGCCCGAGTCGGTGCGGGTGGGTGTGTGCCTGACGACCGCGGAGGAGCTGGGGCTGGCCGGCGCGCGGGCGTGGGTCGCGTCAGGCGGCGCGGGGGGGATGCCGGTGCTCAACGTGGACGGCGTCGATGACGTGGGGGAGATCCGCGCGATGTGGAGCGGGCGGAGACCGGAGGAGCTGCTGGCCACGCTGGCGCGGGCGGGCGTGCGGGTCGGCGTACCGGTGGCGGCGCGCCGGCTTCTGCCGGGGATTCTGACCGATGCCGTTGCGGTCGCCGATGCGGGCATTCCCGCGGTGACACTCAGCCGTGGCACCGCCCGTACATTGCTGCGAATCCATCGACCCGGCGACACCGCCGAACGGATCACCGGCGTCGGCATCGAGCGCGTGGCGCACGTCCTGGCGACCGCACTTCGGGACTACTGAACGGCCGCGAGGGCGGCGATCATGGAGCTGCTCCTGCTCGGCGTCGCCTTCGTCGCCTGTCTCCTGCTGATTCCGCTCGGGCTTCCCGGGCTCTGGATCATGCTCGGCGTGGCCTTCCTGTTCGACTGGCTGTCGCCGGTGGAGCGGATCGGCGTCTGGCCGATCGTCGCGGGGGTGGTGATCGCACTGGTGGCGGAGGTGCTGGAGTTCTCGCTGTCGGCGCGGTATGCGCGCCAGTACGGCGGGTCGCGGCGGGCCGAATGGGGGGCGGTGATCGGCGGCATCGCGGGCGCGATCGTCGGGATTCCGATTCCGGTCATTGGTTCGGTGATCGGCGCCTTCGTCGGCGCGTTCGCGGGGGCGCTCATCGGCGAGTATTCGCGCGGATCGGGGGCGAGGGCGTCGGGGCGTGCGGCGTGGGGGGCGTTCATCGGCCGTGTGGTGGCGACGGCGGTGAAGGTCGGGTTGGGGTGCGTGCTCGCGACGTGGCTGCTTCTCTCGGCGTGGCGGTAAACGCTCGAGACGGGG
>JBBQHX010000303.1:0-4123 GCA_038324385.1 Gemmatimonadales bacterium | reverse complement strand
GTCCGTACGAACTACCGTCGTGTCCTCACCACCGCCGTTCTCGCTCCGGCCATCGCCCTCGCCTGTGCCGAATCGCCGAGCGGGACCGTCGCCCCCACCGACGCCAGCTTTGCGCGCCTTCCTGCCGCGGATCAGGGTGGCCGGCTGTTCACCTCGGTCCTGCTCGGCGCCAACGAAGTGACCGCCGCCGGCGGCGACCTGGACGCCAGCGGATCGGCACGCGTGACGATCAACGTCGGGCAGCGCGAGGTCTGCTGGGATGTGACCGTCTCCGGGACCTCGCCGATCATCCTCGCCCACATCCACAGCGCACCCGCGGGTGTGAGCGGGCCGGTCGTGGTGGGCTTCGGAATCAGCCCCGCCGCGCCGGTGACCGACGGCCGACTCGCCGGATGCACCACGGTGAGCCGTGAGTTGGCGAAGGAGATCGCAGCCGAGCCCGACGAATACTACGTCAACGTGCACTCGACCGAGTTTCCCGGCGGTGCGGTGCGCGGGCAGCTGGAGTAGAACAGCACGACCTGCCTGACGACCACCGCCGCCGACTCGTCAGGCAGGCACCGCTCGCTCCGGCGCCATGTAGGCGGCGTGCCCAGCGGCACACCCCCGTCGTCAGGCGTGCACGCATGGATCCGCCGCGCACAACGGGCATCGTATAATACGGCAGTCCTTCGGCCGTGCGTCCCGCCGTGAGCACCGACACGATGTGCGGCTCCTGCAGCGCCGCCGCGAGGTGAATCGCGCGCGTGAATCGATCCACGCTCACACCCTCGACCGACGACGCGATCGGCGCCGTCGGCGTCGCGTCGCCCTACAGCGCGTCGATGATGCGCGCCTTGATCGACTCGTACTCCGCATCGCTGAGGAGCCCCGCGTCCAGCATCTCCCTGGCGCGCCGCAGCCTCGCGGCGGGATCATCGTCAAGCGGCGCGCCGGTCGACGATCCCGGCTGCATTCCCGACCCACCGAGCTGGATGCCGCCGGAGCGGGCGCGCAGCTCGTCGAGGTCGCGGATGCGACGTTTCTCGCGCCACGATTGCTCCTGCGCCTGGCACACACGGTAGACGTCCTGTGCCTCCTCCTTGCACAGGCCGACATACAGGAAGCTCCGGCCGGCGGTGTCGGAGGTCGCGAGGTCGCTGTTCTCGAGCGCCGTCACGGTGAGATCAGCGCCGAAGATGCCAGCGCGCAAATTCGCGTCGCGGAGATCCTGCCAGCGCACGTCGGTGAGCGTGTAGCCGCCGAAGATGTGGCGGGCGAGGGCGACGAACCGGCCGCTGGTGGCGGCGATGACGAGTCGCGGGCGGACGAGCGCGAAGAGGCGGCGCTGGACGGCGTAGGCGTCGAGGGTCTCGCCAGGGAGCAGGAGGGCGCGGATCTGCGCGATGGCGGCGTCGACGCGGGCGTCCTCTTCGCCTTCGACGGGGCGACGCGCAGGAGGAGGCAGGCGGTCAAGATCGTCAATCGGGGGCATGCTGGGGGGGGCGGCGGCGGGGGGTAAGTCCAGCGGCGGGCGTCGCTCGATGCCGGGAAGGCCGACGAGAGCGCGGGTGATCTCGGAGCGTCGCGCCCCACATCGATTCAGGGAAGCTCTACGCGAGTTGGGCGGATGGCACTCCGTCAGGCTTGCGCATGGTATCCCTACCGTGTGGCGAGCAGTCCGGCGACCGAGATATCCTCATCGAGGGCAGGCCAGTGAATCCCGACGCCACCACCGATCGCGCGCCAATCGGCGCGCTGCTCGGGTGAGGCATCGCGGAGGCGCGGAAACCATTCCAGTGGGACGTCCACCTCACGTCCATCGACGAGCACGACGCGAAGGCTCGCCGCGGTGCAGGTGACGTCGATAGCTCGCGGATCGATGCTAACGGCTGAAGTGCTCATTCCATCTCTACTGGAACAGATTCCGGTGCTCGAACACGAGGCGCCGGAGCTCGGCGAGTTCCGCCGTCCGGAACCCGTGGCCCGCCGCGAGCGTCGCCTCGCTCAACCCGAACTTTGCGTACCGATCCGCCTGCTCGACGTGGATGTGCGGCGGTTCGCCACGCTCGTTGCTGAACAAAAAGAAATGGTATCCCGCGACGCCTAGAACCGTCGGAGGGTCTAAAGCTAGCATGCAGCGGCGTATCCGGCGTGACGCAGTGCTGCAGGCATGGCCCGCCCTTTCCGTAACCGGGGCCCCACCGCCGGGCTGGCGATCGGCGCTGCGGAACCGGGATCTCGCCTGAGACCGCCCCATGCCGCGTTCGAGGCCGAGTGACATTGGTTGCCCGGCCGATGCATCCCCGTTGCCAGCTTCCAACGTCGGCTGTCGTCGAGAGTGCGTAGTGGATCCGGCGCGGGCGGTAGCGGCGGCTGATCCGAGCGCCACCAGCCGCCGTGCGCAACGGGAGGCGGCTGCTCCGGACCCACGTGGGTCGCGGCAATCGCGGCAGGAATGAAGTTCTCCGATGCCATCGGAGAGCCGGCGAGTTGTCGTAGAAGCACGAGTACCCATCGCTTCACATCGGCTCGCCCCAGGCAATCTGGGCGTCCATCAATCCGCGGGAGGCTCGAACTACTGTTCAACCGTCTCATTCCGAGCTTCTGGCTTTCGATCAGACGTTCGGTGGCGACCTCACACTCATGGGACGGAGCCCCTAACGACACGACCGGGCGAGGCCCATCACGTCATCATCACCGTGGCTAACCGATCGCCCGTGCGCGGCCGGCGACGAACCGGTCTTCGTCGCGCAATGCGTATAGCACGAGCACCGCGGCGAAGATGATCAGTGACGGGAAGAAGAGCGCGTTGGTCCTCTCCAGATACCAGCCCCACGGATCCACCACGGAGCGCCACACGCCGACAAGCGTGAGGCCGGTGACCGCCAACAGTGCTGGGTACGCGTAGCGTCGCGCGATGCCGAGGGTGACCAGTAGCCCGAGCACGAGTTGCGCCGTGCCGAGCACGGGCATAAGCGCCGCGGTGCCGAACAGCCCGAAGTAGAAGCGCTCGGCGACGGCCACACCGTGATCGGGAGCGGCGAACTTATCGATGCCCCAGACGAGCATCAGCAGCCCGAGCGAGACGCGCAGGAAGAGCAGGGCCCAGGCCTTGTCGTTCACCATCATGAACGCTCCGCGGAAGATTTCATGCGTCGGACCAGCGGCCGGCGAGCACGCCCGATTTAGTCTGCATCACCGGCTAAAGTTCCCGGCATCGGGGGCGCACGGTGGGGCGTCGACTGGCCGATGGCGCCGCCGGTGAAGCCTTCCGAGCGCAAGGCAGCCACGACGCGGTTTCGCAGCGCGTCTGGCACATCGTCCTGCGGTCGTACCGCGGCGATCGCGTCGAGGAAGGTGCGGGCGAACGTGAAGTGCGGCGGGCAGCGTCGGCACACCGCCAGATGCGCCCGCACCTCAGCCATGCGCGTCTCGTCGAGCTCCGCGTCGAGGAAATCCCACAGCCGACGTACGGCGGTCTCGCAGTCGATCGGCGCCGGGAGGCGCGCGGTGTGCTTCGGGTAGTCGGTCATCGGGGATCTCGTCGCCCGCCCCGATCGGCGGGGTGGGAAGGGCGAACGGCCTGCGCGTAGCCGGCGTCGCGCGCGTGGGTGAAGAGCGCCTCCTGGAGAAGGCGCCGGGCGCGGAAGAGGCGCGAGCGGATGGTGCCCACCGGCACGCCCTCGATCGCGGCTGCCTCCTCATACGACTGCCCCTCGACGTCCACGAGCACGACGGCGATGCGGAACGGATCGGTGAGTTCTCCGAGCGCCGCGTCGATCGCGGGGCCGACATCGATGCGATCGAACAGATCGTCGTCGCCGCGGTCCTGTGCGAACACATGACCCATGACCGCCGCCAGCGCGTCGAGTTCCCGGACGTCGCCGCCCTCGGTCTCGACGAGCCGTCCCGCGCGAGCATGCTGGCGGAAAAACGCGTTGCGACAGATCGTGAACAGCCACCGGCGTGCATCGCTGTCCGCGCGGAACGTGTGATAGCCGCGAAACGCCAACAACATCGTCTCCTGCGTGAGGTCGTCGGCGTCGGCAGGATTGCGAGTCAGCGACCGCGCGAAGCGCGCGACGTCGGGCAGGAACAGAAGGACGTCGCGTTCGAAGGCGGCATCTCGCGTGGGGTCGCC
>JBBQHX010000302.1:0-4131 GCA_038324385.1 Gemmatimonadales bacterium | reverse complement strand
ACGGAGCCACGCCCGCTGGCGACGGGTGAGCCCGTGGTGGCTGGCGTGGACTCGGCAGCGCCGGTGCCGCCATTCATGCTGTCGGTGGCAACCGACACGTCCGTCTCGCCAGTGGCTACTCGCACCGGCGTGACGCTGGTCGCGCGCGGGGCATCGGTACTGGCGATCGGGACCGGTCCATCGCCCCGCGCGGCGAAGGTCGCCGCGCCGACTACGACGATCGCAGCCGCCGCAGCCGCCGCGAACGCCGGCTGCCACCAGGGCGTCGAACGACGCGTCGGCGCGACGTGCAGGGCGCGGGGTGCCGCGACGGTCTCGCCCGGGGTGATGGAGAGAACCGGCGAGCCGATTCGCCCGGCGATTCCGCTCCACAGGTCATGCTCGGGCTGCAGTTCGGGGAGGGTCCCGGCCGCAGCGATGATCGCGCCCACCTCGGTCGCCAGCGCCGTGCACCGAGCGCAGGACGCGAGATGCGCCTCTACCCCCGCACGGGTCGCCTCGTCCAACTCCGCCTCGAGCGAATCGGGGAAGAGCAAATCGAACTGGTCGCAGGTCATGGTCGACGTCATCGGGAGAGTGCCTCGCGAAGCAGGAGTCGCGCACGGTGAAGCTGCGCCTTGGTCCCGCCGGATGTCACGCCGAGCATCTCGGCGATTTCTTCGTGTTTGTAGCCTTCCACGTCGTGCAGGATGAAGACGCGTTTCGCTCCCGGCGGCAGGGTGGCGATCGCCGCTTCGAGGTCGATGCCGATCCCCGCCGGCGCCGAGCGCCCGGGGAGAGAATCCAGCGCATCCTCTTCCGCCTGTCGTCCGCGCCGCGTCCCATCGGTCTTGCGACGCGTCAGCACCACGTTCACGGCGAGCCGGTGCAGCCAGGTCGAGAACGCACTCTCGCCGCGGTACAGCGCGAGTTTCTGCCACGCCCGAATGAACACATCCTGCGTCGCCTCCTCGGCGTCGGCTTGGTCCCCGAGCATCCGGAGGCAGACCGAGTACACCCGGCCGACGTTGGCCCGGTAGACCCGTTCGAACGCGTCGCGGTCGCCCGCCGTCGCACGGGCGACGTCGCGATCGGGGGCGGTCGTGACCACGGTCGACTCGGTCACATCAGGTTTGGTGATTCGGAGCGCCATGGCCATTGCACCCGTTCAGACGGGAAAAGGTGGGCAAAGGTTTGAACGGCACTACGAACGCGAACCGGTGGGGTTGCACGCGCGACGGAACTCGCCGAGCGAGTGGTTAGGTTCGGGAGCGGCGCGCCCGCGTTTGGCCCGCGTCGATCCCTCTCTCTCCGCCCTCGCTCATGACCCTGAACGACTACCAGGAGCTCGCCCGTCGGACCCTGGGACCGCGCCCGGACGATCAGCAGCTCGCCAACGCCGCACTCGGTCTGGCCGGCGAGGCCGGTGAGGTCGCCGACATGATGAAGAAGCATCTCTTCCACGCCCATCCGCTCGACCGCGACGCGATGGTCAAGGAGCTCGGCGACTGCATGTGGTACGTCGCGGCGATGGCCACCGCGCTCGGTGTGGAGCTCGACGAGATCGGAGAGCGGAACATCGCCAAGCTGCGCCAGCGATATCCCGAAGGCTTCTCGGCGGAACGCAGTCTCAATCGGACGGACTAGCGCTCCTCGCGAGGGACGCGCCACGCTCGCGCGCCGCGCCGCGCATCAGGACGACGGCGAGGACCGTCGCATCGAGAGTGCTGCACGCAGCGTCGCGGACTGTCGACCGTGGCCCGCGCACGACAAGCGTCGCCGCCTTGGCGGCCGCCTCGCGCAACCACGACTCGTCAGGCGTGGCGACGCTCGCCAGCTCGCGGAGGGCGAGCTCGGCGCCGGCCGGCAACACCCCGCGCGCCAACTGACGGAGCTGTTCCGTGAGCGGAGTCAGGATTGCGCGCCGGTGCCACGGCGCCTGCCGCACGACGCGGGCGGCACGTCGGACGATGGTCACGACGGCAGGGTGTCGCGCGCCCAGCACGCTCTCGCCCGCGCGGCCGCCGAGGGACGATCGGGCCTGCGCGTGCGCGATCCACGCCTGCACAAGGTCGAGCGCCGCGCCAGCGGCCGCTGGGTCGACGGCGAGCGTGGTCGCGTGCTCGAGGCGGCCGAGCACGCGCACGATGGTGGACGGGTGCGTGGTGGGTCGGCCACGCGTCGGTAGCCAGACCACCGATGCACGGCCGTCGAGCCTGACGAGCGCGAGCGTGCCGCCTGCGTCCGGATGCTGGACGGCCGCCAGCGGGATGCGGCCGTGCTCGTGCGGCGGTGGGGGGTCACGCCTGGTGTCGGGATCGGTGGGGTCGTCTGCGTTGTTCGCCCACCGATGCAGGAAGACGCGGAGCGCCTCACGCGGAGAGGCGATCGTATCCGCCCGGCCAGCGATCACACCGCCGAGGCCGATCGCGTCGCGCCGTTCGTCGCGTGTCGCTCCCGGGGCGGCGTCGGCACCGACGCCCGCGTGCCGGTCGAGGCCGAACCCTTGCACCGCTGCGTTGGCCTTGGCGCGAAGCCGCTGCTCGATGCGCAGGAGGGCGCGCGCCGAGGTGGGTATCGCGAGGGCGTAGACCCGCACGTCGGCGTGCACCGATCCCGCGCGCGCCACCCGCCCCACGCGCTGCACGAGGCGGGCGGGCGTCCACGGCAGATCGAGATGCACGACGGTGTCCGCGTCCTGGAGGTTTACCCCTTCGGCAATGAGATCGGACGCGATCAGCAGGCGGATGGTCTCCGCCTGACGCGGCGCACGCGCTCCCTGCGCCGCCGGGGCGAAGCGGGCGAGCGTTTCGGCCCGCGTGAGCGTCCCGCCGGCGACCCGCGCGCCGGTGCCCGTGAGCATTGCGACGCCGGGCGTGTTACGCAGATGGCGATAGAGGGTGCGCACGGTGTCGGCCGCGTGCGAGAACGCGACCACGTGGCGCCCCGCGGCGACGAGAGCGGCGAGATGCGCGGCGCGCGCTGCATCGGCGGGAGAGACCGCGGCTGCGTCCAGCCGGGCGAGAACCGCGCGGAGAGCGGCGGCATGTTGCGCCACCGAGACAGCCAGGGTACCCAGTGTCTCGCCCCCGAGGACGGGCTCGACGAACCCCCCGCCGAATCCGCGAAGCGTCAACTGTACGGTCCCTTCACCGGCGACCCAGCGACGGAGTGCCGCCGCGTCCGGCAGGGAGCCGTCGTCCAGCGCGGCCTCCATCGCGGCGGCGGTCGTCAGGCGCCGCACGACGGCCGCGCGCAGCGCGCCGTCGCTGGACGCCCACTGGCGGACGAGCCCCAGCACGGCGAGTGCGCCCGCGTCGCCACCGTCCGATGGCGGCACCGGCGGCGGGAGCGCGACCAGTGCGTCGAGGAGATCGTCGCCCCGAGGCACCGGGAGCGTGACCGTCGGGAGGACGCGCGGCCGCCCGTCCCCGAGGGCCGCCGTCCGCCTGACGAGATATCGGTCGGGATCGACCCCGTCCGCCGCCGCACCGAGGAAGAGCGCCAGCAGGGCGCGTAAGTCGTCGGTGCGGTTATGGATCGGCGTGGCGGTCAGGAGCAGGACAGGCGCCCGCGCGCACAGCGCGGCGAGCTGTGCGTACCGCCGCGTCGAGCGGTTGCGTGCGTGATGCGCCTCGTCGACGATCACCAGCGCGGGACCCCGTTCTGCCGCGTCAGGCGCTCGGTGTCGCCGCCCGAACGCCTCGAGCGCCAGCACCGCGGCGAGACGCACACCTGCCCGCGCCGCGGCCGCACGCCACATGGGGCGCAGCGCCGCCGGTGCGACGACCACCGTGCGCCCGCGCTCGTGCGCCAGCGCCAGGGCGATGAACGTTTTGCCCGTTCCCACCGCGTCGGCGAGCAGCGCGCCGCCCTCGCGCCGGAGGAGCGCACCGCATCGCGCGACCGCGTCGCGCTGGGCCGCCGTGAGCGTGATGTCTCCGAGCGTGCCGCTTTCGTCGTTCTCCGTCACCGGCTGCCTGCCGCGCTTCGGCGCGTCGTCGCGTCGCATTTCGGCGGCGATGAGCGCGAGCACTCGGTGGGGTGCAACGGAATACCAGTGCAATTGATTGCCGGTCGGCGCGACGCGGTCCACCGCAGGCTCGTCGTCGTCAGGCATCGCCGTCCTGCCACCACCGCACCAACGCGTTG
>JBBQHX010000301.1:0-4134 GCA_038324385.1 Gemmatimonadales bacterium | reverse complement strand
CCGCCTGCTCGATCATCCGCTCGTCCGTGACGCTCCACGCACGCTCCGCTACCGGAGCGCGCGGCGTGCCCGCCGGGGGCAACCCGGTCGGCTTGTGAACTCACCAGGAACGAGATTGCGCTGCACGCGGATCGGATCACGGCAGCACGTGGACCTTGCTGAGCTCCCCGTGAACCCCCCCGGCACGCCACCATTGTGCGGCGTCCCCTTCGCGAACCCTACGAGCGCTCCGTCCGGCGTTTCCGCGACATGGCAGAACCAATCGATCTGCCGCGTGAACGCCGTGCGCCACTGGCTCTCGCGCAACACGGGGCGCTTGGTGTGAGAGTGCGGAACACGTGGGCTCCCTGGACTGGCGTGACCATCAACCGCATGTCGCTCGCGTGCGGCCGCTACTACTGTACCGCCGCGCACGAGGAGCGATAGAGGTGACATGACCCGCCGCTCCACCATGCCGACGTCGGTACCAACGCTCAGTCAGGGAAGGGCCGGGAGATCCTCGATCACCCGGCCGCGCCGAGCCGGTCGAGCACCGCCTGGATGAACGGACCCTTGGCCACCGAATACGCACCCTTGTCCCACCCGACCGCCGCGGCCACCCGCCGCTTCTCCGCCGCGTACGCGTGCGCCAGTGCCGGGTCCGACCGGAGCGCGTCCCGGAATCGCAGCTTCGCGGTCCACGCCGGCGCCGGCAAGATGTACAGGTGCACCTGCGTGCGCCGGAGGCCACCCACGTCCTGGACGTAGTAGCGTCGGCGCGGGTCGTCGCCGTTCGGGCCGCGATAGGCGTAGCCAAGCCCCTGCAGCGGCGCGATGCAGGCGTCCGCGTCAGGCTCATCGACGACGGCGATCGCGATGTCGATGACCGATTTTGCGATCAGACCCGGGACCGCGGTGCTGCCCACGTGCTCGATCGCCACGACGTGTGCCCCTACCGCGGCTTGAAGTCGAGCTGACTCTGCCGCAAAACGACTCGACCATTCCGGATCGGGCTCAACGAGTCGCAGTGTTCCGCGCATGGGATTCGTGAGGAAGGCCTGCTGCCGCGCCGACCCCCGTCTGGTGCATACGCCAGACGCGATTCGATGCGCTCCATCGAGCGGACGATCTCTCGCAGCGACCGTAGGCCACGGAAGAACACGATGATCGCAGCGTCAATCACCGCCAGGCTCAGGGTCTCGTTCCGGAGGCCCAGGCGATCCGCCAACACGCGTGCATCGCTATCGACTGGAACGTTGCGTCAGGTGTCGCGTGTAACGGAGAGCCACCGCCGCAGCGAGAAACCCTGCACACCCGCCAATGAGGGGGTGGCCGACGGCGACCTGCCCGATCGTCGCCCCCATGAGAGTCCCGACGCCAGTCACCGCCATCGCGTGGCCGAGGGGAACGTGGCGGAAGAACAGCCAGCCAGCGAGTGGCGCGGCGAACCCGCCGACGACGGCACCGAACGAGCCGCCGAACACCATCGAAAAGGGAATGTCCACCCACGACCAGCCGCCCGGAGCGCCGTGTTGCAGGAGCCCGAGGATGAGCGAGCCGAGCACGAAACCGCCGGCAGCGCCGAGTGCTGCGACCCGCGCCACGGCGCTCGCGGTCCGCACGGCACTGCGCGTGTGAACACTGGGTTCCAAGCTGATCTCGTGCATGCCGATGCTCATGAGAAGGGACCGCCGCGCTGTAGCACGTGCACGTTCAGTGCAGATTCTTGGACTAGAGTATCGTGGCTGGGCGTCGACATGTCCAGCCAGGTGATAGCCACCCGATGTCCCGGCACCGGAGACACGCCCCTGCTCCGTTGCCGCGGTCACGGCACATTACCCGGTATCTGCCGCCGTCGAAATCCGCACGTGCACCCCATGCCGTCTCGCGTCCTGCTACCGGGCAGTCATCACCAGTATAGGGATCGATTCCGCGTCGGCCTTCCGAAGGTGTACCAGACGGCGACCCAGACGGCGACGGGGGACGGAGGCGAGCAGACGCGTGCAGCGCGGCCAGACACGAAGCCCCCACGCAATCGAGGGCGCGATCGCCAGCGTGCAGATCACGGTGCCGATCCCCATGGGACCGCCGACCGCCCACGCCGTGCCGCACGCGGCGAGTTCGAGCCCGGCCCGCCAGTGCGTCGGTGACTGCCGCGTACGCCGCGCCAGTGCGGTCACGAACGCGTCGTACGCCGAACGCCCGCACTCGGCGGACAGGTAGCACGCCGTCGCCAGCCCGCATAACGCGAGGGCGGCGAGATAGTAGCCCGCACCGGCGATGGGGGTGGGGGCAAGCGGGATGAGCGGAAGCAGGGCGCCGAACGCCGCCGAAAAGATGCCGGACGCCGTAATCGTGCCAACTGTCGGCCGGATGCCGAGGGCCCAGGCGGCGAGAACGAACACTACCGCGAGGAGCGCCGAGGCGGCGCCCGCGCCGACGGGCAATCGCCCACTGCTTCCGATGACCACCGCATCCCACGCGCCCAGACCGAGCGTGGACTTCACCATCAGCACGGCCGCGACGGCCAGACCGAGTCGTCCCACCGTGAACGAGCACCACGCCGATCCGCGGACCACCACGCGGCGACGATCCCACACCTGCACACGCACGCAACGACCCCGGTCCGGCCCGCCACCTGGACGGGCCTACATGTGGCGCGAACGAGACTTTCCGCCCATCGCCGGAGTGGCGCGGCGATCCACCCCGCGAGCACCGGTCGCGTGCGACGCACACGGTCGGCGCAGCTACGGTCGGCGCAGCTCTGGATGTCGTTCGTGTCAGCCTGACGATGGTGTCGGTGGCGCGTCACACGGCGACTCCGAACGGGCGCGTCTCAGTTCTGGAGCGTCGCGAACGCATAGTCGAAGTAGTCGAGGCTCGCGTCGGCACGTGCCATCAGCCCCTCGGCGATTCCGAGACGGGCCTCGGGGACCGCGGCCACCTGCGGGCCTACCACATGATCCAGCCACCCCTCGGCGTGCCCGATGTCGACGATCGCGTGCGCCGCGTAGTAGACCATCGCCTTCTTCGGGATGCCGACGCGGCGTGCGCCGGTCGTCAGGCGCGTGCACCGCTGCGGTGCCAGCAGCTCGACGGCGCCGAGCGCGCCCTGTGCGCGGAAGGCGTTGCGGCGGGCAAGACAGCTCCACAGCATCAGGTTCACCCCGCTCAGCACCTGCCACGGCAGCTCGTCCGCCTCCGGCACTCGCAGCCGCAACGTGTCCACGAGGCGGTGGAAGAGGTGCGTGTGTACCGCGTGCACCTTGCCATTGCCCAACTCGTCCCAGTAGTTGCGCCCCATCTCGATCTTCACCTCGCCACGGGTGCCGAGCTGCCCCAGCGCGACCAGGTCGTCAAACGCGGCCTCGCCGGCCGCTTCGAAGCTCAGAAACCGTTCGAGTTGCGGACGGGTCGCTTCGCCGGACAGAAATCCGTAGAGCGGGTGCTCGTACAACGGGTGGGTGAACGCCGCGCGCTTGAACCACTCGACGAAGGCCGCCGGGTCCTCCGGCAGACTCTCCTTCCCCAGCCCGTCGCCGGTGCCCCGTCGCGCTGAACGGTCCGCCCGCGCCAGGAGGTCGCGCTCCCACGGGCGCTCCAGCACGGCCATGAGGCGCACCGCCAGCGGATGGAACTGATTCTCCGCCATGCCCTGGTGCGGAAGGCGGACGTGCATCTGGTAGACCGCGAGCAGACCGCGATGAAAAGCATCGCGCGCGCCGTGCTCGACGCCCGGATCGGTGGACCGATCACTCACCCGATCCGGCGGATATGCCCGCGCGGCGACGCGCTCGGCGCGAGCGAGAATAGCCGGCTCCAGCTCGGGATTCGCCGCCAGCGTCTGGTCGAGAGGGCCGTTGAACAGCAGCGCCGCAATCGCACCGGGGAAGCTTGCGGTCTCGTCCGCCGCCTCCGCGGCACGCAGGGTGCGAGTCGGCGATGCCAGCAGTGCACGAATCCCGGGGCGAACGGTCGGCAACTCGGTGTGCGCGTCCTCCGCCGGCGCGTGGCGCACGGCGGTCGCCGCGCGCCGACGGGCGATCCCACCGACCGGTCGACGCTGCCTGGTTGCGGTAGCAGCGGTGGCTGCGGCGACGCGGTCGCCGCTCGAGCCGAGCGGGACTTCCAGATCGCTGGTCACGCGTTCGGGGC
>JBBQHX010000300.1:0-4138 GCA_038324385.1 Gemmatimonadales bacterium | reverse complement strand
GAGGAGGCGGCGGTGCCGCCGAGGACCTCGCCGATCTGTTCAGCCTCCAGACCGACCGGCTGCGCAACCAGTACGAGACGCTCGAGCGCAGCTCGGAGGAGCAGGCCGCCGCCACCGCGCCCGAGGTCGACGAGGTGCGCGACCGGCTGCGCGAGCTCGCCGCGCGTCAGCAGCGTGAGAACGAGCGCGCGCGCGCCATGCGCGACTCGCTCGCCCGCGCCGCTGGCGCCAGTGGCCAGCAGGGCGGCCAGGGCGGCCAGGGCGGGCAGGGAGGGCAGCCCGGCCAGCCCGGCGGCGCCGCTGGCGCGTCAGGCGGCGCGTCGCAGCGCTCGCTCGCCGAGGAGGCCGAACAGGAAGCGCGACGGCTGCAACGGCTCGCCCGCGAGCGGCAGTCGCCGGAACTGCAGGAGAGTGCGCGCCAGCTCCAGGACGCCGCCGCCGCGATGCGCCGCGCCGCCGCCAACGGACAGCAGGGTGGCGCCTCGCGTGAGGCAGCGGCCGCGCTCGACCGGCTGCAGGAAGCCGCGCGCTCCCTCGACCGCGAGCGCGCGACCAGCGGTCAGCAGGGTGTCGAACAGTTGGCCGAGGAAGCCCGGGCGCTCGAGCGCGAGCAGTCTGCTGCCGCCGATGCCGCGGCCCGGACCGCCGCCGCCGCGCGCGGCTCCGACGCCGCGCGTGAGGCGGCCGCGCGCGCCCTTGCCGATCGCGCCGGCCGCGTCGATGCGCTGCAGCGCCGTCTCGATCAGGCCGCCCGTCTGCAGCGCGGCGAGCAGCCTGACGCGGCGCGCGGGCTGCAGGAGGCCGCGGTCGGCATTCGTCAGGCACAGATCGGCGACCGGCTGCGTTATTCCGCCGATCGCACCGGCTTCACCGATCCGCGCACCGACTCCGCATTCGCGCGCGGCATCGCCGAGAGCCTGACCGGGGTGCGCGAGCGCGTCGAGCGTGCCGCCTCGACGGCCCGCGCCGCCGACGCGCGCAATCCGTCCGCCGCGCTCGATCGGGCGCGGTCGCTGGTCCGTGGGTTGGAATCGCTCCAGGAGCGCGCCGACCGCGCCGCGCGTGAGGCGGTCGCGTCAGGCAGCACGGGGCAGCAGGGGCAGAAGGGGCAACAGGGACAGGGTCAACAGGGCCAGGGCCAGGGCCAGGGGCAGGGTCAGGGTCAGGGTCAACAAGGCCAAGGCCAGGGCCAGGGCGGCACCGGTGGCCAGCCCAACCCCAACAACCCGCAGGGCGGCGGCGCCGTCGCCCCCGGGGGCTCCGGCATGGGGATCAACACCCCGCGCGGCCTCGGTACGCCGCGCCAGTTCTCGCGCGAGCTCGCGGAACGGCGCGCCGACGCCGAGGCGCTGCGCCGCGATCTCGCCCGCGCCGGCGAGGACGTCGCCGAGATCGACCGCCTCCTCGAACGCATGCGCGCCCTCGAATCGGAGCGTGTCTGGAACGATCCCGCCGAAGTCGCGCGCCTCCAGGCCGCCGTCGTCGACGGATGGAAGATGGTCGAGTTCCGCCTCGCCAGCGCCGTCGCCGGCGCCGCCGATGCGCCGCTCGAACGCCGTCTCGAACGCATCCCCGCCGAACGACGCGAGGCGATCGAGCGCTACTACCGCGCCCTCGCCGGACGCGAGACCGCGCCGCCGCCTCCGCCCCGCACGCCCTGATTCGCCGCCCCCACGACGCGCATCCGTCAACTCATGACTCCCGCCCTCGGCACCCCCGTCGCCGCCGCGCGCGCCGCGGCCGTCCGGCGCGGCATCGGCCCGCGCCCCGCGCGCCCCGCCGGTGGCGAGCCCGCCCCCGCGCCGCCTACGCCGCAGTGGCGCTGGCCCGTCGCCATCCTCGCCGCCTGGACCGCCTACGGCCTCCTCTCGGCCAGTCAGACGCGGCTCTTCGCCGCCGCCAACAACAGCCAGCTCAGCTACTCGCTCGTCGACCTCTACGCCTACACGCTCGGCGCCGCCTGGCTCTGGGCCGCGATGACCGGCGGCATCGTCTGGCTCGCTCGCCGCTTCCGGGTCGATCGGATGCACTGGGCGCGGTCGCTCGCCGTGCTCACCACGGTCGGCGTGCTGGTCACCATCGCCGACGTGGTCTACGACGCGGCGCTCATGGGATGGCTCATCGGCAAGGAAGGGCCGCTGCTCGTTCCGCAGCGGCTCTGGGCGTCCTACCTCTATCAGTTCGACGTCAATCTGTTCGCCTTCGCCATCATCGTCGCCGCCACCCACGCCCTCGACTACTCGCGCCATCTTCAGGAACAACGCGTCTCCGAGCTGCGGCTGCAGAGCGCGCTGTCGCGCGCACGACTCTCGGCGCTGCAGCTGCAGCTCCAGCCGCACTTCCTCTTCAACACGCTCAACGCGATCTCCGAGCTGGTGCACGAGGACCCGGCCAAGGCCGACGCGATGGTCACCAGCCTGAGCGAGCTACTGCGCATGTCGATCGACACCAGCACCAGCGCCGAGATGACCGTGCGGCGCGAGGTGCAGTTCCTCGATGCTTATCTTCGCATCCAGCGGCTCCGCTTCGAGGATCGCCTCGACGCCACGATCGACGTCGAATCCGCTGCGCTAGGCGCGTGCGTTCCGAGTCTCGTGTTGCAGCCGCTGGTCGAGAACGCGATCCGTCACGGGATCTCCCCTCGCGCCGGCCCGGGCACCGTGCGCGTGGTCGCCCGCGTGCGCGACGATCGGCTCGAGATCACCGTTCGCGACGACGGCATCGGCATCCCCGAACACGCCCCCGTCGTCGAGGGCGTCGGACTCCGCAACACGCGCATCCGGCTGGAGGGGCTCTACGCCGGCGACCACGAATTCGAGCTTCGGCGACACCCCGAGGGCGGAACGCTCGTAGTGCTCTCCATCCCGTATCGGCACGCGGACGAGAGCCACGAATTCCGAACCTTCATCACGGTGTGAGCATGCTGCGTGTCCTGATCGCCGACGACGAGGCCATCGCCCGCCGCCGGATGCTGCGCCTCCTCAAGAACGAGCCGGGGGTCGAGGTCGTGGGTGAATGCGCCGATGGCCACGAGGCCGTCGCCATGGTCGAGCAACTCCGCCCGGACGTGCTCTTCCTCGATATCCAGATGCCGGAGTACGACGGCTTCGCCGTCCTCCGCGAAATCCCCGCCGACCGCCTCCCGACGATCGTCTTCACCACCGCCTACGCGGAGTTCGCGGTGAAGGCGTTCGAGGTCTCGGCCGCCGACTACCTCCTCAAGCCGTTCGACCGCGAGCGGGTCCAGGCGGCACTTGGCCGCGTTAGGCGCGTCCGTGCGTCCGGTGACGGCGACGACCGCGCCGCCCGCCTCCTCGCCCTCCTCGGCGAATTTGGCCTCGAATCCGACCAGCTCGCCCGCCGCACACCCGCGCCCCCCGCGCCGCGTCCCGAGGCGCCGCTCGACCGCCTCGTCGTCAAGACCAACGGCCGCGTCCTCTTCGTCCGCGTCGCCGACATCGACTGGGTCGAAGCCGCGGGGAACTACATCCGCGTCCACAGCCAGGGCCGCGCCCACCTCGTCCGCGAAACGATGACGACCCTCGAGGAACGCCTCGACAGCCACCAGTTCCTCCGCATCCACCGCGGCACCATCGTCAACGTCGACCGCATCCGCGAACTCCAGCCCTGGTTCTCCGGCGACTACGTCGTCATCCTCGGCGACGGCACCAAGCTCCGCCTCTCCCGCAGCTACCGCGACCGCATGGAAACCCGACTCGGCCGGCCGATCTGAGCACGGTTAGGCGCGGTTCGTCCCACCGTGCGCGCGGTTGGGCCCTATGACCCATGCGTGTCAGGCTTAGTTGTGTGATCGTGTGGGGAGTTGCGGGACGGGCGGCTCTGGGCGGTGGGCTCTCGCTGCGGAAGTGGGGCGAAGGGCGTTACACGCGTTGTCATCCCGCAGGAGCGCCGTGAGGCGCGAGTGGCAACGTGTCATCCCGCAGGAGCGCCGTGAGGCGCGAGAGGAGGTTTGTCATCCCGCAGGAGCGCCGTGAGTTGCGAGTGGAGCCGTGTCATCCCGCAGGAGCGCCGTGAGTCGCGAGTGGAGGCGTGTCATCCCGCAGGAGCGCCGTGAGGCGCGAGTGTCGGGACGGGCTTCCCCTCGCCTATAGCTAGCCAATGAGCAGTGAAAGCCCGT
>JBBQHX010000299.1:0-4141 GCA_038324385.1 Gemmatimonadales bacterium | reverse complement strand
CGGGCTGGTGCTATTGATCGCTTGCGCGAACGTCGCCAACCTGCTGCTCGTGCGGGCGACGGGACGGTCGCGCGAGCTGTCGCTCCGCGCCGCGCTGGGCGCCGGTCGCAGCCGCATCGTCAGGCTGATGCTCGTCGAGAGCGTGTTGCTGGCGGTGGTCGGCGGCCTGTTCGGGATCGCGGCCGCCTGGTGGGGGGTGAAGGCGCTCGTCGCGCTCAGCGGCGAGTACCTGCCGCGCGCGGTCGACGTGAGGGTGGATGGCGCCGTTCTCACCTTCGCCGTCGTGGTCTCGGTGATCACGGGGCTCCTGTTCGGCCTCTGGCCCGCGCTGCGCGCATCGTCGCCGAATCTGACGGAAGGATTGAAGGACAACGCCCGTGGGACGACCGGCGGTGGTGCGGCCTCACGGGCCCGCGCCCTGCTGGTCGGCGGCGAGGTTGCGCTGGCGATGGTGCTGGTGATCGGCGCGGGGCTGATGCTGCAGAGCTTCGATCGCCTTACGCGGGTGGATCCGGGGTTCGAGCCCGACCAGGCATTGCTGGTCCGCTTCCAGCTCGAATTCAACGGCTCCACGGACGAGCTGGTCCAGAGCCGGCAGCGGGTCCTGGACCGCGTCCGTGGACTGCCCGGCGTGCTGGCCGCGGGAAGCTCCAGCTTTGCGCCGTTCACCGATGGATGGGGCGAGCCCAGGCCGTTCACCGTTCCCGGCCAGCCCGCGCCGGTCCAGGGCGAGGAGCCGCGCGTTCTCGTGCAGCCGGCGAGCCCGGGTTTCCTGGCCGCGCTGAAGATTCCGATCATCGACGGTGGCGATATCGACGCCGTGCCGAGCGACACGAGTGTTCGTGGACTGGCGGTGATCAATCAGCGGATGGCGGAGCGATTCTGGCCCGGCCGGAGCGCGGTGGGCGAGACGTTCCTCATCGGCGAGACCCCGGTGCGCGTGCTGGGCGTCGCGGGCGACGTGCACACGGCGCTGTACGACTCGATCCCGGGATACACGGCCTATGTGCCTGACGCGCACATGCCGCGCGTCCACATGTCGCTCATCGTGCGGACGGCGGGCGATCCGGAACTGATGATCCCGCCGGTGCGCGCCGCGCTCCGCGAGGTATTCCCGAATCAGGCGATTCGCGAGATCCTCCCGATGAACGCCAAGCTCACGCAGGCCATCTCCACACCGCGGTTCTTCACGGTGCTGGTCACGCTGTTCGGCCTGCTCGCGCTACTCCTCGCGGCGGTTGGGCTGTACGGCGTGGTCTCGTACGTGGTGAGCCAGCGGGAGCGCGAGATCGGTGTGCGTATCGCGCTTGGTGCCCAGCGCGGACAGGTGGTGGGACTGATGCTGCGCGGGGGGATGCAGCCGGTCCTGATCGGACTCGCGGTGGGTGCGGTGGTTGCACTGGCCGCGACGCGCCTGATGACGGCGCTACTCTACGGCACGAGCACGACGGATCCGGCGACGTACGTCGTCGTCGCGCTGCTGCTCGGGTCGGTGGGGCTGCTGGCGTCGTACATCCCGTCTCGGCGCGCGGCGGGGGTGGATCCGGCGACGGCGCTGAGAGGGGAGTGAGGGGGCGGCTTCGCCGCGGGCGTCGGCTGTCGCGTGTCGCGTGTCATTCGGTGTGGGCTGTGGGCAACCTGTGGCGTCGGGGGTGGGGGGCGGGATAGCTTCGCGGGGTGGGATGAGGCACGTGCATCCTTCGCTCGACGCGCGCTCACCTTGGAGGTCCGTGTGTTCATCAACGTCGGGAACGTCGTGGCTCGTGTTGCGCTCGCCTGCACGGGAGGCGCCATCGTCGCGGGGTGTGTGTCGTCAGGCGGTCCGGCGCCTGACGCGGTGGTAACGGGGACGGTCGTCGTGCTCAACAAGGCCGCGGCCTCGGCGTCGCTAGTGGATGCGGCGACGGGGGCGAGTTACGCGACGCTCCCGACGGGGGCGGGGCCGCACGAGGTGGCGGTGTCGCCTGACGGGCGCACGGCGGTGGTCGCCGACTATGGCGAGGGGGCGGCGCCGGGTCGCACGCTGACGGTGCTGGATCTGGCCGAACGCCGGGTTGTGCGGACGATCGACCTCGGCGACTATCGGCGACCGCACGGGATCGCCTACTTCCCCGACGGTCGGCGCGTCGCGGTGACGGTCGAGGCGAACCGCGCGGTGATCGTGGTGGACGTCGTCGCCGGAACGGTCGAGCGCGCGGTGGCGACGGATCAGCCGGGGTCGCACATGCTCGCGCTGGCCGCCGACGGCAGCCGCGCCTATGTCGCCAACCTCGGCGCGGGCACCATCACGGCGCTGGACCTGGCCCGCGGCGTCGCCGATCGCACGGTGCACTCGGGGGCGGGCGCCGAGGGAATCGACGTGACGCCGGACGGCCGCGAGGTGTGGGTGACGAATCGTGAGGCGAACACGGTGGTGGTGTTCGACGCTGCGAGCATGGTGCCGCTCGACACGCTGCCATCGGCCGACTTTCCGATTCGGGTCAAGATCACCCCCGACGGGCGTACGGCCCTGGTGAGCAACGCGCGGTCGGGATCGCTGCGGCTGTTCGACGTCGCCTCACGCCGCGAGACGGGCACGATTGCGATGCCGGTGGAACCGGGCACCGGACGCGGCACGATGCTCGGAGCGAACGACTCGAGCGGCGTCCCGATTGGCATCCTGATCTCCCCCGATGGGCGCCGCGCCTGGGTCGCCAACGCCAACGCCGACGTGGTCACGGTGGTTGACATCCCGGGCCGTCGCGTCCTCGGCTATGCGCGCGCGGGGCGCGAGCCGGACGGGCTCGGCTACTCACCGATCACACCGTGACGCGTGGCGCGAGGTGGCTGCCGGCGCTGATTCTGGCGGCCGGCGCGTGCGTGCCACGCGCCGCGGTCGCGCCGCCGGAGACTCGTGCGGCAGCGGTCAGCACGCGTGAGGCGTTCGCGATCGGGGATGTGCGTGCCGCGCGCGGAACGCGGGCATCGGGGTGGCTCGCGATCCCCGCGCGGGGGGATTCGGGGACGCGCATCCCGATCAGCATTGTGCACGGCGCCACCGCCGGGCCGACGCTGGCGCTGGTGGCCGGCACGCAGGGGGGCAAGGTCGCGCCGATCGTCGCCATGCACCGCCTGCTCGATCAGGTCGACGCGCGCACGCTGCGCGGGACGCTGATCGTCGTGCACGTGGCCAACATGCCGGCCTTCCATGCGCGCAGCGCCTACCGCGGCCCATGGGACGGAAAGAACGGCAACCGGGTCTATCCGGGCCGCGTCGACGGCTCGGTCACCGAGCGGATCGCGGCGACGATCGTGCGCGAAGTCGTCAGGCGGTCGGACTACCTGATCGACCTGCACGCCGGCGAGCCCGCCGAATCGCTGATGCCGTTCACCTTCGCGGCACGCCCCGGCCTCGACGCGCGCACCGACTCGCTCGCGCGCGAGATGGCGATCGCGTGGGGCGTTCCGCACATCATCCTCGACCGCGACGGACCGCGCGAGGTCGCAACCGCCGCCTATCTCCAGACCACCGCGCACCTGCTGCGCGTCCCGGCGCTGACGACGATGGCGGGCGAACGCGGTGCCGCCGACTCCGCGGCGGTGCGCACGCACGTCGAAGGTTCGCTCCAGGTGATGCGACGCCTCGGCATGCTCGACGGCCGCGTCCCGGGCGTAAGGCGCATCCCGCCGATCGCCTTCTATTCGGGCTCCGACATGGTGATGAGCCCGTCGACCGGCCTGTGGACGCCGGCCGTCGCGCCCGGAGACCTCGTCGCGGCCGGAGCACTGCTCGGGCGACTGGTCGACCACTTCGGCGCGCCGCTCGGCGACGTGCGGGCCGATGTGGCGGGGCGGGTGCTCTACCTGCTCACGACGCCGGCTGTTTCGGCGGGAGAGCCGGTGGTCTTTCTGGGGGTCGTCGCCGGGGAGCCGTGAGTTTGGGGGTCGGGCGCTGTTCATGGTTCGGCTAGTTTCGGGTCGTCGCTGGATCGTGTCGTGGAGGCTGGTCTGGTTTTTTGTTGACCGCGGAGCCATCTGAGGTTGTCCGTCAAGTGCTACGCGGCGGGGTGTGGCGCGGGTGCGAGTATGGCGGCAAGGGGTGATTGCCGGCGACGGAGCGCGTCGCTGTAGCGCGCGTCGTCGTAGGGGGTGTGGTCCGTCC
>JBBQHX010000298.1:0-4155 GCA_038324385.1 Gemmatimonadales bacterium | reverse complement strand
CGCGACCGTGTCGAGGAAGCGCTGTGTCGCCGGAGAGAACGCGCCGCCCGTCATGAAGATCAGGCGCTTCGCCTGGTCAGGCTCGGCGGTGGCCAGCGCTTGGTGCACGTCGACCCCTGACATGTTCGGCATCATCATGTCGCAGAAGATCACGTCGAAACGCTCGCCGCGCGCAATGTGCGCGAGGGCGTCGCGGCCCTCTGCAACAACGACGACGTCGTGCTGACTGCGCAGCACTGTTTCCCTGGACCGCGCTCGCGCGGTGAGGGTTGCTCGCGCGGCTAGCGTGTCGTGGTCCTCGCGGGCGAGGTCCTCGCCGATCGCGCCGATCAGCTGATCGCGTGGAGATGCTCGGCCGGCCGCGCCGATGTGATCTCGCGCTGCTCGGCGCGAACGCGCCGCTCCTGCGTGACGTCGCGCGACTCGTGCGTGCGACCGCGCACGCGCGGCCCGCCGCCCGGTGTACAACCCCGCGCATGCATCGTCGCGGTCTCGGCCTCGTGTTCGTCCTCGGTCTGATCGCGTGCAAAGGCAAGGCAGAGGAGGGGGCGCGCGGAGCGGCGCCGACCACGCTCCCGGCCACCGGCGGAGACCCCAAGCCGGGCGCGCCGATCCAGCCGGACGAGCTCCGCGTCGCACCCGAGATCGCGGTGGCCTATGGCGTGATCGCCCCGGTGGGGGCCGACCTCGGGAAGCTCGAGGCCGCGGCCAGGGCGGCGGGCCTCACGGACGTGATGGCGAAGCCGATCGTCGAGACGCAGCTCGACCGCGAAACACTGAAGGTGCTCGGGGGCGGCGCGCTGACGCCGGCCGACATCGACGGCATTCTCGGCGGCGTCGGGGTCGTGTTCCTCCAGCACCTCGGCGCGGACGCGCGCTCGACGTTCGGCAAGGCGGCGGCGGTCACGGCCGAGCTCGCGGACAGCGTGAACGGATGGGTGATGGATCCCGAGGCGCAGCGCTTCAGCCGGCCGCGGCGTTCCGCGCGAGCCTTCCGGCGCCGGGTACGCCCGTCGATGTCCGGACTCAGATCGTGGTCAAAGGCGTGCAGGGCGAGGGCGAGCTGCCGTTCGCGAGGTCCGCAGCGGGTTGAGCAGGCGATCGAGTAGCCGTGCCCGGCGAGGACCGCGAACAGGTTCTGCCAGTAGTGCCCCGTCGCTTCCATCGCGACGAGCACCTCCTTGGGCTCACCCAGCAGCGAACGACAGCGTTCGGACCCGCCGGCGTCCTCGGTAAACGTCGTCGATTTCGTGACTGTCGCACCGGTGTCGTCGACGACGGCGACCACGTGCTTCTCGGCTCCAATGTCGATTCCCGCGAAACGCATCTGCATGCTCCTCGGGGAGGTCGATCGAGAATCTCGGGGCCGATGCCTCTGCTCGTGCTTGTCCATGCGAGGACGTCGGGGCTTCCCGGGCCTCAGGATACCGTTCGAGCCTAAAGCATCGGGCGAGGGCGCCAATCTCAGTCCCGGGGATGATGCCTCGAGCGCGCGGCGGCGACCCTCGCCCGATCCGTTGGTCTTCCCACGTGGGGAAGCGTACTCCGCTCCGCGGCTGCACACCGTGGAGTAGATACAAGCGTCACGCACGTGCGTCGCGCCCGGCGATGAGCCTCCGGTCGATGCCGGCGCGCCGCGTTCCAGCACGCTCCGCGTTCCGGCAGCGCGCCGCGGCCATCGCCGCGCACCGGGCATCGCCGCTCAGCGCTCGTACTGGCCGAGGATCGTCGTCCCGCCCACGGCGCCGTCGAACAGCCGCGCCTTGATCGCGAGGTAGTCCGGGTCGGCGAACAACGCCCGCATCGCCGCCTCGTCGGCGAAGTAGATCGCGAACACGCGATTGATCGGATGCGCGGCGTCGGAGCGGAGGACGCGCGCGATCTCGAAGTCGTGGCGGAACCCACCGCCGCGGCGCTCGAGCAGCGGCGTCATCGCCGCGCGATATGCGGCGTACTGCTCCGGGTCGCGGACGGTGAGGCCGACCATCATCTCGTACGGCATGTCGCGGATCTAGCACGGCTGTCCCGTGGATGAGGGGGCGGGCACCAGTGTCCAGGCGACCGAATCGCGGGTCGAGCAGCGCCTTGTCCCAACTATCGGAGCGCGTGGCGGCCGCGCATCGGGCCGTCGAGGTTTCCGACTCGGAACGCGGGCGCCGTGCGGTCCGTCGTCCGAGCAAAGCGCATCGCATTCCCGAGCTTCTGGCAGTTGAAGTCCGCGGCATCGTCGTGCTCGCCGGGCGTGGAGGCGCTTCGAGGTGGCAACGTCGAGCACTCGGGATAGGGTGTCTCCGCCGTCGAGTCGCCATCTTCGTCATAACGGAAGTGATCGATCGCCATGCACACACCTAGCGTGTCCAGATAGGGGGCGAAGGCCGGTCGCGACCTCGCCTCCATCGAGAGGAATGGCCACAGGAACCGGCACCGCGAGCTCGCCTCGGAGCCCTTCTTTCCTGGCTCGCAAGTCGCGTTTCCGATGAGGGGCATGCGGTCCATCGGCAGCTTCGCGAGCGCGGTGGGATCGCCCCTGCCGTTGCCAGCGTGTGCCGGAGTGTTGTCGGTCTCCAGCGCGGCGCACAGGCCCGAGCACAGCGTCACGGTCGAGCCCGTCTGCTCGTAGAAGAATGGGACGAAGCCCGGCGCACAGCCGTTGAGCCCGGGGTTGACCGGAGCAACGCGATCGGTGCTTGTCAGTCCGGCCGGAGGCGCGAAAGCACAGGAGAACTCGCTGTGGCCGTAGCACCCGAGGTCTGGCTGCACCGGATCGGCCGAGCCGCATGCGTCGGGATCGGGGCTCGTCGTCACGCACTGCGTCAGCGGATCGCACGCAGCATGACAAGCCCCGGCGATCGGCCGTCCATCGACCAGGAACAGATAGGCGTTCGTCACGCAGTGGCTGCCCTCCGCGCAGACCGCCGCGCCTCCGCCAGGATCGCAAATCGGTGTGCACCGCCCGTTGACGCACATGGTGCCGCGGCTGCAGTCATCGTAGTTCCGGCCAAGTTCGTTCCCGAGGGTGCAGGGACAGCCGACGCCGACGGGGCCGTCGGGCACGCAGTAGATCCGATCCTGGCCGAGCGTGGTGCACTTCTCGTCAGCCGCGCAGCCCTGCTGGGTCAGGGGATCGCAGCGAGTCGTGCCGGCCGTGAGCGTCGGCGCCGACGTCGGCGCGCAGGTCGTGGGTCCCGGCGCTGTCGAACATCCATTGATCGAGCTCGGACCCGCGTCGAGCTGTGCGTCTGGCACGATGGTGACCGTCGGCGGAGCCTCGCCGCATCCGTTCGAGAGCAAGCACACCATCACGACCGCCATCGATGTTCGCGCCATGCGTCACGCTCGCAGCGACGCGCGTGCGATGTCCGTCGTCTGGACGTGAGCACCGCGTGAACTTCACCCTCACACCCTCACCGTCGGGCGGACCGGCCCGGGGGCGGACCGGTCCGGAGGGCGGACCGAGGGCGCGGCCCGCCGGGCGGACCGGCCCGGGGTTGATCTCCGGAACGGGCGGTGAAGGCCGGCGACTGGTGCGACGCCTTTGCGGTTCGGGCCGCGGAGGGCGGGCCGAAGGCGCCGGGTGATCCACGCCGCGACGGCGCGTGCGTTGTGCGCACACGGCAACCGGGGCGCGCGGCCCCGGGGAGGCGAGCGCTGTCAGCAGGGTGTTGGTGGCGGCTGAACGGTGACGTTGGCGAAGCGGCGGAGCCAGTAGGTGCCGTAGGGGAACTCGGCCGGGAGGCCCGCGCGCCAGGCGCGGCGAGCGTCGCGGTAGGCGCGCTGCCACGCCTTGTTGCGCTGGAGCGCGGCGATGCGGGCCCACTTGCTGCGTGCGGCGACGCGTGGGCGGAGGCCCCGGCGGGGCTCGCGGCTGGTGGGCGAGTCCCGCCACGACTGGCGGAGCACGCCGCGGCGACCCAGGACGCGGCGTCCGGAGGCCAGGCGCTGGCGGGCGCACTCGTCCTCGACGGCCGCGACGCGCTGGCGGAGCTCGTCGAGGAACGCCTCCTTGTCCTCGAAGTGGTCGGGCAGCCCCAGGACGAGCTCGGCCTCGTCGGGCATGGGCCCGTCCTCGCGGAAGAAGTGGGTGGGCCGCATCGCGCGCATCGGCTTGCCGGACAGCAGGGCCTGGAGGAACTTCGGGCCGGGCCAGTGGTGGAC
>JBBQHX010000297.1:0-4167 GCA_038324385.1 Gemmatimonadales bacterium | reverse complement strand
TTGGGGTTGACCCCGCGGCGCGGCGTGGTGCTGGAGGGCGAGCGGCTGGTCGTCGATGGTCGGACCATCCCGGACGTCGCCGCGTGGGCGTTCGCGGGTGCCGAGGTCGGCGGGTCCGGCGAACTCGTTGCGGCTGACGAGGGATACTACCTCGCCCGCCTCGACTCCGTGCGGAAGGGCGGAATCCCCGAGTTCGACGCCGTGCGCGACGAGGCCCGCCAGATCGTGCTGCGGGAAAAGAAGCTCGACGCGCTCATGACGCGGGGGCAGCAGATCGCCGCACAGGCGACCGGCAGTACACTCGAAGCCGCCGCGCAGGCCGCCGGACTGACCGCCCAGCGCTCGGTGCCGTTTAACCGCATTGGCTTCGTCGATGGGTTGGGTCAGGCGAACCAGGCGATCGGCGCGGCCTTCGCGCTGCCCGTCGGGAGCATCAGTGCGCCGATTCGCACGCCTGACGGCGTCTTCGTGCTCCGGGTGGAGCGGCGCACCAACGCCGATCGCTCCGAGTGGGAGGCGCAGCGTGAGGTGCAGCGCGCGCTGATGTCGCAGCAGTATCAGCAGCGCCGCGTGCAGCAGTACCTGACGAATCTACGTGAGGCAGCGGACCTCACCGACCGCCGGTCGGAGATCCGCGCCCTCCTCCGGAACGTCGAAACGCCGTGAAGCGTGGCGGAAACGACGAAGGGCCCGACTGTCTGACAGTCGGGCCCTTCGTCGTTTTGTCCCGCGGCTCGGCCGCCGTCAGCCGGACCGACACCGATCGCATACCGCTCGTTCCCCCACGGAAGCCAGGCGGCCGTCCGCTCCAGCGACCGGCAGCGCGCGATCAGCTCAGGAGGCGGCGCGGCTCTTCCCGTTCACGCTCGACCGGCACTGACTCCGACGGGCTCGGCGTGGCCAGCGACTCGACATTTCGCTCGCGCTCGAGCTGGGCCGGCGGAGCGGCGGGCGTGTCGCCCGAATCGCGCATCGCCCGCTCGACGTCGGTCATGTTCTTCTTGAACTCGCGAATCCCCTTCCCCATCGATCCCGCGATCTCCGGAATCCGGCGTGCGCCGAAGAGGAGAAGCACGATGACGAGGATCACAAGGATCTCGCCCATTCCAATGTTGCCCAGACCCATGGTAGGGTTCCCCCGGTTGGAAAGCCGCTGGATTCGCGCGCCGGCTCGGCGCGACGGAATCGGACGGCGGAATCAGAACAGCGAGCGCGCGATCAGATACGCGATCAGAACGCCGACGAGGCTGAGCAGCGAGACATCGAACGCGATCGGCCCCAGCGACATCTTCAAGATAACCAGATCGATCCCCAAAGGTCCCACCGACGGCGTAACACCTGTGGTAAGAAACTCCTTCACCGCCCCCGCCGGGAGAAAGCGCCGCGCAAACTGGGTCATGAAGCCGCCCACAATGAATCCGAGGGCGAGAATCAGGATGTGATATCCGAAGCGGTGCCGCGACGAGGCGGAGCGGGAGGAACGGGATGCCATCACCAGCGCCGATCCATCACGTAGCCGATCGCATCGAACAACGCGACGCGCACGGGGCCGTCCGGCACGGTGGCCAGCGCGGCCTCCGCCTCGCCAGCGAACATCTCACCCTGTTGCCGTGCATACTCCAAGCCACCGTGGCGCCGGACGAGCGCAGTGACCTCGTCGATCTCTGCGTCGGTGGGGTTCGAGGCGGCGAAAAACTCATCCACGAGCCGGCGATCGACGTCGGGCATGGTGCGCAGCGCGGCGATCAACGGAAGCGTGACCTTGTGCTCACGCAGGTCGAGTCCGCTCGGCTTGCCCGTCATCTCTTCCCCCTCGGTGTAGTCGAGGAGGTCGTCGGCGATCTGAAAAGCCATGCCGAGGCGGTCCCCGAACCGGCCCATCGCCACGCGGTGCGCGGGGGCGCCATACATCGCGCCCACCTCGCACGACGCGGAGAAGAGCGAGGCGGTCTTGGCGCGAATGAGGCGGTTGTAGCTGCTCTCGTCGAAGTCCAGGGCGTCGGTGTTGACGATCTGCCGCATCTCGCCGAGCGTCATCTCACAGGACGCGCTCGTAAGCACGCGCATCGGCTCGATGTCGTCGAGCTGGATCAGTTCGGACAGCGCCCGCAGATACAGATAATCGCCGGTGATGACGGCGATCTGATGGCTGAAGGCGGAGTTCAGCGTCGGCATACCGCGACGCAGCGCCGAGTGATCGACCGAGTCGTCGTGAACGAGCGTCGCTAGATGGATCAGTTCGGCGATCGCGGCGACGGTCAGGGCCCGGGGGCGCGGTTCCCCGTCAAGCGAGGCGGCCAGCAGCGCCAACGTGGGGCGGAACATCTTCCCCTGCATCCCCATGAGATGCTTGCTCACCTCGGCGACGAGCGGCGCGTCGGCGGCAATCACACGCCACATCTCGCCGGGGATCTGATCGAGCAGGTGCCGAACCGGCGCCTGAATCTCGGTGAGCGCGTCTGCAATGCGCGGCCGGGCCGGAAGGCTCATCCAGCGCCTCGGCCCGCGGTCGCGACTCGGTCGGCGGCATCACGAAACTGATAGTCCACTGCCAGTACCCTTTCGTAGAGTTTCACGGCCTCATCCCGCCGGCCAATTGCATCCAGGGACACCCCCAGAAGATACAACACACCCACGAGCTGATCATCCTCCGCGCCGACTTCCTGCACGGCGCGCTGCAGGACCGCGGCTGCCAGCGAGTACTGCTCCTTCTCGACGAAGCACTGGCCGAGCGCCTCGAGGGTGCGCACACGGAATCTGGTACCACGAAGCGCCTGCTGAAACTCCGCGATCGCTTCGTCCAACAGTCCCATTTCACGGAACGCGACGCCGAGATCGTGATGACTCTCAAAGTCCCCCGCGTCGACGTTCTCCGCCAGTCCGCGCTTGAACTTCTCGAGCATTTCGGCGAAGTCTGCCTGCTCATCGCCGCTCGGAGCCTGCTCCGCGACGACCATGCGCGTGGTGCGCTCCGGCTCGTCGTCGCGCAGTAGATCGCCGAGGTTCACGAAGCTGTCGGTCGACGCCGCCCGACGCTCAGCCGGAGCCACGGGCACGGGCGCCGCAGCGCGACCGTCGACGGCATCGAGCTCCGCGATCTGCGTACGGATTCCCGCCGCCTTGACGCGCTCACCCGCCGACTCCAGCGCATCGAGCAGCGCGGAATAGGCCTCACGCAGGCGCGGACGATCTTCGGCACGATAGGCGATGTCCGTGCGCCGCTCGTGATTCCGCACGGTCGGCGAGACGCGAACAATCTCATCGATCACTGCACTCGCCGCCACCATGTCGGCCGTGCTTTCGAAACCCTGCAGGACGGAGTCCAGTTCCCGCAACGCACCCTCACGATCACCGGCGGCAAGCATCGCATCGCTGACGCGGCGCCAGACCGGGGGTCGTTCGGCGCCGGGCTGCGAGGGCGCCGCGGCACTGGGTGACCAGTGCGTGTCCGCGGCGACGCCGCCCGTGTCGTGCAGGTCATCGTGGAACTCGTCGTCGTCAAGCGGCGGCAGGCCGGGGGCTCCCCACCGTCCGTTCGCCGACGACGGCGACTCATGCGCATGCGATGGACCGCCGAACGGCAGCGACGCATCCATCAGCGGGAGATCGGCGAGCGGGTCGCCCGAGGGCAGCTCGTGGCTGGCGTCCTCGTCGTCATGAGCGAACTCGTGCCCCACACCGAGCGTGTCGAGCACGGTCGGTGTCTCCGGGCGACGACGCCCTTCGGCGGCGAGCTCCGCCGCGGGGTCCAGGACTGCGGAGGGCACGGCGGTGCCGTCCTCACGATCCTCGCGGTAGCCGCTGCCGCTCTCGAAGACCAGCGCATCGGCGATGTCGGTCGTCGCGGCGTCGCGCTCCGACGCATCGTCCTGATGGTCGTCGCTGGACGTGCTCGGCTCCAGCGCCGGCAAACCGGACGGGTCGGCCGTGTCGACCGCCAGCGGGGACGGCCCGGCCTCGTCGATCGTGAACGAGCCGTCGATGAGGTCGGCGTCAACGGCCACATCCTCTGACGCCCGGACCGTTGCGGAGGTCGGCTCGAAGCCGTCGAGCGCCACCGGGGTAGCCTCGACCACGGAGTGCGTGCCTGACTCGTCCAGCGCCGTCTCGACGGCGCGCGTCGGGGCACCCAGGTCGGCACCGGCCGGCGGCGCCTCAAATTCGCGT
>JBBQHX010000296.1:0-4193 GCA_038324385.1 Gemmatimonadales bacterium | reverse complement strand
AAGGCAGGGGACTGCAAATCCCCCATCATCGGTTCGACTCCGATCGGCGCCTCTGACATCTGTGCTGGATGGGACGACGAACGCCCCGCGACCTCGCGGGGCGTTCGTCGCATCCGGTTGCGCGTCCACCGCGCGGCTCGCGTGGCCCGCCCTCAGTTCCGGACGCGCACCGGCTCGATGTTGTCGTCGCTTTCGCGCTCCTCCCAGTCGAGCACGTGGTATGGATCGATCCCGGCCAGCGCCGGCTGTCGCGGCACCGTCACCGTGATCGTCTGCTCACCCGAGCGAATGCGGTGCTTCCCGACGTAGAGCGGTTCACTCAACTCGCCGCGTTCGTCGCCGGGCGCGAAGACGCCGATCTCCACCCATTCGTCCATCGGCACCACCGATTCGACGCCGGCGCTGTCGACCACGACCTTGCGGGCGCGCACGTCGAGGGTGACCTGCCACGCGCCGCCGGCGGTCTGTTCGGCCGAGACCTCGTCGGCGCGAAGCTCCCAGATCGTGTTGACCTCGAACAGGTCGTGCAGCAGCGGCCTGAGTGAGTCGGGCGTGACGGCCTGCAGCTCGCGATACAGATCGAGCGTGGTCGCGAGGGGCGGTTCACCCGAGCGGTGCTGGTCGAGGAGACGGCGAAGCGCCAGGTTCACCCGGTCGGCGCCCATGTACTCGCTCAGCGCGTAGAGCGACAGCGGCCCCTTGCGGTAGGACATGTAGGGATCGAGCCCGCGCAGCAGCGGCTCGCCGCGGCGGATCGGCGGATAGCGGTGCGGCTGCCGCATGAAGGTCAGGAGCCGGCGCAGCTGGTCGCGTCCGAGGCTCTTGCCCACGACCTGCATGGCCGAGTACCAGGCGAGGCTCTCGGAGAGCACCGGCGCGCCCTCGACGACCGCATACGGAAGCTGCCCGCCCCACCACTGGTGGCCGATCTCGTGCGCCACGATCGCGAACGGGAGATCGAGGCTTCCCGGCTCGTCGCGGGGATTCCACATCGAGTAGCCCTCGCCATAGGAGAGCATGCTGGCGTTGGCGGACATCCCCGTGCCGTGACCGGGCCGCTCGACCAGCGTGAGGTAGCTGTGCGGGTAGGGGCCGAACTGCTCGGTGTGGTAGTCGAGCGACGCCCGGACACTGCGGAGCATGCGGTCCACGTTCCGGTCGTGTCCCGGGTGATGGTAGATCTTCACGGCGACGCCCTTCCCCGTGCGGCCGGCCGACCCGCTGCCGGTGCCCGTGTCGGGTGTCCACCGTGCATCGTGCACCGCGTAGCGCGCGGAGAAGATCAGCTGGTCGGCGCCGATGGGGGCGTCGGTCGTGTAGTGGAAGTAGCGGCGCCCGTTCTCCGTCCAGCTCCGACGCAGCGCGCCGGGGGCGACGGCGACCTGGTCGGCCGCAGTCCCGACCACCGCGTCGAACGCGATTCGCCCCGCCGCGCTCTGGTTCGCGGTGCTGTCGTAGAGCGACGGGACGACGGGGCGTGACGCCAGCCCCTGCGCGCGTCGGTCGGCGTAGCTGAGCAGCTCGCGATCGCGCTGGTAGCCGATCGCGGGGAGGAGAGCGCCAGCGGAGAAGAAGGTGCCGTTCGCCACCACCGACGGGTCGATGCCGCCCTCGGTGAAGCCGCGCGGCTCGATCCGGACCCGGAAGCTCATCCGCAGCGAGTCGCCGGGCTGGAGCGGCCGCTCGAGGGCGTAGATGCGGTGGCCGTGGTCGTCGTCATCGAGCACGAGCGCCGCCGGCTGGTCGAACTCCACCGAGTCGGGCCGGCTGCCGGCCATGGTCGCCAGGTGGAGCGAGTCGATCGGCACCGCGCTCCGGTTCACCAACTGGTAGGAGCCGCGGATCTCCGCCGACCGCCGCTCCGGATGGATCTCGACGTGCAGCCGCGTCCCCGTCAGGCGCGGTTGCGGCGTTCGCGCGTACCGCGCGTACCGTCGCTCGTACTCGGCGCGCCGCTCCACCCCGTCGGAGGCGGTGCGGTACTCGTTCAGGACGTTCGTGTTGTAGAAGATGAACCCGCCCAGCCCGACGATGAGCAGGGCCGCCGCCGCGCCTGTCCACGCCGTGGCGCGCGTGACCCGCTGTCGCGCCATCCGGAACCGCGCCGCGAGGCCACCTTCCCGCCCGCGCACCCAGAGCAGCCGCGCCACCACCCCGAGCAGCAGTGCCCACGCGGCCCAGTAGAGCTTGAACCAGAGCCACGGGCCGAGGAAGGGGCCGAAGTCGCGCATCGCCGTGTAGGACCATCCCGGACCGGCGCCGTAGATCAGCAGGTCGTGGTGAATGCCGAACACGGGCGCCAGCGCGATGACAACGTAGATGAGGCTCGCCACCAGGTGGGCGACGTACTTCTGGTCCACCAGCCCGTGCACCACGAGGGCGAGCACGGCCATGAGCAGATATTCGGGAAGCTGGAGCCCGAACAGAACGGTCAGGTACAACCCCGGCTCGACGTCACGATGGCCGAGGACGAGCTGGGAGAGCATCCCAGCCCCGCTCAGCAGCACGAGGAAGACGACGAGGAGGAGCGTGAGTCCGAGGAACTTGCCGAGGAACGGCACCCACTCCGGGAGCGGCATCGCGTCGGTGATCTCGCCGAGTCCGGCTTCGCGCTCGCGCCAGACCAGCGCACCGGCGAAGTAGATGATCAGCAGCGGAACAATCACCCAGCGGCTCATCGAGGCCGCGAGCGGTCCCGTCAGCTCGGTGAGCACGCGCGCCGTCGTGGGGACGAGCGGCACGCCGTCGAGCACCATCTGATCGACCACCACGAGGACGCTGAGCAGCGGGAGGCCCACCAGCATGGCGAGCCCGGCCCAGCTCTTCCCGATCGCCCGGAACGAGTCCCAGGCGATGGCGAGCGACTTCCGCGCGTGGATGCGAACGTCGAACGCCTGGCGTGACTGCGGCACGGCAACCGGTGTGCGCGCCGAAATGCCCAACCCGCCTGGCGTCGGCGCCTGCGCCGCAACGCGGCGCCGCGCTCCGAAGGGCCACCACCAGCCGCTCGATGTGCGATGGGTGAAGCGAAAGCGCTGGTAGGTGAGGGCCAGCGCCACCGCGGCTACGCCCAGCCAGATGAGGCGGTTGACGAGAATCGTCCCTTCCAGCTCGACCAGCCGCCAGCTCTTCTCGTACGTCGTCCACAGGTGTGACATGTCGGAGACGACGAACTGAACCCCGATCGGATCGAGCAGCTTGGCCAGCTCCGGACGTCCCAGGTTGAACGCCAAGACGGTGGTGACGATGAAGCCCATGAAGAAGAGGAAGAGGCTTCCGGCGTAGCTGGCCATCGCCCGCCCGCTCAGCGACGCCAGCGCGAACTGGATCGCCGTGGCGACGATGGCGGTGGGGAGCGCGATGTAGGCGTAGGCGGTGATGAAAGCCGCGGGGCGGAACGGACCGACCGCCGCGGCATCGATGCCCGGCGTGTAGATGGCCAGGAGGATCCCCGCCTGCACGCCGAGCAGCAGCAGGGCGTTGAGCGTGAGCGCGGCGAGGAAACGCGCGCCGAGGTAGTCGAGCGTGCGGACGCCCGCGGTATAGGTGAGCGGATGGATTCCCGTTTCCACATCACGCGCCCCCGCCTCGCCGGCGACGGCACCAGCCACCAGCAGCCAGATCAGGCTGCCGACCACGGTGTTCTTGGCGATCGCAAAGGGCGAGTTGACGAAGAAATCGTCGACCAGCGCCTCGGCCAGCGAGCCGTCCCTGGTGAGCAGGAAGCTGAAGACGACCAGAACGACGAGAAAGAGCCACGGCCAGGCGCGGCGGAGCTGATAGGTGAGCTCGAAGCGGACGATCTCGCGGAACTTCATGGTCCCGCCACCGGACGCGCGGCCCGCCGGCCGATGTGGCCGGCCATCGTGGCGAAGTACACGTCCTCGAGATCCGGCTCGGCGGGCTCGAAGCCGGCCGCGGGACGTGATTCGCCATAGACGTGCACCACCGTTCGCCCGGCGAGGAGCTTGGTCGAGATCACCCGGTGCTCGCACTCCAGTTGGGCGAGCTCCGGTTTCGCGATCACGCTGCGCCAGATGAGGCCACGCAGCTCCGTCACCGCGCGCAGCGGCTCGGCTTCGAGCAGGATCTCGCCCTGGTCGATGATCGCCATCTTCGTGCACAGCTCGCTGACGTCCTCGACGATGTGCGTCGAGAGGAGAACAACGCTGTTCTCGCCCAGCTCGGAGAGC
>JBBQHX010000295.1:0-4204 GCA_038324385.1 Gemmatimonadales bacterium | reverse complement strand
GGGCGAGGAGCAGGAGCGTGTGCTTCATATGAGAGCGAGTGTACGGCGCGCGCGGCGGGGCGGCAAGCATCCCCCCTGGACCTGCTTCTTGCGGGGGGCAGGGAACGGGCGACCGGCCGGTCGCCCGTTCGGGGCCTGGCGCCCGCCTCGGGGCCTGGCGGCCGGTCGCCCGCCTCGGGGCCTGGCGCCCGCCTCGGGGCCTGGCGCCCGCCTCGGGGCCTGGCGCCCGCCTCGGCGCGGGGCGCCCGCCTCGGCGCGGGGTCATCCCCGGCCGACCGGCATCCATTGGCAGCCGCGCAGGTCGATGCGATAGCTGGAGAGTACCGGCACGGCGCGATCATCGACGATCCGCTGCTCCAACACGCTGAGCGTGTCGCCGTGAAACGCGAGCCCGGGGAGCGACGAGCCCTCGCCGGCGGGGATCGGCGCGTCGACACAGGCGGCGGCAAAATCGGAGCGGATCACGGTGAGAAAGGCACGGTAGCGCGCTCCGCGCCCGGTCGATGGATCGGCATCGGGCGAAACCTCGATGTCGACATGGACGAGTGCGAGGGAGCCGTCAGGCAACTGGTGCGCGCGCACTGGCAGCGAGACGGCCCCCTCGAGCCCGCCGAGCGTCTCACGATAGGCACCCGTAGCGGCGCGCGAGGCCAGATCAGCCGGCACGCCACGACGTCGCGGGCTCGGCACGAGCAGCGAGTCCATCGATCCGTCGTCGCGATGCAGGATCGTGCGATGGTGCCCCGCATAGGCGACGAGCGTCGCGTCCTCGAGGCGCAACGCAATGGCGAAGGGGAGCGACCAGTGCAGCCCACCCTCATCCGCGAACTCGCGCGGGTGCGGCACGCTCCGGCCGAGGGCACCGTCGCCTGACGATACGTGCATCACACCCATCCCGTTCCGCAGCCCGACCGCCCCCATCCAGATCGTATCACCGACCGACTGCAGCTGCGTCGCCATCACCTGCTCGCGCAGCGGGAGCTCGGCCAGGGGCGTACCGTCGGCAACTCGGAACTGCACGATGGCGCCTCGGCCGTAGTCGAGCACGACAAGCGTCGTGTCGCCGACGAGCGCAAGCGGGCCGGGCGCCGTGAGCTCCCCAGGTCCAGAGCCCGTTCGCCCGAACGTCGCGCGCAGGCGACCGTCGCGCGCGAAGCGCACGAGGCGGCCGTTCTGGCGATCCACCACCCACACATCGGCGTCCGAGATGGTGAAATGCGAGACGTCACCGAGGGTGACGGCGGGCGTCTCCTCCAGCACGAGACTGTCGATCCGCGTCAGGCGCGGCATGTCGATCGGCTCGGGCGCGTCAGCGGCGTCGGTGCATGCCGCGGCGGCCACGTTCACGGTCGCTAGAGCAGCGGTCATCCAAGACTGAGCGTGGCCGCTGGTGCGTGGGTCGTGCCCGGTCGGGGCGACCAGCCGGTCGCCCCTAGTTATTGGCGCCCGGCGATCTCACCGCGCAGGATGGTCTCCTCCCACAGCCGCGTGACCCGCCGCTGCGAGTCGATCTTGCTCCACCGCGTGCGCCAGCCGTGCGCTTCGATCGGATAGGTGACGAAGTCGAAGTCCTTGCCCAGCTCCATCAATCGCTGCGCCAGTCGGGCGGCGTCCTGATACTGCACGTTCCCATCGACGAGGCCGTGCTGGAGCAGCAACCGATCCTGCAGCCCCGCCGCGTGATAGATCGGCGACGACGTGCGATACGACGCCGTGTCCTCGGCGGGCGTGCCGTTGAGGATCCGCGCCGTATAGCCGTGGTTGTAGTGCGCCCAGTCGGTCACCGAGCACTGTGCCGCGCCGGCGGCAAAGGTGCCCGGATGGCGGAAGAGCGCCATCAGCGTGTAGAAGCCCCCGTAGCTGCAGCCGAAGAGGCCGACCGCCTTGGGGTTGACGCCGTAGTCGCGCTGCAGCACCGGGATCAGGCTCACCGCCGACGCGACGTCGCGGTCGCCCATGTTGCGATAGATGTCCGTGCGCATGTCGCGGCCGTAGCCCGAGCTGCCGCGATAGTCGAGCACGACGTAGGTGACGCCGCGGCTCGTCAGGTGCTGCGCGTAGAGCGCACCGCCGTGCGCACCCGAGCCGGCCATCGTCTTGTGGACGCCCTGCGCGTAGCCGGCGCCATGAATCTCGAGCACGGCGGGACGATTGGAGTGCTGCGTGCGCGGGCGGTAGACGCGGGCATACACCGGCTTCCCCTTGTCGTCGTCGAACCTGATGAAGTCGCTCTCGGCCCAGGCGATGCGCCAGTAGCCGTCGGTGCCGGCGCGCGTCACCTGGACGGGCTTCGGCGTGCCTGACGTGGGCTGGATGTACAGATCCCACGGCGTCGACGGACTCGACCAGAGGTAGGCGAGCGTCCGCTCGTCAGGCGAGAGCGTCGGACGGGTCTCTCCCTCGCCCGCATGGTCGATCCGGCGCGGCTGTCCGCCGGCCATCGTCACCTCGTAGAGATGCAGCTCGTTCGGATGCTCGATGCCCGCCGAGATCCAGAACTTCGAGCCGTCGCGCGACGGGTCGATGTCGCGGATCTCCCACTCCCCGCTCGTGAGGGCGCGGCGCGTGCCGTCCATGCGCACGGCGTACAGATGCGCCCACCCCGTGGCCTCGCTCGTGAAGAGCAGTTCGTCGTCGTCCGCCGAAAATGCCAGCCAGCCGGGATTCATCCAGCCGCCGGTGTGGCCGGGTCCGCCGTGCCACGCCTCGTCGTGCTGATGATCGAGCTGCGTCAGGCGCTTGCCGGTGACCGGATCGACGGTGAACAGCCAGCGATCTTTATAGTCGTACGACTGGAACTCGACGACGAGCTGCGTGCCCGCGCGATTCCAGAGGAGCTGCGAGACGGTGGCCTTCTTCCCCAAGCCGACCGTGTCGACCCAGGTGATCTTCACGGAGTCGGGAATCGCGTACGGATCGGCGGTGACGATCCCAGCCCGGCGCGGAGTGGCGACATCGCCGACCTTGGGGCGCGACGTGCGCTGTTCGGCGATTCCGCTCTCGGTCACGTAGTCGGCGTAGATGGTCTGCACCGGCTTCGGCCGCGGCGCCGAGAGGAAGGTGACGTACCGGCCGTTCGGCGCCAGCTCGAGCGAGCTGAGGACGTTGTCGGCCTTGAGCGGCACGACGATCGGCATCGGCGCCCGATCGCGACGCGAGCGCAGCTCGGTCGAGTCCCGTTCTTCCTTGCGCCGCTTCACGAAGTCGAAGATCTCGAGTTGCTGCCGCTTGAGCTCGTCCTTGATCGCGTCAGGCTTGTCGGGATCCTTCGGCTGATAGGCCTGCGTGAGCTGCCGCATCGCGCCGTTCGCCGGATCGATCGCCCAGAGCGCGTTCTGCTCGACGAAGCGGATCTCGCGCTCGTCGGCGCTCCACTGCGGGCTGATGCCGCTAGCGCGCGCGAGCAGCAGGCGCGGCTCACGCATGCCGCGCCGCCAGTAGCGCAGTTCGCCGCGATGGAACCAGACGGCGCGCGTGCCGTCTCTCGTGTAGCGCACCCCGGCCGGGACGGTCAGCGCGTCGGTGGCCGCGACCGCCTCCGCCGTGCGGCCGTCGCGCGAGACACGGTACCACGGCGTGTCGCGAATGATGTCGGCGTTCAGCGTCGGGGCGGGATCAAAGCGGAAGTAGAGCCAGTCGCCCGTCACGTCCCAACGCGGCGCCGACGCTCCGCCGCCGAGCCAGTGTCCATCGGTGGTGCTGTCGAGCGGCACCTCGAAGGACGGATCGGCCGCCGAGGCGTCGAGCGTCGACTGACGCAACGGGAGCGTCACGCGCGACTGCGCGTCGACGGCGGCAGGGGCGCCGCCGATCAGGGCGGCAGCGAGGCCGGCGGCCAGCGCGCGGCGGACGCCGCGGGGGCGGCGAGAGTCGATGAGCATGCGAGCGGTTGGGGCGAGAGGGCGGGAACAGACGCTCTGGTAGTTACGGCCGGCAGCCGCGAGATGCTGGGGCTACAGCGGCTGCGGGCCGTGGGATGGCGGGCGACCTCACGGTCGACAGCACCCTCGGAGTGGGAACCACCTTCGCCCTGACTATTGTACGAAGGCGCAGACGATGGCGCGGCGTCGACTGTCGACGTCGACGCGCTGCTGACGCATTGCTCGATGCTCTCACCGGAATGACCGTGCGACTGGCCGACTTCATTGCAACGAACACCGAGCCCATTCTGGCGGAGTGGGTGACCTTCGCGCGGACCTGCGGG
>JBBQHX010000294.1:0-4242 GCA_038324385.1 Gemmatimonadales bacterium | reverse complement strand
GGCGATGCGCTTCGCGCGCAAGCGCCGGACCGGACGCGGCCGTGGGTGGCGCTGCAGGTGGTCGATACCGGAATCGGCATCGACCCGCGCGACCAGAGGCGGATCTTCGAGGAGTTCGAACAGGTCACCCCGGGTGCGCGCGGGGATTCGATGCATCGGGGCACGGGACTCGGACTGCCGCTCTCGCGCCGGCTCGCGCACATCCTTGGCGGGGAGATCACGGTCGAGAGCAAGATCGGCGCGGGGGCGACCTTCACCCTCTGGCTCCCCGTCGACGCGGGAGACCTCACGTCAGCGGCCGCCATCGGCGCGCGTCCGCCGCGGGTCGCGGTCGGCATGATTCAGGACGCACACTCGACCCCCGCGGAGAGGGCGCGCGTGGTCGAATCGGCAGCGCCGCAGGTCGCGGTCGACGCGCCAGCCGGGGAGTCGCCGCGGGACGAGGAGGCGGCCTCGAGCTAACGCGCGCCGTGAGATCGAAGAGGACGGACGGGTGGCGCACGGCGGCCGGAGCCGCGCGGTCTCAGCCGCCGGCGCTCCGGCCGAACATCTTCCGCATCCGCGACATCAGGCCGGCCCCTGCCTCCGCAGCGGGTTCCGGCTCGGCAGCTTCGGGCTCGAGCAGCGCCTCCTCGAGTTCCTTCGCGAAGACGAGCACGTCCTCGAACCGGTCAGCCGGCTGCTTCGAGAGGCCGCGCATGATCACCGCCTCTACCTTGCCGCCGAAGCCGAGCCCCGCGCGTGCCCGATTGAGCGGCGTCGGCGGCTGCGAGAGGAGCTGCGTGAACATCTCGCGCGGCGACTTGGCCGTGTACGGCAGGCACCCCGTGAGGAGGCAGTAGGCGATCGTCGCGAGGCTGTACTGATCCGCGGCCGGCCCCACCAGCTCACCCGAGAGCGACTCCGGCGCGACGTACATGAGCGTGCCGACGAAGAAGCCCGCGCGCGTCAGCCGCTCGTCGGAGCCGGTGTCGGTCTGCGCGGCGATGCCGAAATCGAGCAGCTTCACCTGCCCACTCGCCGGATCGTACATCACGTTGTCCGGCTTCAGATCGCGATGGACGATTCCCTGCGTATGCGCGGCATGCACGGCCGCGGCGATCTGGCAGATGATCTGGGCGACTTCGGCGCGCGGCAACTGACCGGTGCGCTTGGCGTACTTCTCCAGGTGATCGCCCGGTGCCCATTCGATCGCGAGATACCAGAGCCCGTCGGGCGTCTCGGCGCACTCGATGGTGCGGATCACATTCGGGTGCACCACCAGCTCGCCGAGTTGGGCTTCGCGCAGGAAGCGGGCGAGTGCGGTGCGATCCTGCCGCAGCTTCTCCTTGAGCACCTTCACGGCGACCGTGCCGTGCTCCGCATGCGTGGCGCGGTACACCACGGAGGTCCCCCCTTCGCCCACGCGCGATTGGAGGGTGTAACCGGCAATGTTGGTTCCGTCGTGCGGGTCGTGTGAGGTCACGCGGCGAACCTAACGTTCGCCGCTTCACTCGGCAAGCGAACTGTTTACGGATCGGCGAAATGAGCGACGGACGGCTCTCATGCGGTCGGTTGGCCATGGGTATCTTCCGGGCTCTGCCCACCCCGCATCCCGCTCCCGCCCGCATGATCCACCCGCCCCCGGCCCCGTCGCCCGCTCCGCCCGCACACGGCGGAACCCTGCGGCGCGAGTTGGCGCGCAAGGCGCTGCACCTGAGCTCCGCGGCGATTCCGGTGGCCTACGCCCTCGGCGCCCCTCGCGGTCCGCTCCTGCTCCTGCTGGGGTCGCTCGTGAGTGTGGCACTCGTCGTCGAGGGCGCGCGGCGCGTGAGCCCGGCCGCGCGCGGCTGGTTCCTGCGGGTGTTCGGCCGGTTGCTGCGCCAGCACGAGCGGGGGGGACTGGTGGGCGCGACCTGGATGCTCCTCGCGTACACGGGCGCGGTCTGGCTGACGCCGGCCCCGGTGGCGATCGCGGCCACCTGGGCGGTTGCGGCCGGCGACGCCTCGGCGGCGCTCGTCGGGCGGGCGATGGCGGATCGCGCGGGGCGCTCGCCCGCGGACGGACGAAAGACCTGGTGGGGGAGCGCCGGGTGCGCGGGCGTCTCGGCGGCTGGCGCATACGCCCTCGCTGGCCTCTCCCCAGTGCTCGCGCTCCTGGTCGGTCTCGTGGCCGCGGGCGCCGAGCGTCCGGCCGGCCCGGGGGACGACAATCTCCGCATCACCCTTGCCGTTTGCGCGCTGTTGATGCTCGCCCGCGCCTTTTCGGCTTGACAACCGCTCCGGACGTTCCTATATAGGGCGCGCAAACCACTGGGGTTTGCCCGGCACCACCATGGGGCAGGAACGAATCACCCCGCAGGAGATCGTAGAATGGCGAAAGGTAAGGTGAAATGGTTCAATGACGCCAAGGGCTTTGGTTTCATTGAGCAGGAAGACGGCGAAGATGTGTTCGTCCACTTCTCCGCGATCCAGATGGACGGGTTCAAGACCCTGGTCGAGGGTCAACTCGTCGAGTTCGAGATCAAGAACGGCGACAAGGGACTGCACGCCGCCAACGTCACCCGCGGCTGATCGCAGCGTCGATCTATTGCCGGTTGGCTGCCTCCGTCCACTCGTCAGGGTGGGCGGAGGTTGTCGCATCCGGGGGTGTCGGAGCGCGGCTTCGTTCCGTGATCGCGGCTGGTGCGTGTCGTTAGGTGATGCAGGGACGTGTCGGCGACTGACCGCGTACTCCGAACGAGATTGGGCGCTTTTTCAACCGCAGAGGACGCAGAGGACTACTCTCGACGGCGGGACTCGGCTGGAGGCGTGTTGGCATCGCGGGATGACGCGTTCCGCGTTTTTAACGGAACGGCCCCGCCAGCCATCAGTGGTGCGCCCTCGTGGCCCGCCGACGCGACGTGGCAGTGCGGTTCCCCCTTTCATCTGTGCAGCCTTCGTCGCACTCCTTCTGCGCGACACCACGCGGGCCCGTCGTCGCGCCAGCCACCCTCTGCCGGCAATCTCTGCGTCCTCTGCGTTCTCTGCGGTGAACCAACCGGTACGACCCCACCCCCGCATCGCCGTCGGCCAGCGAAAGACCAGTCGTTATTCTCCATCGTTCGCCCCAGCGCTCCCCCGCCCGCCGCTCATGTCCGCGATCACTCCACCCGCCGGTCCCCGCCTCTTTATCGTCGACGGCTACGCGCTGATCTATCGGGCGTTCTTCGCGCTGATCTCGCGACCGCTGACCACCAGCCGGGGCGAGAACACCTCGGCCGCGTGGGGGATCGCGAACTTCCTCGAGCGATTGATCCAGAAGCACCAACCCGATTACCTCGGCTGGGTCAACGACGCAGGCGTGTCGTTCCGCACGGAGCGCTACCCCGCCTACAAGGCCACGCGCGAGAAGCTCACCGACGAGCTCCAGGCCGACTTCGATCGCGGCATGGTGCGCATCCGCCAACTTCTCGAGGGCTACCGCGTGCCGATCATGGCCGTTCCGGGCTATGAGGCCGACGACGTCATCGGGACACTGGCGCGGAAGGGCGCCGAACAGGGGCTCGAGGTCGTGATCGTCTCGGGTGACAAGGACTTCCATCAGCTCGTGCGTGAGCACGTCTGGCTGCTCAACCCCGGGCGCGGCGGGCCGGCGAGCGTCGAGGAGCAGTGGGTCGGCGTCGCCAACGGCACCGACCGGCTCGGCGTGGCCCCCGAGTTCACGACCGATTTCCTCGCGATGGTCGGCGACACTTCCGACAACGTTCCTGGCGTGCCCGGCATCGGCGAGAAGGGCGCCAAGGAGCTGATCGAGACCTACGGACCGCTCGAGAGAATCCTCGAGCATGCGGCCGAGATCACCAAGAAGCGCCCGCGTGAGGCACTGCTTGCCCACGGCGATCAGGCGCGTCTGTCCAAGGAGCTGGTGACGATCCTCCAGGACGTCGACATCCCCCTCGACCTCGAGGCGCTCCGAATCCGGCAGCCTGACGCGGCCGCACTGCGCGACCTGTTCGTGGAGCTGGAGTTCCATACGATGGCGCGCGATGTCGCCGAGCCCGAGGAGACCGCGCCCGTCGCGCCCGTGCATTACCAAACCATCGACACCGTCGACGCCGTCGCGCGCGTCGTCGAGCGCCTGCGCGCGGTGCCGTGGATCGCTTTCGACACCGAGACGGTGTCGGATCCGGGCGCGCCGTCGGTGGCCGATCCGCTGCGCTCACGCCTGGTCAGCATCTCGATTGCCGCCGCGTCAGGCGAGGCCTACTATTTTCCGTTCCG
>JBBQHX010000293.1:0-4248 GCA_038324385.1 Gemmatimonadales bacterium | reverse complement strand
CCGGAGTCGCGGATCCCGCTCGACCAGCGGCGCCATCGTGGGGGCAATGCCGGCAACGTGAAGATCCCCGCTCACCAACCCCGCGAACTTGGTGGTCGCCTCGTCGACAACCGCGACCACCAAGCGCGTAAGCGTTGGCGGACCGCCCAACGCGGCAGGAAAATCGTCGTTTCGCGCGAACGTCCACCGCTGCCCCCGCACCCGGTCGACGAACCGGAACGGCCCGTTGCCGACGGGCGCATCCCCGAACGCGCCCCGGCGTTGCTCGGCCGGCGGGATGTCGCGCAGCCGATGGGCCGGAACCACGGGGAGCTCGCTGACCCACCCCGGGAGTTCTGCCTGCGCGCCGGCGAAGGTCACCACCACGCGGTACGGCCCGTCGGCCACCGCGCGCTCGACCCCGCCGAGTTCGGCCGCGCGCGGCGACCCGGTGGCCGGATCGCGGGCGCGGTCGAGCGTGAACACGACGTCGGCGCTGGTCGTCTCGACGCCGTCGTGCCAGTGGAGCCCCGGCACGAGCTCGAGCGTCAGCGCCCGCCGGTCGTCCGACCAGCTCCACGCCGAGGCGAAGTACGGAGCCACGCGGAGCGCGCTGTCGAGCCTCACGAGGGTGACATAGAGCGCGTGGCGCTGGATCTGACGCGCCATCGGGTGGACGGTGATCAGCGGATCACCCGATTCCAGATCGGCGCCGCTCGCGTAGACGACGGTACCGGTGTCGCGGGCGGGGGGGCCGCACGCGGTCGCGACGGTGGCAAGGACGATCAGCCCCCACCGAATGCGGCGTCCCGCCGTTGACGACGCCAGTCCGCCCCGCATACTCCACGCGTGCGCCACATTCTCTCCCGGACCGTTGCGGCGGTCCTGCTGCTCTGGCTCGTCGCCACGCTCACGTTCGGGCTCATCCGGCTCGCGCCGGGCGACCCGGCGCAGTTCCTCGTGGCGCCCGATGCGACAGCGGCCGATCTCGTCAGGCTGCGGGCCGACCTCGGACTCGACCGTCCGCTTCCCGTGCAATATGCACGGTGGCTGGGTGGTGTGCTCCGGGGGGACCTCGGCGTCAGTTTCGCCCACCGCCGGCCCGTTGCGGCGGTGCTCGCCGATGCGCTCCCGATTTCGCTCGCGCTCGGCGGCGCCTCGCTCGCGCTCAGTTATCTGATCGGCGTGAGCGTCGGGCTGACGCAGGCGGCCTGGCGCGGGCGGGCGGCCGACCGCGCGCTCACGGTGCTCACGACCGCGGTCTACGCCGCACCCAGCTTCTGGCTCGCCCTCTCCCTGGTCGCGCTGTTCACGTACGGGGCGGCGAGCTGGGGCTTCCCCGGTTGGCTTCGGTTCCCCGCATTCGGCCTGCGCGATCCGGCGGGCGACGCGACCGGATTCGCCGCGGTGGCCGACGTCGCGCGTCACGCGGTGCTGCCGGTGACGGTGCTCGCGGCGGTGGGTGCCGCGGGTGTTGCGCGGTACGCCCGAACCGCCGCCGCCGACGTAATGAACGCCGACTACGTGCGGACGGCCCGCGCGAAGGGCGTTCCGGCCCTCTGGGTTCACACCCGCCACGTGCTCCGCCCCGCCCTCCCCCCGCTCGTCGTGCTGTTCGCGCTCTCTCTCCCCGGCGTGCTCGCGGGCTCGGTGTTCGTCGAGAGCATCTTCGCGTGGCCGGGGATGGGACGCGTCATGCTGCTCGCGATCGCCGCCCGCGACTACCCGGTGGTGCTCGGCGCGACACTGGGCTACGCGGCGCTGGTGATCGTGGCCAATCTCGCGGCCGATCTGCTCCTTCCCGCCATCGACCCACGGCGTCGATGAACGTGGCCCGCGCGGGAATGTGGGGAGGGTGGCCCTGGTCGGCGAAGCTGGCGATCGGGATGCTCGGCGCGTTGACGCTGCTCGTGCTGCTCGTGCCCGCGCTCGCCACCACGAGTCCCCTGGCGATGGAGGACGTGCTTGCCTCCCGACTCCGTCCGCCCTTCTCGCGCGGCGCCGACGGCACCTTCCATCTGCTCGGGACCGATCGTTTCGGACGGGACCTGTTCGCCCGGATGATGCTGGCCGGCCGCCTCTCGCTCGCCATCGGCATCCTCGGCTCGGGCGGCGCGGCGGCCGTCGGCGTGATGCTCGGCGCGGCCGCGGCGTGGACGGGCGGAGTCGCCGATCGCCTGATCACCGCCGTTGCCGACGCGATGCAGGCGATTCCGCGACTGGTGCTGCTGCTCGTCTGCGCGACGCTCTGGCAACCGGGGGTGACCACGGTGTTCGCCATTCTCGTGGCCACCGGATGGATGGGAACGATGCGGCTGGTGCGCGCCGAGGCGCTCGGGCTGCGCGGGCGGCCGTTCATCGAGGCCGCGCGCGCGGCCGGCGTGCCAGAGGGGCGCATCCTCGTGCGGCACGTTCTTCCCAACGCGCTGGGACCGGCCATCGTGGCCGCGACACTCGGCGTGGGCAACGCCATCCTGCTCGAGAGCGGACTGTCGTTTCTCGGACTGGGCGTGCAGCCGCCGACGCCGAGTTGGGGGAACATGATCGCGGGCGGTCGCGACCTCATCGTCACCGCGCCGTGGGTGGCGATCGCACCGGGCGTCGCGCTGGTGCTCACCGTCCTCGCCGCGACGTTGCTTGGCGATGCGCTGCGCGATCGGCTGGCGGGCGAAACGAGCGTCGGCGGCGCCGCGTCCGCGAGCGAGCGTGCCTGACGCGGGCGCAGTGGAGCGTCAGCGCACCAGCACGGTGAGTACGCCGCGCGCGGGCACGCGCACGGCGATCCGGCCGCCGTCGCCCACAGCCAGCGGATCGAGCGGCGTCTGATCGAGCCGCGTCGTCCACGCCTCACGAGCGTCAGGTACCGTCCACGCCCCATCAGCCGGTTGGTCGAGCAGGTTGAGGCAGCGAAGAATCGTCCCCTCGCCAGTGACCGGGATCGTGATCGCCGAGGCGACCAGACCATCTCCTTCGAGAAGCGGGCCGTGGACGAGGCTCGGTACGGTGTGGACGGCGCGCCAGGTCTCTCCACGCGGCGGCTGGAGCACGTCTTCGGCGAGGCGGTCGGCAAAGACGCGCGCCTCGGCATCGGACGTGCCGGGCGGATGCGGCGCGATCGCGAAGGTGGCGGCGAACGGTCCGCGGCTCTGGGCGAGCGGCGTCGGCGCGGGCCACCCGGCGTGTCCGGGGCGTTCGGGGAGCGTCGCTCGGGAGAGGGCGCCCACCGCGCGGACAAGCGTGATCGCGACATCGCCCGACGGCCGCACCTCGTACTCGGTGAGTCCGTCGGAGACGACCGCCACGCCTCTGCCGCGGGCACGGAGGGAGACGTGGCGGTGGAGCGGCGCGGTGGGCGGCGGCGTCTCCATCACGAGATCGGCGGGATCGACGACGACTGGGCGGCGCACCAGCGGCCCGAACGCCGCGTCGGCGATGACCACCGCGTCAGGCACGCCGGTGCGCACGACGAAGCGGAGCCGATGATCGCGCGCCCGGTTCCGCCCGCGAAGCTCCACGCCGAGATGCGTCCGATCCGCGTCCAGCACGAGCCTGACGCGAACGGGGATAACGCGAACAACGTCCAACCGCCGGCGTGAGGCGGGCACGTCGATCGTCAGCTCGACTTGGACGATCGCGCGGAGCGGGCCCTCGGCGACGATCGACCGCCGTGCGCACCGCCACGCCGAGCGCACCGGACCGACGAGACTCGCCGTATAGAGATCGCCGCGGTCGGTCTGATGCTCGATGCTCAGGAGATCGACGATGGCGATGCTGCCGGCTGCAGTCGTCAGGCAGACGCGCCCTTCGAGATCGACGGTGGCCGCCAGCTCGCCGTTGCGCAGCTCGATCACGTCGCCGTTGAAAGTGGCGGTGGCGGGATGGCGGGGGCCGGGATCTTCGCGCCCAGCCGACCGCTCGTCGGTCGCGTCCTCGCCCAGCCTGAAGCACTGCACGCCCGTCGGGGGGAGCGGCGGCAGCCACGCGACCGCGCCCCAGGCGTGCACCAGATCGTTGTCCGGGTAGTGCCGCGCCGATTCGATCCGGTCCCGACGGATGCGGTGTCCGAGCACCTGGACATGCGGGATGCCCGCGACTGTCGGAGGTGTGGGGACGTCGCGAGCCGCGTCCCGCGCCGCGGCCGCGCCCGCCCCGGATCCGGGCCCCACGGGCTCGTCAGCGATCGTCGCCAGCAGCTCGATCTCGACCACGCCGCCGCGAGGGCGCGGGATCCCGTTGCGGACGACCAGCACGGGCCGCCAGGTCGGGCGC
>JBBQHX010000292.1:0-4251 GCA_038324385.1 Gemmatimonadales bacterium | reverse complement strand
GGCGTGTCGATGCTGTTCGTGGGCACAGGCCCTCCTCCGCAATGAATGCCGCCGACTGGCCCACCCCACTCGATCGCCCCTGCGCGATCGCGGTGTCCGGAACAGGGACAGGCGACCGTGAAGCCGGGTAACGGCGAGGTGACCGACGTTGCCCCGCTATCGCCCGCGGTACCAATCCACCATCTCCGGCCGGCGGGGCGACGGGCCGGTCCACGGCTCGGCCATGATCGCCTCGACCTCGTCGATCTCGCGCGGCGCCCGGCTGATCCACTCCGCCCCGGTCGTGCCGACAATGTAGTCGTCCTCGATCCGGACGCCGATGTTCGCATAACGGGCGACCAGCGGCGTCAGGCGCACACGGAGCGACCGGTTCTCCGGCACGTCGGGGATCCGGCCGACGGCGTTGGCGGCGATGTAGAGACCAGGTTCGATCGTGAAGACGCTGCCGACGCCGACGGCGCCGAACTGGTACTGATCGGGGTCGTGCACCTCGAGCCCGATGCCGTGCCCGAGGCCGTGCATGTAGAAGAGCGAGAGCTGCGGGCACTGGCGGCCGTTGCCACACGCGAACGTCGCGCCTACTGAGTCGATCAGGCCGAGCCGGGCGAGACCGGCGCCGAGGGTCTGGCTGGCGGCCTGGGACATCGCGCCGAACGAGCCGCCCGGGCGTGCCTCACGCGCCGCCGCTTCCTGCGCGTCGCGCACGATCTGGTAGATCGCCCGCTGCTCGGTCGTGAAGCGGCCGTTGGCGGGCAGCGTCCGGGTGACGTCGGCCGAGTAGCCGCCGTAGCTGGCTCCGATGTCGATGACCACGACCTCGCCGTCCTCGATGAATCGGTCGTTCTGCTTGTAGTGCAGCGACGTCGAGTTCGGCCCCGAGCCGACGATCGAGGCGAAGCCCGGACGTTCGGCGCCATACCGGCGGAAGTTGTACTCGATCACCGCTTCCAGCTCGAACTCGTTGAGCCCGGGCGCCATCAGCCGCATCGCGTCGCGGTGTGCCTCAACCGTGATGAGCACCGCCTTGCGAATCAGATCCAGCTCGGCCGGACTCTTGTAGGCACGCAGTCGCTGCAGCTCGCGGGTCATCGGCGCGACGGTCACGCCTTCGGGCGCACGCCAGGCAGCCGCCCCATTGGCGCCCGTTCCCTCAAAGCCCGCCAGATCGGTGGCCGAGCTCGTGTAGAGCGTGCCGCCGGCGGCCAGCAACGAATCCACCACCGCGTCGAGCGAGCGGCGCGGTCGGCCGTCCAGACCGGTGAGCGTCCGCACGCCGTCGGTGCCGAGCGAGACCCCTTCCCAGATCTCGCGCGACGGGTCGCGTGGGCGAACGAAGGCCAACTGATCGACGGTGCCGCCGCGCCTGACGATCACCAGGGCCGCGTCGGGCTCGTCGATCCCTGTCAGGTAGGTGAAGGCCGGATTTTGCGCGAAGGGGAGGTAGTCGAACTGCGGCGCCCCCGATCCGCGGGCGAGGAAGACGCCGTCGCCGGGCATCGCGGCGGCCAGCGCGGCGCGGCGGGCGGCGAACTCCGCCTGCGTAATCTGCGCCTCCGCGTCGGCCACCGGCGCGAGGAGCGTGAGGGAAGCGATCACGGCGATCGTCGCGATCCGGGACGATCCGGCGCGGGCTGAACGAACGAGCGAACGGAGCATGCGTGGACGGGAAGAGGGGGCCGGTCGGCGTCGGCCGCGGCGCGGCGGTCCGCGGGGCCAACCGAAACGTCGCACCATGCGGCGGGAATGGCGATGATTCGATCCGCGACCCGCGGACGACCATCCTTGGTACCCCGCACGCTCCGATTGGCCGCCGCCGTTCCCGCGCGGCGCCGTACCTCGTACGTTGACGCATGACCTCTCCCCAGCCAGCGTCGTCCGGCCGGCTCGCCAGCCCGGCTCCGTCTGCCCCGCCGTCCCCGCCGCCACGGTACGCCTCGCTCGAGCAGACGGTGGACGTGGAGACGCCGGAGCAGGTGGTGCTCAGCTACACCGTCGCCGGCATCGGGTCGCGCGCGGCCGCGGTGTTCGTCGACACGCTGATCGTGGTGCTCGCCTTCCTCACCATGATGCTGCTGTTCGAGTGGGCGGGGCGCGAGTTCGGCGCCAGCGGACCGGACACGCGCACGCCATGGATCACGACCGGGCGCATCGTCGGCCAGTTCGCCCTGATGTGGGGCTATTTCGTCCTCTTCGAAGCACTCAACGATGGGCAGACGCCGGGGAAGCGCTGGTTCCGGCTTCGTGTCGTGCGCGATGGCGGCTACTCGGTCTCGTTCGGCAGTTCGGCCGTGCGAAACCTCGTGCGCGTGGTCGACATGCAACCGGCCCTCTTCTACTTCATCGGACTCGTCTCGGCGCTGATCTCGAAGTCGGGGAAGCGGCTGGGCGATATGGCCGCCGGCACGCTCGTCGTGCAGGAGCGCGCGATCGTCGTCCGCCCCTCGACCGCGCGCGACGACGATTCGGATGCGCAGCCGGCGCGGCTGCCTGACGACGTGTTCACCCTGCTCGCCCGATTCGCCGAACGCGCCGTCGACCTCGACGAGGACCCCCGCCGCGCATTGCAGCAGCGGGTAATCGGCCGCGTCCAGCCGCATGTCCTCGACCGGCGGATCGTCAGCGAACAGGACCTGCGCCGCCTGCTCGCCGCCGAGCGGCGGGCGCGCTCGCGCGGCGCGGCTGCGCCAAGTGACACGGGGGCGAGCCGCGAGCAACACGCGCTCGTGGCGACGGCGCTGCCGCGCTGGCACCAGTTCGCCGCGCGTCTGGCCGTCGCGCAGAAACGGGGCGGACTGGCTGCGCTCGGCGAGGCCGAGGTCGCGTCGTTCGTCGGCGAGTATCGTCAGGTGGCGGCAGATCTCGCCCGGCTGCGGACGGCGAGCCGCGGCCGCACCTCGGACGATCTCTTCTTCGTCAGCCGCCTCGTCGCGGCCGGCCACAACCTGCTCTACCGCCGGCGCGAGCTCCCGCTGCACGAGATCTGGCGATTCGCGAGCCGCGCGGCGCCGGCGGCCATCGTCCGCTCATGGCGCCCGGTCGCGCTCGCGGCCCTGTTCCTGTTCGCGCCGATGATCTGGACCTTCAGCGAGGTGCGGCGCGACCCCGCGCGGTGGGAATGGATGGTGGGCGAGGGGATCCGCGAGCGCGTGGAGCGGGGACTGGAGCGACCGCGTGAGGGCGCCGCATACCTGCCGCCCTCCGAGGCCGGCATCCGCGGTCCCATCCTCGCGAGCGCGATCACCACGAACAACATCCAGGTAGCGTTCGTCGCCTTCGCCGGCGGGATCACCGCGGGAACGGTCACCGCATACGCCCTCGTGATGAATGGCGCGAGCATCGGGAGTGTCGTCGGCTACTACGACGCGAATGGACTCGTGCGGCAGATCGTCGGCTTCATCGCGCCGCACGGGGTACTGGAGCTGTTCGCCATCTGCGTTGCGGGCGGCGCGGGGTTCCTACTCGCAGCGGCGATCCTGACACCGGGCGCGCGCACGCGTCGTGAGGCGCTGGTGGTGAACGGACGCCGGGCGATCGCGCTGGTCGGCGCCGCGACGGTCCTGCTGCTCGTCGCGGGGCTGATCGAGGGGACAATCTCGCCGAACCCGTGGCCCGACCGCGCGAAGTATCTGGTGTCGGGACTGACGACGGCGGCGGCGGTGGGGTGGCTCGCGGTGGGAGCGGCGCACCTGCGTCGCGAGCGGGCGGTGGAGCGGGCGGCGCGTGAGGCAGTGGCGTCGGCGGGTGAGGCGGCCAGGTCGCCCCGGGTTGCCTAACAGGCGTTAGGTGTCCTACAGCGCCCCGCGCCGCTTGAGCTCCAGATACCGGTTCACCACCGCCGCCGCCATCACGCGCGGCGACACATCCACCACGCTCGCGCCGGCTCGGCGCATGCGCGCCAGCGCCTCCTCCCGCACCGCGAGCACGTCCTCGGCGGCCGCCCGCTCGTACCCCACATCCACCGATCCCCACCCCGAATCGCCCGTCAGGCCGTCGCGCGCTCGCTCGACGGCGGTGGGCTCGGCGCGGCGCTCGCCGGCCGCCACCGCGAGCAGCGCATCGTCACGGAGGGCGACGATGAGCGGAAGGTGGCGCGCCCCGCCTCGCGTGAGGTGCGCGACCAGCGCCTGCGCCGACCGCGGGTCCACGACGTCGGTGAACAGCACGACGAGCGACCGCTTGCGATGGCGCGTGCTCAACGCCCGGAACGCGGCGGCGTAGTCGGGCTCGGTCATCGTGGCGCGCGCCGGGATG
>JBBQHX010000291.1:0-4264 GCA_038324385.1 Gemmatimonadales bacterium | reverse complement strand
GAAGGCGTCGCTGCTGTGCGCGCTCGCGCCTCGTCCGAAGCTCCTGCTCATGGACGAGCCGTTCACGGGCATGGATGCCGTCGTCAAGGACGATCTGGTGCGCGGGCTGCTCGCGTCTGCCGGCAACGAAGGATGGACGGTGGTGATCGCGTCACACGATATCGCCGAACTGGAATTGCTTGCCGATTGGGTGGGCCTGATCGAGGGCGGCCGGATGCAGTTGAGCGAGCCGATGGAGCAGCTCCGCGAGCGGTTCAAGCGCGTAACAGTCGTCGCCGACGAGTCGCAGCTCGCCGAGCGACGGCCTGACGATCGTTGGCTCGCGGCCGAACGCGCGGGGCGGCGGCTGAGCTTCATCGTGCCTGACGCGAGTGAGGCGTACGAGGCGACCGTGCTTCCCGCGCGTTTTCCTGGTGCGACGCGAATCGATGTGCAGGACGTACCGCTGCGCGACATCTTCGTCGCGCTCACGCGAGCCCGGTCGCAAGCGACGAATGTGGAGGTGGCCGCATGACCTGGTTCGCACAGCTCCGACATGTGTTCGCGAAGGATCTGCGCGAGTGCCGTTGGTTCCTCCTGCTCTATGTCGCGGTGGTCGTCGTCGCGACGGGAAACGCATCCGGGTGGCCAGGCTTCGCCCTGGCTGGCTTCCCACTCGCGTCGATGCTTGTGGTGGTAATTGGCATTCTGGCGATCGCGACCGTCGTGCAGGCCGATTCGCCGACGCGCCATGATGCCTTCTGGACGACGCACCCGGTGCGGCCGTCAGCCGTCGTCGGCGCCAAACTCGTCAGCCTGTCGATGTTGATCGGGTTCGGGGCAGTCGGGCAGGGAATCGCCGCGGCGGCAAACGGTCTTGGTGGGAGCGACGTGATTGCTCCGATGGCGGTATCAGTGGTCATGTTCGGCGGTATGCTGCTTGGGGCCATGCTCGTCGCCGGGCTAGTGCCAACACTTGGCGCGTTCGCCTTTGCGATGGTCGCGATCCCAGGCGTCATGTTGCTTCTGATGACCGCCATCGGAGGCTCGAACACAACGTCGAGCGACCGTGTGTTCTCGTTCGCCATTGGCGTTCCCGTGTTACTCATGGGGGTCGTGGCGCTCACCTGGCTGTACCGGCGCCGTGATGCCGGGAGGGCCGTCCGCGTTCTGGGTCTCGTCTTCGGCGGCGTCACTGTTCTGAGCGCCGCGGCACGCACTGAACCGTCGCTGCCAAGTGTGCCAGTCGCTGATCGAGCACCGCTCACACTCGAGCCGTTCAACGGTGATGATTGGGATGGCCAATCGGCGATCCAGTTCGTGGTTCGTTACGCGGTCACAGCTCAGGATAGGGGACTTTCGCTCAGTGCGGGCCGGGTGATCCTCCGGCTGACTGATGGATCGGAAGTGCAGGCTCGCGTGGCCGGCAGCTATCCATTAGGGCGGGCCGTACCTGACATCGACGGCATACAATTCGACAGGCGGGATGAGCTGTCGTTCGTGATCCCACTACCTATAACGTCTGACGTGAGCAGGGCGCTCGCTGCTGGCGTGACGTCGATGGTTCTGGAAGGGCGCGTCCATGTCATCGAGGCCGAACCGCAGATCATCATGCCGTTGGTAGCGGGTGGGGAGGCCGCTCGTACGGGGAACCGGATACGAATCGCTGAGGGAACTTCTGACGACCGTCGGCCCGCGTTGACGGTGCAACGCACCACGGTCGAGTCGTCCGCTAGCCCGCCGACGGACGGGTGGGCCATCGCCACCTATGCCTTCATCAACCGTCGCGAGCAGGAAGGGAGAGTGCTGCAGTCGCAGGCGCGGAGCGGGTCGTCGGGCGGGCTCGTCATTCCCGGGATGTCGCTGCGGCGCGACTCGTCGACGTTCATATCAGGTAGCAGGCGACTGACGCAGGGTGAGGATGCGCTTGGCGATGTCGACTGGCTCCGAGATGCTGAACTCGTCGTGTCGGCGGGCCGGGTTCGGGGGAGCTACCCCGTGCGACTCGAAATGAAGTTGCCCTGACCCTGGCCGAGTGGGGCGCGGCTTGGCCAGTTTGCATGGAAGGGTTGTGCTGTGTACTGACAGCGACGCGGTCGGTCCACCGGTCGCACTGGCGGGCCGGCAGCGTCGCTCTCCTTCTGCATCGTGCATTCATGCCGCATCGCCTCTGCCGCCTCTTTACCCGTTCGACGGTCCTGGCCACGTTCGCGCTCGCGTCTCCGCTTGTCGCGCAGACGCCCCGCTTTGACGATCTCATCCGCGCCGAGGACCTGCGCGCGCCCACCAGTGCCGACCTCGACGTGCTGCGAGCCGGCGCCACCGCGCCCGACCCCGAGATGCGCCGCCTCGCCGTGCGTGGACTCGGCCGGCTCCAGCGCCCCGAGGTGCTCGAGGTGCTGATCCGCGCCCTTGCCGACGCTGATCCCGGCGTACGGCGCGCCGCCGCCGACGCCGTCGGGCAGGCGGTCGCGGGGGGCGAGCGGGCCGGGGTCGCCCGAGCGTCGCTGTTCGCCCGGCTGGCCACCGAGGCCGACCCCGCCGTCCGGGGCCAGCTCGCCGAGAACGCGGGGCGGATCCCGGCGGACACGGGTGAGGTCGCGCGGGTCGCTGAACGGCTCGTCGGTTCGCTGCCGCTCCGGGGGGCGGTCCGCGGGCTGTTCTTTCTCAGCCGCTCGCGCACCGCGCGCGGCCGCATCCCGGCAAGCGTTGGCGAGCGACTGCAGTACGTCGCCACCACGCCGTCGAACGCGGACGACGTGCGCGCGACCGCGGCGGCGGCGCGGCTCGCCGTCGGCGGGACGACGCCGGAGCAGCTCGCTGCGTTCAGGCGCGACCCGAGTCATGAGATTCGCGCCCTCGTCGCCACGGCCGCCTCGATCGACGATCCGGCGCCGCTAGTCCGGTATCGGGCGGTCGCGCTGGCGGACTGTCCGGCGCTCGTCGTCGCCTCTCGCGACCGGAACGCCCACGTCGCCCTTGCGGCGGTGGACGCGCTGGCGAAATGCACGGGCGATGCAGCCGCTACGGCCGCCCTCGATGTTTCGACCTCGCCACGGTCGGTGATCTCGCTTGCCGCGATCGCCCCCGCCCGGGCCCGTTCGCGTCTGGCAACGCTCACCGCCAGCCGCGACCCGTTCACCCGGACGTATGCAGCGCGTGCCGCTGCCCAGCTCCGCGACACGCTCACGCTCCGGCGCCTCGCGCGCGACCCCGACCCGAACGTGGCGAGCGAAGCCATCGACGGGCTCGCGTCGATCACTGGGGCGCGTGACGCCGCCCTCTACACCGCCGCGCTCCGTTCCGACGCGAGCCAACTCCTGATGTCGGCGGCGAAGGCGCTCGCCGGTCCCTCGGCGCCCGCGCCCGCCCTGATCGCCGCGCTCGACCGGGTCACGGCGCGCCGGCGCGAAACTTCGCGCGATGCGCGGCTGGCGCTGGTCGAGGCGCTGGGCGCGCGCGTCCCCGAGCGGTACGCCCGCGACTTCGATCCGGTGATCGCGGCCCGCGCGGCCGAACTCGCGGGAGTCGCCGCGGCCCCGGCACCACTCCCGCCCGCGCCCCTCCCGACTGTTGCCCAGCTTCGGGCGATCCAGGGCGCGACGATCGAGATGGCCGACGGCGGGCGGATCGAGCTGGCGCTGTTCCCGCTGGACGCCCCCACGAACACCTGGCGCTTCGTCCGGCTCGCCCGCGAGGGCTATTACGACGGGCTGACCTTCCACCGCGTCGTGCCCTTCTTCGTCGTGCAGGGCGGCAGTCCCTTGGCCAACGAATACGTCGGCGACGGCCCGTTTACCCGCGACGAACTCGCCCGCGAAAACCGCCGCGGCACCGTCGGCGTCTCGACCCGCGGCCGCGACACCGGCGACGGTCAACTGTACTTCAACACCGTCGACAACGTGCGCCTCGATCACGACTACACCGTCTTCGCCGAAGTCGTCAGCGGAATGGATGTGGTTGACCGGATGCAGGCGGGGGCGAGAATCAAAAGGATCACCGTAAGGTGAGGGCGGCGAGCGGCTCTGGGCTCTGGGCTATGGGCTCTGGGAACGGAAGAAGACAGGAGACAGGAGACAGAAGACGCGAGGGAAGGTTGTCATCCCGCAGGAGCGCCGTCAGGCGCGAGTGTCGGGACGGGCTCTCCCTCGCCCATAGCCAGCCAATGGGTAGTGAAAGCCCGTCCCGACACTCGGTCGCTTTGCTCCCTCCTGCGGGATGACAACTGGCACTCGCGCTTTCGGGGGCTCCTGCGGAGTGACACTCTCATTTCGCCGAAGTCGTC
>JBBQHX010000290.1:0-4299 GCA_038324385.1 Gemmatimonadales bacterium | reverse complement strand
CGCCTGACGAGGCGGTGGCCAGCGCGGCCTTCCTCGCCGCGACCGGCGCCACCGTCGGCGACACGCTCGACGTCTTCTCGGGCTATGACGCGCAACTCCGAACGTTCAACGGCCGCCGCCGGCTCGCCATCGCCGGTGAGGCACGGTTCCGCTACCTCGGCGCCGACCAGCGTGCCGTCGCGCTGCCGTTGGCGACGCTGCAGGCGATGGGCGCCGCCGCCCGCCGCGATCGCGTCTCGCTCTTCATGGTTGGGCTGCGCGAGGGGGAGGACGCCGACGCCGCGTCGGCCCTGATCGACCGCGATGTCCCGCGCGTGACGGCGATCTCCACGCGTGAGGCGGTCGCGCTGGCCGAGGAGCGCCTGAGCTACTTTCGCCAGCTCGCGCTGATCCTCGGTGCGGTCAGCCTCATCGTCGGATTCCTGCTCGTCACCACCATCGTGACCGTGTCGGTGAACGAGCGCATCGGAGAGATCGCCGTGATGCGTGCCATCGGGATCTCGCGCCGCAGCGTCCTCGTTCAGATCGTCGCGGAAGGACTTGCGCTCTCCCTTGTCGGCGCGATCCTCGGCCTCGGTCTGGGCCTCGTCACCGGTCACTATCTCGAGTCGATCCTCGCGGGTTTCCCCGGACTTCCGGCCGCGATCAGCTTCTTTCTCTTTCAGCCCTCGTCCGCCGCCATGTCGCTCGGTCTGCTCGTCGTCAGCGGTGTGGTGGCCGGCATCTATCCCGCGTGGCGCGCCGCGTCGCTGCCCGTTGCCGCCACGCTCCGCGAGGAGGTGGTCGCGTGAAGCGTGAGGGACCGGTGATCGCGTTGCGCGACGTCACGCGTACCTATCGGCGTGGTGCGCAGATTGTGCAGGCCGTGCGCGGCATCACGCTGGACATCGCGCCGGGAAGCTGGACATCCATCGTCGGCCCGTCGGGGTGCGGCAAGAGCACGCTGCTGAACCTGGTCGGTGTGATCGACGCTCCCACCTCTGGGTCGGTGCATGTGGACGGCCGCGACGTCGGCACGTTCGCCGATCGTGAGGCAACCCGATTCCGCCTCGAGCGGATTGGCTTCGTCTTCCAGCGGTTCTACCTGATGCCGATGCTCACGGCGATGGAGAACGTCGAGTTGCCGATGGCCGAGGCCGGACTCGACCGTCGCGCCCGCCGCGCCCGCGCGCGCGAGCTGCTGGCGTATGTGGGGTTGGGTGGGCGCGAGACGCATCGCCCGTCGGAGCTGTCAGGCGGCGAACAGCAGCGCGTCGCCATCGCGCGCGCGCTTGCCAACGCACCAGCCCTCCTCCTCGCCGACGAACCCACTGGCGAGCTCGACGCACGCACGGGGGGCGAGGTGATCGCGCTGCTCGACCGTCTTCATCGTGACGGCACGACGATCGTCGTCGTGACGCATGAGGAGCTGCTCGCGCGCTCGGCCCGACGCGTCGTGCACCTGCGCGACGGCGTGATCGTTCGCGACGAGCAGCGCGTCGACGGCGAATGGCAGGACGTCGCGCTCGAAGACGCCGCAACGTCGTTCCTGCCTGACGCCACCGTCGCGCGATGATTCTCCGGCTCGCCCTCCGGAACCTCGTCCTCCGCCCATGGCGGTCGGCGTTCCTGCTGTTCGGCTTCTCGCTCGGCGTGGGCGTCATGATCGTGCTGCTGAGCATCGGGGCCGCGATGCTGACGCAGGCGAGCGACGAGAAGCTGGTGGGCGGCGGGGCGATCACCGTGCTGCCGGAGGGAATCGACGTCGAGGTGCTCAAGACCGGCGGTGTCGGCGGCCTGTACTACTCGATTCCCAACGCGCGCTTCGTTGATCTGCAACTGCTCTCCTCGCCCCGCCTCGCCGGCTCCGTATCGGCCGTCGCGCCGCAGATCGACGGAAAGCTGCTCTATGCGCGGCTCCCCGATGGGCGCGAGATCCCCGTCCGGGCCGTCGGCGAGATCCCGTCGGCGTCCGAGGCCGTCGCCGGTCTCCCCGACTTTGCCGCCGGTGCATGGCGGGACGACACGACCGACCGACAGTGGCGCGCGCCGACCGCGTTCGAGCTGCGCCATCAGATCGACCGCTTCCACCTTCCGCCTGATGATGCCGCACGACGCGAGACGTGGGGCGAGTGGCATTACTTCAACGTGCTCACCGACGACCGCCGCCGGTGGGCGTTCGTGACGCTTGCGATCGGCGGCGACATCCCGAACGGCGAGTGGGGCGGCCAGGTGCTGATCACCACCCACGGCGATGGGCAACCCGACCGACGGTTCGTCGCTGCCGTGCCGCCGCGTGACGTGCGCTTCTCCACGCAGGACGCCGACGTGCGCGTCGGGACCTCGACGGTGACCGTGATGCCTGATGGCCGCTATCGTGTGATCGCGACGGCACCGGCCGAACGCGGAGCCGGACGCGCCGAGGTCGATCTGATCGTGTCGCCAGTCGATCGGGCGTACTTCCCGGGGGTGAACCTCGGCGGTGACGAGCTGGTATCAGGGTATGTGGTGCCGGCCCTCCGCGCGACCTCGACGGGTACGCTTTGCGTCGATGGCCGCTGCGAACGGCTCGAGAACGTGCAGTCCTATCATGACCACAATTGGGGGATCTGGAGCCGCGTCGACTGGGAGTGGGGCGCCGTGCAGGCCGGTGAACTCGGTGTGCTTTACGGACGCGTCAACCCGCCCGACGAGGTCGCCGATGCGCCGCCGCTGCTGCTCAACGTCACCGAACCACAGCGATTCGTCGCGCTCTTCCGGCCGCCGAGCGTCACATATGTCGAGGGTGGCGAGGTGCTGGCCGACGGACGCCGCGTGCGCGTGCCGTCGCGCGCCATCCTCGCCGATGCGCGCGGCAACGACACGCTCCGCCTCGAGCTCGAGGTCGAACACGCGACGGCGACCGATACCAGGCGCGGACTGCTGGAACGCGGCGACACGCTCGCCGTGCGCGGGCTCGATCGACCGTACTTCATTCAGATGAAGGGCACCGCGCGGGTCACTGGCCGGGTGCGCGGCCAGGTGATCGATGCACGCGGCACGGCGTTCTTCGAGACGTACCGCTAGCGCCGCGCAGCGTGTGGCACGGATGGTGTACCCGTCGACTCTCACGCGCCGTCGCCGTTTCGGCCCACATAGCACCGCCGCTGTCCTCCCATGATCCATCTCGGAACGCAGGGCTGGAACTACGATGCCTGGCTGGGCACCTTCTACCCCACCGGAACGCGCGCGCCTGACTTCCTGACTACTTACGCCCGCGCGTTCGACACGGTCGAGGTGGACTCCACGTTCTACGCCATTCCCGCAGCGCGCACCGTGCTCGGCTGGGCCGAGCGCACTCCGCCGGGGTTCGTGTTCGCCCTCAAGCTGCCGCAGGAGATCACGCACGAGCGACGCCTTCGTGACGCCGACGACGCGACCGCGCTCTTCGTCGAGCGGGCGCGCCTCCTCGGCGACAAGCTCGGCCCGATCCTCGTGCAGCTCGGCCCCGACTTCGGTATCGACAACCTGCCCGCGCTCGCGGAATTTCTCCCGCGCCTGCCGACGGATGTACGCTTCGCCGTCGAGTTCCGGCGCCGTGAATGGATCACCAAGGGTGTTCACTCGCTGCTGACCGATCATGGTGTCGCGCTCGCGTTGAGCGATGGCCGCTGGATTCCGCGGACGACGACGCTGCAGCTCGCCGAACGCCCTACGGCGGACTTCACCTATGTGCGATGGATGGGACCGGATCGCAGCCTGACCGACTACTCGCACATTCAGGTCGACCGCTCGCGCGAGCTCGAAGCCTGGTCGCGTCCCCTTGGCGCGCTCGCCACCTCACGCCGCGAGGTGTACGGCTACGTGAACAATCACTTTGCGGGACACTCGCCCCAGTCCGTGCGCGAATTGCAGGCGATGCTCGGCCAGACGCCGGTGCCGCCCGATCAGCTCGGTCCTCAGATGACGTTGTTCTGATGCCGGGCGTGGAGTGTCTGGTGCGGGCTTTAGGCCGTTGAACATTTGTCACCCCGCAGGAGCGCCGTCAGGCGCGAGTGTCGGGGCGGGCTCCCCATTGCTTATAGCCGGCTCGGCCGTAGCCAGCCCAATGATCGTGGAAGCCCATCCCGACACTCGGTCGCTCCGCTCCCTCCTGCAGGGATGACAACGCTGGTGGGACGAACCCCTATCCCCGGCGTTGTCACCCCGCAGGAGCGCCGTCAGGCGCGAGTGTCGGGGCGGGCTCCCCCTCGCTTATAGCCGGCCCGCCCGTAGCCGGCCAAATGATCGTGGAAGCCCATCCCGACACTCGCTCGCGACGCTCCCTCGTGCAGGGATGAC
>JBBQHX010000289.1:0-4300 GCA_038324385.1 Gemmatimonadales bacterium | reverse complement strand
GGCGCTACTGGCTGCACTGCCGGTGATCGGCGCGGCAGTGGGTGCCGGGCGGATGCACGGTGTCGCGCGCGAGTTGCCCGCCGCGCACCGGGAAGCGGTCATCAGCACCGCCTACCGCGTGGTTGGCACCGCGTGGGTGTTTTCGCTCGCCTATGGCGTACTGGCGGGCGCCACGGGGCTTCCGATGCCCACCGGGCCGGCGGCGTTCAGCGTGCTGCTGGTGGTCACCACATTCTTCACGCTCGCCCTCCCCGATGCACTCCGCCTCTGGACGGCGCCCGATCTCTCAGCGCCCACTGCGACGGCCCCACCGACGAGACACGGCACCGTCTGATCGCGACTACCCGGTCGTGTCGAGAATCAGGCGCACCGTCTCGTCAGGCACGTCCCAGTGGGGAAAGTGTCCACAGCTCTCGAACCAGTGCAGCCGCGCGTCGGGGAAGCGGGCGAGCGCGCGCGGCGCCTGACGCGGAAGACACACGCCGTCCTGCGCGCCCCACCCGATGACGATCGGCTGCTTGCGTGTGCCGGCGGGGATCCCCTCCTGGTCGGGGCCGTGAACGAGACTGTGTAGCAGCGGCTCGAACGAGGGGGAGGCGGCGTAGTCGCGCATCTCCTGCAGCAGGACGTCAGGCGGGAGCTTCCACGGGTGCGGCGAGAACTGCGCGAACAGCAGCGTGCGGCCGGCGGCGGTTCCGGTGATCGCCGGCATCACGGGTTGCAGGAGCCGCACGAGCTTGATCGAGACACCGATGGTGGTGGCGAAGAAGGTACGATCCCATCCCTCCCAGAAGCCGCCGGGATCGAGCGAAACCACCGCGCCAACGACGCCGCGCCGCGCCAGTTCGAGCACCAGCCGCGCCCCCATCGAACTGCCCACCACGTCGACGCCCGTGAGCCCCTGCGCCGCGAGGAAGGCGGTCACGGCATCGGCCATCGTCGCGATCGAGACCTCGCCCTCGAGCGGAGGCGTTGCGCCATGCCCGGGCAGATCCACCGCGATCACCTCCCGCTCCGCCCTCAGCGCATCAACGATGGTCGACCATGAGCGGTGGCTGCCGCCGAGCCCGTGGACGAGCAGCAGGGGCGCACCGGTTCCCCGGCGCGTATGGTGCATCGCGCGCATCGGCATGAAACGTCTCCTGGGGCGCCGCGGCTGGGCACGACTTTCGGCGGGCATGGCGTGCGCCGGCCGCAGGAAGTCCGCACGCCGACGCGATGCCTGGGCTGAATGCACGACCGAGGCCAGTCGCGGGCTTTTGCCGTCCGTCGAATGCCTCGCGATTCCGTTGGATACCGTGTCATTTGGCCCCATACCCCACGTCCGACCGATGTCCGAAGCACACTGGGAGCGATACGGGTAGACCGTACTGCACTTTCGCGCCGCACCCGCATTGCGCATCGACCTGCGGGAGGCGGTCCGCCCCGAGGCGCGTGAGGCACTCGCCGGGCACGGGCTGCGCGGAACGTTCGCCGTCCTGACGGCGCACAATCCTTTCACGCAGGAGGGCGCTCCCGACGACAACGCCCGGCGTGCCGAGGCGCTGGAAACGCGGCTCGAAGCATCGGGTGTGCGCTTCACGCGCGTGGACGGCTGTTCACCCGATGACGAGCACTGCGAAGTGAGCGTCGCCATCGACATGGAGCGCGAGCATGCCGTCGCCCTCGGGCGCGAGTTCAAGCAGTCGGCGATCTTCTGGTTCGGCGACGCGGCGTTCCATCTGGTCGGCGCGTGCGAGCCGTTCGTCGGGCGGGAGGAGCGGCTACCGCGGGTAGAGCGATTCGCGCCCCCGGACGGCGTTCATCGCCCCGGTTAGGGCTCCGTGGAGGGCGACCGCCACGACGGGCAGGATGACCCGGGGGATCCCCCGTCGCCTGCGTCAGCGACCACCTCGGCGCACCGCGTTTAGCGGTGGCGGGGCGGGCAGGAATCGGTCCGGAAACCGTCGCGTCAGGCACCTCGAGGGTTACGAGGGTGAATGGCCGCATCGAATACGACCGAGTCCAGCTCATCGCGTATGCCTGACGCGGCGGGAAGACGTGTGAGCATACTCGGGAGTCACCGGCCGCGTGTCTGGAGAAGACGGTCGAGGGTTTCAAGGATCGACCCATACACGGGAGACGCCCCAGGACACTTGGCAACGTCCGGCGTCACGGGTCGTCATGTAATACACCGGTCGCTGCGTCGGCTCCCGCACGCGGGACCCCCGCACGCGACCGCTCCTGCCGTTGTCGATGTCCGCCCGCGACCCCGTTTGCGGCGCCCCGGTACACCTGCCCATGGTTCGTCCGTCCGCTCTTCCGTCCGCTCTTCCGTCCCGCCCCGGGCATCCGTCCCCGTCCACTGGTCTGATCCCTCCGCTCGCCGAAACGGTCCCCGGCCCGGGCGCGCTCGCCCACATGGCCACGCCGTTCCTCGCCGCCCTGCTGTTGATGGTGTTCGGCGGGGCGATGGCGTACCAGAGCGGGCGCACGCGAGCCGCGCTCCGCGGCTGGGTCGACCACTCGCACGCGGTCACGCAGCAGATCGACCAGATCGAGACGGCGGTGTCGACCGCCGAGACGACGCAGCGCGGCTACCTGCTGACGGGCGATCTCGGATACCTCGTGCGCGGGCGTGGTGCGCCGGCCGCCGCCCGTCTCGCCCTGGGCCGGGTACGCATGCTGGCCGACTCCGATGCCGAGCAGGCGGCGCGGGAGGCCGCGCTGAACGACGCGCTCGAGCCGCGGCAGGCCATCGTGACCGAAACCCTGCGCCACGCCGTATCGGGCGATCAGGCGAGCGCGCTGGCACTGGTCCGGAGCAACCGGGGTGAGCAGTTGACGCAGGTGATCACGCGCCTGATCACCGACGCGCGGACGCACGAGCGCCGCCTGCTCGGCGTCCGCCTGACGAGCGAGGCCGCGGCGGCGCGGCGCGTCGAGTACAGCGTGGCGCTGATGGCGCTGAGCGCCATCCTCGGCTTGGCGGGCGGCCTCTTTCTGCTCTGGCGGCAGATGCGCCACACCGAGCAGGCGCTCGCGGTCTCGCGGGCGTCGGAAGCACGGTTCCGCGCCGTCTTCGACCACGCGCCGATGGGGCTGCTCGTCGTCGACGCGTCAGGCGCGTTTACCACCGTCAACGAGGCCTTCGCGACGATCGTCGGGCGGCCCGCGGCGTCGATCGTCGGTGTCGCCGCGGACGACCTCTCGCCGGTGGTGGACAGCCCCGTCGCCGAAACATCGGTGCAGGCGCTGCTCGCCGGTGAGATCACCAGGGCGCGAGTCGAGACGCGCTATCGCCGCCCCGACGGCGATGTACGGCTGGCCACGCTGACGCTCGCGATGCTACCCGACGTCGAGGGGGGAGCGCCACGGATCCTTGGCATTACCCAGGACGTGACCGAGGAACGGCGGGCGACCGCGGCGCTGCACGAGCGTGAGGCGCAGATGCGCGGCGCGATCGAGGCCAGCCTCGACGCCGTGCTGATCTACGAGGTCGTGCGCGATTCGCGAGGGCGACTGGTGGACTTCGAGATCGCGCAGTGCAACGCGCGCGCGGCCCGCCTGCTCGACATGCCACAGGACACTCTCCTCGGCCAGCGCCTGGGCGCGCTCTTTCCGCTCAGCCGGGAGCGCGGGCTGTTCGCGATCTACACGCGCGTGATCGAAACGGGCGACGCCGTGACGCACGACTACGAGACCGCCGACCCGCGCGCCTCCGCCCAGTGGGTGCGGCTGCAGATCGTGAAGGTCGACGACGGGCTGGCCGTGACCGCGCGCGACATCACCGACGAGCGCCAGAACGTCGAAACCCTTCGCGCGCAGGCGCAAATCGACGAGCTCACGGGGCTCTACAATCGCCGCGGCTTCCTTGCCGCCGCTGAACGGGAGTGGCAGCGCGCGCGCCGCGAGGGACGCGGCGTCTCGATGATCTGCCTCGATCTCGACGACTTCAAGCAGATCAACGACCACTACGGGCACGCGCGCGGCGATGACGCCCTGCGCGCCATGGCCGACGTGCTGCGCGCCGCCTTCCGCGGCGCCGACGTCGTGGGACGGTTGGGCGGCGACGAGTTCGTGGCGCTGGTGGTGCCCGGCGGTCCCGCCGGCAACACGGTCGACGCGGCGGCCGTCGGGGCGCAGGTCTGCGACCGCATCGCGATGCACCTCGAGGCGGCGAACGCGGCTGCCCGCGCCGCCGGCTGTCCGTACACGATCCGCACGAGCATGGGCGCGGCCAGCATGGCGTCGACCGCGGCGGCGCCGGAGGTCGGCCTCCCGGAGACGATGGCGAGCCTGATGCAGGAGGCCGACGCAG
>JBBQHX010000288.1:0-4314 GCA_038324385.1 Gemmatimonadales bacterium | reverse complement strand
CCGGCGGGCTGCGCGCGCTCAAGCGCGGGCGCGTGCTGACGTCCGGCTATGTGGCGCGGGCGGCGGTGCTGATCTTCGTCACCGCGCTCATCGCGCTCGTCGTCTCGTTCGGCTCGCTCGCGGCGGCGTCCGCCCTCCTCCCGATAGCGGTATCGTCGGTCGTGGGCAGCGTGCTGATGCTGCCGATCTACCCGATCATCGCCTGCATCACGGTGGTGATGTACTACGACCTTCGCGTGCGCAAGGAAGGTTTCGACATCGAGCTGCTGGCGGGCGCCACGCCGGCCGCGCCCGGCGCCTGACGACCGCGGCGTCGCGTGCAGCCTCCCCTTCCCGCCGCGGTCGTTCGCGACACGCTGGAGCGCGTGTTCGCCGACGCGGCGTTCGCCCGCGGCATTCGCGAGACGCTGCTGACGCGGCTGACGCGGTGGCTGGGTGACCTGTTCACGCGGTTGCTCGAGGCGGGTGCGTCCAATCCGCTGGTGCGCTGGGCGGCGATCGCCTTTCTCGCGCTCATCGTGCTCGCCGTGATCGGGCGCGTCGTCTGGAGCTACGTCCTCGAACGCCGTGCGCTCGCCAACCTGGCCGCCGCGGCGGGCGGCGACGGACGCCGCGGCGAGGCGCCGTACGAGGCCGCACAGCGGGCCGCGGCCGCGGGGGAGCACACGGCCGCGGCGCATCACCTCTATCACGCGATCGTGCTCGCGGTCGCGCGGCGCGAGCGGCTGCGCCTGCACCCCGCGAAAACGTCGGGTGACTACACACGCGACCTGCGCCTCCGCCAGTCGGCGGCATACGAGCCGTTCCGGGTCTTCGCCCGCAGCTACGAACGTGCGGTCTACGGCGGCGATCGGGTGGACGGCGCCGGCTGGGATCGCCTGCACACACTCGCGCTGCCGCTGCTCGACCTTCCCGCCGGAGCGACTCGTCGTGCGGCCTGACGATTCGCCTCCCGCGCGCGACGCGGACGTCGATGCCGCGGGAGAGACACCCACTCTCGGCCGCCGCCTCACGAGGCCGCGCACGGTCGTCATCGCGCTCGTGATCACTCTCGTGGCGGTGGCGCTGCTGACGCCGGAGCCCTTCCCCAACACCGGCAGTCTCTCGGCGCGCGACCCGGGAGCGTCCGGCGCGATGGGATTTGCGGAAGTCGCGGAACGGCTCGGCTGGCCGGTGGAAGTGCGGGCGCGGCCGCTCGCTCCGCCGCTCGACACGAGCGTCGTATATCTCGTCCTCGAACCACCCATTCCGCTGCGGGCGAGTGAGATCGGTGCCGTGCTCGATGCGGTGCGCGCCGGGGGCGGGCTGGTCGTGTCGGCCGCGCCGCCCCTGCTCGCCGACTCGCTCGAACGGGCGATCGGTGTCCGGGCCATCGCCGCCCTTCCCCGCCGGCTGTCGGTGCCCGCATCCGTCACCACCGACACGCTCTGCCCCCCCGGGCTCAGCACGCGCGGTCTCCTCCCCGCCCCCGGGGGCGGGGCGCTGATCACGCGCGCCGGTGTGCGCCCGGCCGCCGTGTTCGCCACTGGTTCGGCAATCGCCGCCGCCCTCCCGCTGGACCGCGCGCAGTTCGAGGCCGAGCTGGCCGGCGACAGCGCGGCGCTCCGGCGAATCACCGAAGCGCGTCGCGACATTCGGCGAGACGGCGTGGCGGCGGTCGAGGCCGAGGGCGAGGTCCGGATCGGGCGCGACTCCGTGCTCCCGGCCGTTGCCGGCTTCACCCTCGGCGCTGGGCGCGTGCTGTACGCCGCCTCGCCGAGCGTGCTGCGCAACGACGTGCTGCGCCACTGCCCATGGGGCGCCGATATGGTCGCGATCCGCGGGCTCGAGTGGGTGTCGGCTGGCGAACGGCCGCCGCTGGTGTTCGACGAATATCATCATGGCGCCGGGCAGGGGCCGGGGCTCTTTCGCCGTGTGGGCGACGCGCTGCTCAACACGGCACCCGGCCGCACGGTGCTGACCGTCGGACTCGGCCTCTTTCTGCTCATGCTCACGCGCGGCGCCCGCCCCCTCGCGCCCGCCGCACGCCTGCGCTACGAGCGACGGTCGGCGCTGGAGCACGTGGATGCGCTGGCCCGCGCCTATGCGCAGGTGGGCGCCACGCGCACGGCGGCCCGTCGTCTCGTGCGCGGACTTCGCCGCCGGCATGCCGCCACCACGCGCATCGAGGACGACGACGCCTTCCTCGCGCGCGTCGCCGAACGCCATCCCAGGCTCGCCGGGCCGGTGACATTGCTGCGCCAGGCCTGCACGACACCCGTCGCGAACGCGGACATGCCGCGTCTCGTGGCGGCCGTGGACACCGTGGACTCCGCCCTCACTCACCCGTGACCGATCCCCTCGCCCTCGACTCCGCTGATCCGTCCGCCGCGCCACGCGGCGCCCCGCCTCGCGACCCGAGCATCCCCGACGCGACCACCGTGGGCGTGGCGCTCGACCGCGTTCGTGCCGCCGTGGCGACGCGCATCGTCGGCCAGGAGGCGGTGGTCAACGAGGCGCTCGTCGCCGTGCTCGCGCGCGGCCACGTGCTGCTCGAGGGGGTGCCGGGGGTGGCCAAGACGCTGCTCGTTAGGGCACTGGCCGGCGCACTCGGGGCGCGGTTCGGCCGCATCCAGTTCACCCCAGACCTGATGCCCTCCGATGTGACCGGCACGAGCATCTTCCGCGAGAGCGAGCGCCGGTTCGAGTTCGTCCCCGGCCCCGTGTTCACCGACCTGCTGCTCGCCGACGAGATCAACCGCGCGCCGGCCAAGACGCAGGCCTCGTTGCTCGAGGCGATGCAGGAGCGCCAGGTGACCGTCGACGGGCAGTCGCGCGCGCTGGGGCCACTCTTCTCTGTATTCGCGACGCAGAACCCGGTCGAGTACGAGGGGACCTACCCGCTCCCCGAGGCGCAGCTCGACCGCTTCCTCGTCAAGGTGCGCGTCTCGTACCCAACCGAGACGGAGGAGATCAGCATCCTCGACATGTACGCCGACGGCTTCGATCCCGAGGCGCCCGGGGGCGCGAGTCCGGCCGCCGTCCTCGGCGAGGGCGAGTTGGCGGCGTTACGGCGTGCGGTCGACGCGGTGCGCGTGGCGACCGAGGTGCGGGGGTACGTCGCCCGCGTCGTTCGGGCGACCCGCGATCACGACGGCCTGACGCTGGGCGGATCGCCGCGCGCGAGCGTGGCGCTCTTCCGTGCCGCCCGCGCGGCCGCGTTGCTCGACGGGCGCGAGTTCGTCACGCCTGACGACGTCAAGTCGCTCGCGCTCCCGGTGCTCCGTCACCGCGTGGTGGTCGCGCCCGAGCTCGAGGTGGAGGGGCGGACGCCTGACGACGTGCTGGGCGAGGTACTGCTGCGGGTGGAAGCGCCCCGGTGATCGCGACGCTCCGCTCCCTCCAGCTCCTCCCACGCCTCGCCCTGCTGCTCTTGCTGGTCGCGCCGCTCTGGCTGCTTGGCGCCACGGCGGGGGTGGTAGGGGTGCTGCTGGTGCTCGCGGCGGCGCTGGCCGACCTCGCCGTCGCCGTGCGGCCCGAACAGCTCGAGGTGGAGCGCGATCTGCCCGTCTCGGCGGGGCTACGCGAGCTCGTGGACGGTGCGTATGTGGTGCGCTCGCGGGCCGCGCGGCGGCTGCACGTCGCCCTCCATGACGACCTGCCGCCGGCACTGGAGCGGCGCGACGACGACGGCGATCCGCTCCCCGTACGGGATCCGGCGCGCACGCCCGCTCCGTTCGCGGCGTTCACGCTCGCGCCGGGTGAGGAGCGTCGCATTCCGCTCCGCTTCGTGGCAACCTCGCGCGGCGAGCATGCGCCGGGCCGCGTCGCGCTGCGTGTGCCGGGCCCGCTGGGACTCGTCGCGCGCGTCGTGAGGTGGGCGCCTGACGACAGTATCCTCATCGTGCCGTCACTGGCCGGCGTGCGGCGCTACCGGCTCCTCGCCCTGCATCACCGGTTGCGCGACGCTGGAGTGCGCGCGGTCCGACGCCGCGGCGACGGAACGAGCTTCTCCTCCCTGCGTGAGTACGTGCCCGGCGACGACCCCCGTCGCATCGACTGGAAGGCAACGGCGCGGCGCGCCACGCTGGTGACGCGCGAGCACGACGTCGAGCAGGGGCAGACGATCATCATCGCCGTCGACGCCGGACGGCTGATGACGCAGATGGCCGACGACCGGCCGCGCTTCGAACATGCGCTCTCATCGGCGCTGGTGCTGGCCGATGTCGCCGCGCAGTCGGGCGACCGTGTCGGGCTGCTGCTCTTCGACGACGCAGTGCGTGCCTGGGTGGCACCGGTGAAGGGGAACGCCGCGCTCGAGCGGATCCGTGCGGC
>JBBQHX010000287.1:0-4316 GCA_038324385.1 Gemmatimonadales bacterium | reverse complement strand
GCGAGCAGGACGACGACGACGCTCACCCGCGTCGCGGCCCCCAGCAGCCCGGCTTCCCTGCCACCCGAGATGGTTCCGGCGAGTGTGACCCCGACGTTCAGGCCCACGACCGTCAGCCCCGTCATCAAGCCCAACGCCGCTGCGCTGGAAGCCCAGTTGCGCGTGTCATAGGCGGCTGCCGTGTGCTTGACGTTCGTCGGCAGATGGCGCCAGACGAGGAACCCCGTCAGGCACAGCGCGAGGCCGAGCGCCGCGCCCTGCAACCAGATGGCTCCGATGGCCGACACGTGGACGCCGGCCGCCGCGAACCCCGCGAGCAACAGGAGCATGGCGAGCGGACGCCCCAGCAGCGGTGGCGCAAAGGCGGCCGCCATCCGATGCATGCCCTGCAGCGCTGCCTGGCCCAGCGGGGCGAGCGCGAGGAGCGGAACGAGCGCCGCGCCGGCGAGCATCGCGCTCGTCATCCCTGAACGAGCATCGGTCAACAGGAGGACCGCGGTGACGCCCGCGCCGACGAGGCAGGTTCCGGCGAGCGCCGCCTGCAGCGCCCGGACCATCAGTCCCCGCAGCTGTGCCGAGCCGCCGGAGGCCAGATAGGCGGCGACGCCGCGCACGACGAGCGGCCCGCCACCGAAGCCTGCGAGCACGCTCAGGATCTGGCCGAGCGCCATCCCGGCGGCGTAGGAGCCGAACCCCGAGACGCCGAGCGCTCGCCCGAGCAGCAGCGCCACCACGAAGTTGAGCGCGAGCGCCGCGCCGCGCAGCCCAACCACCGCCGTCGCACCGCGGCCGACACCCGCCCGACCGTTCTGCGGCGATTGCACCACGCGGTACTAGCATGGCAGCGTGAGCGTGAACCCGGTCGATCGCCCCCTCGTCTCCGTCGTGATCGAGACGATGACCACCCGGTACGACCTCAAGCCGAGCGCCTCTATGGCGGACGACCTGGCGCCGACGCTCCTCGGCCTGCAGCGACAGACCTATCCGGCGGATCTGATCGAGGCGATCGTCGTGCTGGACCCCGAGGTGCCCGCCGCCGCCGCCGAGGCCGTGCGCCGGCGCTTTGGGTTCGTCCGCTTCGTCGCATCGCCGGTCGCGAACTACTTTGCGGCCAAGAACGCCGGCGCCCACGCGGCTCGCGGCTCGGTCGTCGCCCTGCTCGACGGTGACTGCGTGCCCGACGCCGCATGGGTCGAGCGTCTTGTGTCGAGGCTCGAGCCCGGCATCGCGGCGGTAGGTGGACGGACCCGCTACGCGGCGGTCACACCGCTCGCGAACACGCTCGCGGTGCCCGACTTCGGCTACGTGGGCGCCGACGAATCTGACGCGGCGTCCGGGTTCAACGTCAACAACGTCGCCTTCCGGCGCGAGGTGCTGCTCGACCACCCGCTCGACGGGCGGCTGCGACGCAACGGTGGCTGCTACTTCCTTTATCACCAGCTGCGGGCGGCCGGGGAGCGCGTCGCGTACGAGGACGGCGCGATCGTCTCGCACGGCGTTGGCGACATCCGCGGCATGGAGTTCGTCCGCAAGCACTTCAACCGCGGCTTCGACGGCGTCTCGGTGTACCGGCTCGACGAGCACGGCGTCCTGCGCGGAAGCAGCGCCTTCAGGCGCTTCGGCCTGCCGGCGCTCGCGGCGATCACGGCGCGGCGGATCGCGCTGGACTGGGCCCGGCTCGCGCGTGAACGCAAGCAGATCGGCATCACCATCGTCTCTGTGCCGTACTACGCGCTGGTCGCGGTTGCGCTGCGGCTGATCGAGCTGGCAGGGATGGTCTGCGCCGTGGTCTCCCCTGATCGCTACGCGGTCGAGGCGCACGCACCGTCACGTGCCTGACATCACCGGCGGCGCGGGCGCGAGCCACGCCGCCGCGCGGCGGGCGGCGGGCGGCGGCGCGGGCGTACGGCCGGTGCGCCCGCCCACTGGGCCTGCGCGCGCTTGACCGGATGCTCGAGCGCGGCCTGCCCGCCGAGCTCGAGCCCGCGGTGCGCGTGCTGTTGGGGGACCCACCGCCGCCGCCGGCGCGGGCGCTGGCCGAGCGGCTCGAGCGACGGCGCGGCGAGCTGCACGCCCGGCGCGAGGTCTACCGCTACGCCTACGACTCGCAGGCGCCCGGGACGGTGCGCTGGCCCGACGAGGCCGCGCGCGCCGACGGCGAGCACGTATCGCTGCGCTGGCTCGCCTCCGCGGCCAGCGTGCCGGAGCGCGCGGGCCTGTTCCTGCACCTGTGCGCGCAGGCGACTGGTGCGCGGACCGTCCTCGAGCTGGGCGCCGGGACGGGCATGTCCGGGGCGTACCTCGCCGCCGCTGCATCCGTCGAGTCGTTCGTGACGCTCGAAGGCTCGCCGCCGCTGGCGCGGGTGGCCGCGGAGACGCTCGCGCTCGTGACCGATCGCGCCACGATCGTCGAGGGTGCCTTCGACGTCGGGCTGCCGCGGGCGCTCGCCGGCCTGCGGGACGCCGGCCGCTGCCTCGACCTCGCGTACATCGACGGCCACCACGACGAGGCCGCGACGCTGCGCTACCTCGAGGCCCTGCGGCCGCACCTGCGGCGCGGGTCGCTCGTCGTGCTCGACGACATCCGCGTGTGGCGCGGAATGTGGCTGGCGTGGAAGCGGGCGCGCGCCTCGCCGGGTGTCTCGACGGCCGTCGATACGGGCCGGTTCGGCATCCTGGTCTACGACGAGGAGTCGCTCGGGCCTGCGGCGCGCTTCGAACTGGGGTGCTACACCGGCAGATGGCGCGTCGGGCCGCCCCGCCCGCAACGGCCCGTGCCGGCCGCCGTCCGGCCGGCGACGGAGCCGATCACCGTCGTGATCCCCGTCTGGGGCACGTACGCAGATCATCGTCTCGACCGCGCGCTCGAGAGCATCCGCAAGCAGGGCGTCCCCGCCACGATCCTGCTCGTCGACAACGCGGCGGATCCTCCGCTCGCGCGACCGGAGGTGACGATCGTGCGTAGTGAGACCCGTGTGTCCGTCGGTGCGGCGCGCAACCTCGGCCTGCAGGCGGTGAGCACTCCCATGGTCCTGTTCTGGGATGCCGACGACGTCATGCTCGACGGCGCGCTCGTCCGACTGGTGGACGCACTCCACCGTGATCCCGATCTCGTCGCCTGCGCCACACCGCTGATCGACGCGCTCAGCGGCCGCCTGCATCACTGGCCGCGGCGCTGGCCCCTCGCGCTCAGCCGGCTGCCGCTCGCCTTTGCGGCCCTCAACGCGATCACCTCGCTCTATCCCGTCATCGGCGCGACGATCCGCACGGCCGCGGCGCAGGAGATCCGCTTTCTCGAGGTCGACGGCGGCGACGACTGGGTCATGGCCGTCTCGCTGTCGATGCGAGGGAGAGTGGCGCTCGACGACTTCCCGGGCCGGCTCTACAGCCGCCACGACGACTCGTTGTCCTACACGTGGGGAACCGCCAACGTCCTCGCTCACGCAAAGCTCGTCCGCGCGCGCCTCCGCGACGATCCGATGGTCCCTAGCACCATTCGCGCGCTCCTGCCGGCGATCTGGCTTTGCCAGCACGCGGTTCTGCGCGCGCTACGCCCCGCGGCCCGGCGAACGCCCGCGCGCCGTCGCGCCGCCGCGTAACAGAGCGCGATGACGTTCGGCGCGCGACCGGATTTGTACGGTGGGCGGACATATGCCACCGTACGCGCCACGGGGACGGCAACGGCGCGGGCAGCACGGGTCGCGCGAACACCAGGAAAGGCACGACACGCGGTTCCTCATCACCGGCGCCGCGGGCTTCATCGGATCACATCTCGCCGAAGAGCTCCTCGCGCGTGGGCATCGTGTCCACGTCCTCGACGACCTCTCGACCGGGTCGATCGAGAACGTCCGCCATCTCAAGGCCGACTCGCGCTTTGGATACACGATCGAGACGTGCGCGAGCGCGTCCGTCGTCGCCGAGCTGGTCGACGAGGCTGACATCGTCTACCACCTCGCTGCGGCCGTCGGCGTCGAGCTGATCGTCGAGAGCCCGGTGCGCACGATCGAGACGAACGTGCACTGCACCGAGGTCGTGCTCGCACAGGCCGCCAAGAAGTGCAAGCCCGTCATCCTCGCGTCCACGAGCGAGGTCTACGGCAAGTCGACGTAGCGATCGACGAGTTCGTCGCGTTGGCGTACTGGAAGGAGCGCAAGCTGGCGACCGTCGTGGCGCGGCTGTTCAACACCGTCGGCCCGCGCTCGCTTGGCCGGACGCTGACGGTGTTCGGCGACGGCACGCCGACGCGCTGCTTCTGGCACGTCGGCGACGTCGTGCAGGCGCTGGTCGACCTCATGCTGCTCGGCGACTCCGCGTAC
>JBBQHX010000286.1:0-4351 GCA_038324385.1 Gemmatimonadales bacterium | reverse complement strand
TCCGAGCACGGGCGTGAGGCGCGATGTACCGCTGACGCCGCGTCAGGCGGGCGGACTGGTCGTGATGTGGGAGTCGCACGAGACGGCGCGCATCGGGGTGGAGCTGTACCATGTGGGTCGTCAGGCGCTGGAGGACAACCCGTTCCGTGCCATCAGTCCGTCGTACGTCATCCTCGGGCTGCTCGCGGAGCGGCGCGTGGGACCGGTGCGGCTGTTCGTGAATGGCGAGAATCTGGGCGACACGCGCCTGACGCGGACCCATCCGCTCGTACGCCCCGACCGCGGCCCCGGCGGGCGCTGGACCACTGATGCGTGGGCACCGCTCGAAGGGCGCGTGGTCAACGGCGGCGTGCGGTTCAGCTGGTGAACGGACGCGGGGCGAGGACGGCCCGGTTGTTGCCGCGAATCGCGACGGAGGACGGTGGCAGCCGGCTTCGCGCTGCCGGTCGTGTCATGCCACCGAGCGGCTGACTACCTTGCGACAGTTCCGCGCGATGCCACCCGGGCCCAACGCCAGTGCCGACGTCCACGACCGTGACCGCCATGCCCCCAGACGATCGACGCGACGCCGACCGCGACACGCCCATGTCGAACGAGCGCATGCAGATGCGCTACGGTCCGATGACGCCCGAAGTCCTCGGCTTCTACAATCGCCTGCGCCACCTTCCGCTCGAAAGCTGGATCGACATCGCAGCCCGGGCGGAGGTGGATGACGGGCTCGCACCCGCGGCGTCGGCCGTGGAGGCCGCGGCCAGCACCGTACCCGGCGCAGTGCACCGCGTCCGCCGCGCCGTCGAGGGGATCGCCAGCGGCGCGTCGGCGTTCGCCCATCCCGCCGACGTCGCGCGGATGGCGCGGGTCGCCACCTCGGCCGCCCTGGCGCTGGTCGCCCGATCGGAGCTCGAGCCGCACACCTTCGATCGCGTCTACGGGCCCTTCGCCGACGTGATCCCCACCGAAGGGCTGGGCGACGAGCGGCGGCTCACCGGCGAGGAGTGAGCCGCCGCCGCGCGCCGGGGTGGGCCGAACCCGACGCGCCGCGGGCCAGCGGCATGCGAAGGTATGCATCGGCTGCTGTTGCCCTTCCTTCCTCCAGCCCGCATCCGACATGATGTCACGCGCCGCCGAACGCACCTCGCTCCGGAGCGCCGAGGCTCCCGCCGAGACCACCGCCATCGCGCCGTCGGACACGCTGACGCCGTTCGAGGCGGTCAACTACCAGTTCGATCGCGCGGCCCGAGTGCTCGCGCTGCCGGACGCACTGCAGATCTCGCTCAAGACGCCCTTTCGCGAGGTGATGGTCGAGCTGCCGCTGATCCGCGACGACGGCACCCTGCGCACGTATCACGGCTACCGCATTCAGCACGACAACTCGCGCGGGCCGATGAAGGGCGGCATTCGCTACCACCAGCACGTCGACCTCGACGAAGTGCGTGCGCTGGCGTCGCTGATGACGTGGAAGTGCGCGGTGGTCGACATTCCGTACGGCGGCGCGAAGGGCGGGATCGACTGCGACCCGGCTGACCTCACGAGCCGCGAGCTCGAGAGCCTCACGCGCATGTTCATCGAACGGATCCATCTCGTGATCGGCGAATCGGAGGACATCCCGGCGCCAGACGTGAACACCAATGCGCAGGTCATGGCGTGGATCGTCGACGAGTACGCCAAGTATCACGGCTACACGCCGGGCATCGTCACGGGCAAGCCGATCGCGCTCGGCGGCTCCGCCGGACGCCTCTCGGCGACGGGACGCGGCGTGGCGATCGTCGCTGAACAGGCCGCGCGCGACATCGGCCTGCCGATGGCCGGCGCTCGTGTGGCGGTCCAGGGCTTCGGCAACGTCGGGAGCTGGTCGGCGCACCATCTGGCGGCGCTGGGTGCGCGCATCGTCGCCGTGAGTGACGTGGCCGGCGGTGTCTACAACGCCAGCGGCTTCGACGTGGCGGCACTGATGCACACGGCGCAGACCGAGGGAAGCGTCGTCGCCACCAAAGGAGCCGGGCTCGTCACCAACGACGAGCTGTTGACGATGGACGTCGACATCCTGGTGCCGGCCGCGCTGGACGCGGTGATTCATTCCGGCAACGTCGACGCGGTGCGGGCGCGGCTGATCGTCGAGGGCGCGAACGCGCCGGTCACTCCGACGGCCGATCTCGCGCTCGAGGCGCGTGGGGTGACGGTGGTGCCGGACATCCTCGCCAACGCGGGCGGCGTGACGGTGTCGTACTTCGAATGGGCGCAGAACACGCAACGCGTGCGCTGGACCGCCGAACGGGTGGACGAGCAGCTAGTGGTGATTCTGCAGCAGGCCTACGTTGCGGTGCGCGCGATCGCGGCCCAGCATGGGGTGTCGCTGCGCGTGGGGGCCTTCATGCTGGCGGTGCAGCGTGTGGCCGAGGCGGCGCAGTTGCGCGGCAACATCACGCGTGGCTGATCGGGCGCCGACCGAGCGAGGAGCACGATGCCGCTGGGCCCGACGCCAAGCCAGAACGCCGCGGCGCCGGTTCGCTGACGAGCTGGCCATCACGGGTGTCGAGCGGCGAGGCACCCGCGCGGGAGCGATCGACTCGACGCCGTGAAGGACGGCCGGGCCGTCGGCGGCGGGTTCGCTCGCTGCCCGCCCGGTGTGCGCCAGCGCCTGAACAGCGCGTGCTCAGACCTGGGGTGCGCTGTCGCGGATCGCCTGCAGCACCTCGTAGACGATGACCTCGAGGCGGTGAAAATATTCCTGTGCCTCCCCGTCACGCTCGCGCGAGACGAGGGCGAGATGGCGGTGACACAGGCCGAGCATGGCGGTGCGCCGGAGGTCGAGCGTGCCTCCTTCCTCGAGGTACGCCGAGATGCATTCGGCTGCGGCGGCATCGAGGAAGACCAGGGCGATGCCATCGAACTCCTCGCCCACGCAGTGGGCGGGGAAGGCGGTGGCGACGTGTTTCGCCCAGAGTGCGTCGATGGGGATCATTGCGATGACGGGGTATGAGGCGGCCGACCGGGCACGACACGCGAGGCGCGGCGGCCGCGACGTGACCGGAGCCAGAGGCCCCGTCACGAACACGGAATCAGCGATCGTTGTAACGATGCGCCGTCGGAACGGATTCGCAACGGGTGGGTGCCAGATGCCGTCCGCGGCGCGGTCTTCCCCGACCGGCGCTACCGCACGCCGAGCAGCGCGAGCACGGCACCCTCGACCGTGCGCCACGCCGGCGCGAACGGGGCGATGAGGTCGAAGTGCCCCGCCCCCGGGACGAGCGCCACCTGCACGTCGCGCCCGGCCGCACGGCCGAGTGCCGCATAGTCGGTGCTGTGGGCGACGGGAACGATCGGGTCGACGGCGCCGTGGACGAGGCGGATGGGCACCGCCGGCACCGGAAGCTCGACGGGGCTTACCCGCGCGTACCGCGCCGACTGCTCGTCCGACGTGCCGCCCATGAGCTGCGGTACGGCGACGTTGCAGCTTCCGCGCTCGGCGCCGTAGCGGCGGAGGTCGGTGATCGGCGCGAGCGCGACCACACCGCGCACGGTCGGCGGCGTCGGCGCCTGAGCGCCAGGCGCCGCGCCGAGGAGGGGGGCGGGCCCGGCCGCCCAGAGCGCGAGCTGCCCGCCGGCCGAATGCCCGACGAGGACGACGCGGTCGAGATCGAGGCGATAAAGCCCGGCGAGCGCGGCCACGTGCGCCGTGCCGAGGGTGACGTCGTCGAAGGTGCCGGGCCAGCCGCCGCCCACGTCGCCGACGCGCCGATACTCGATTGCCCAGGTGGCCACCCCGGCGCGCGTGAGCGCAGCCGCCACATGCGAGATGTGATCTACCGCAAAGGCGGCCTGCCAGCAGCCGCCGTGAATGATCACCGCCACCGGATACCCGGCGGCCGGCGCCGGTGTCGTGGGGAGGCGGAGTTCGCCGAAGTTGAGCGAGTCGGGTCCGTACGCGATTCGGTGCTGTGGCTCCGGAATCGGCAGCGCGGCAATCTCGCTCCAGGCGACCGGTGGGCGTTCGGCGGCCGGCTCGGCGCTCGGTGCCCCGGGCGAGGGGGTGTTGCGAGGAGAGCAGCTCGGGGCGGCCAGCAGGGCGAGCGCGGCGGCGAGGGCGAGGCGACGGTGGAGCACGCGGGGTGGGCTCGGGCTGGCGTGGCAGACTCGGGTGTACTGCAATCTGGTGCGGGGTGGGATCCGTGTCAGCGGGATGGGCTGGGGTTTGGTCTGCGGTCGCACCGGTTTTCAACCGCGGCGGTCGTAGTGGTTTTCAACCGCGGCGGTCGTAGTGGTTTTCAATCGCGGCGGTCGTACTGGTTTTCAACCGCGCCGGTCGTAGTGGTTTTCAACCGCGGCGGTCGTAGTGGTTTTCAACCGCGGC
>JBBQHX010000285.1:0-4367 GCA_038324385.1 Gemmatimonadales bacterium | reverse complement strand
GACTTCAACCTGAACATCTCGCGCTACGTGGACACGACGCAGCACGAGGAGGTGCCGAGCGTCGAGGAAGCCCTCGCCCGACTGCGTGAGGCCGAGCAGCGACGTGACGACGCGGCGGCGCGCATGGACGCGCTCCTCCTGGAGCTGGGCTATGCCCGATAGCGTGCCCGAGGGGTGGCGGCAGGTGCGTCTTGGTGACGTCCTCGGCAGCGCTCTCGGCGGCGGCACGCCCGCGCGGGACAACCCGGCCTACTGGGGCGGATCCATCCCGTGGGCAACGGTCAAGGACATGCGTCACCCCGTACTCGACGAGACCGAGGAGGCGATCACTCCTGCCGGGGTCGCAGCGAGTTCGACGCGCGTCATCCCTGCGGGAACTGTCTTGCTCGCGACTCGAATGGCGGTGGGCGCAATCGCTTGGGCGAAGTGCGACACCGCAATCAATCAGGACCTGAAGGCGCTGATCCCGGGTGACTCACTCGATCCGCGGTTCTTGTTCCAACTGATGCTCGCTCGGCGCCCAATGCTTGAAGCCGCAGGTACGGGAACCACCGTGAAGGGCGTATCCATCGACTTCGTCAGGGGACTCGAACTCCTCCTCCCACCCCTCCCCGAGCAGCGCGCCATCGCCGCCGTCCTCGATGCCGTCGACGACACGATCGAGCGCACCGAGGCGGTGATCGCGGCGACCGAGGATCTGCGCTGCTCCCTACTCCATGAGCTGCTCACGCGCGGCGTCCCCGGCATGCACTCGGAGTGGAAGCACGTCCCCGGCCTCGGCACCGTGCCGGCGTGCTGGGAGGCGACGACGCTGGGGGAGTGCCTCGCGGACGTTGAAGCGGGACGCAGCCCCCTCGCGCAGTCCCGGCCGGCGCGAGCAGACGAGTGGGGAGTTCTCAAGGTAAGCAGCGTCAGTTGGGGTCTGTTCCAGCCCGACGAGAACAAAGCGCTGACTCCCGGGACACTGCCAGATCCCCGATTCGAGGTGCAGCCGGGGGACGTGATCTTGAGTCGAGCGAACACACCAGACCTTGTCGGGCGCGCGATCCTCGTGAGAGCCACACGCCCCAAGCTGCTCCTCAGTGATAAGACTCTCCGGCTGGTCCCCGATCCTGCTCGGATCGTCCGCGAGTTCCTGTTGCTCGCGCTCAGCACCCCCAGTTCGAGAGCGCAAATCTCCGGGTCCGCCTCCGGGAGCAGCCGTTCGATGTTCAACGTCTCCCAGGAGGCACTGCGACGCGTCAACATCGCCTTGCCACCCCGTGATGAACAAGAGCGGATCTCAGCGACGCTGGAAGCCGTTGACCTAGAGCGAGATCAGCTAGGCTCGCTACGCGAACACACGTTCGCTACCAAGGCTGCGCTGGCGGATGCGCTTCTGTCCGGTGCCCGGCGCGTACCGATAGCGGGGACGGTGAAATGACCACCGAGATCAGCGTTCCGATCCCGACAGACGAACACGGCATGCTGGGCCGTTGCTGCCCCAACAATGAGTGCGGGCGATACTTCAAGATCAAGCCCGGGACAGGGATGGACACGGCAATGTGTCACTGTCCGTACTGCGGTTATGGCGACGATATTTCCGAGTTCACGACGGAAGAGCAGATCCAGTACGCCATCGATCGGGCAGCCAAGCAGCTCGTCGACCCACTGGTGCGGAAGTTCGGTCAGAACCTGCGGCGGCTGAACTCTGCGCAGCGCGGGCCGTTCGGGATCCGGTTCGACGTGCGGTATCGCCCGGCACCGGCCTACAGCTACGTGGAGCGCGAACTCGAGACCCAGGTCACCTGTGACGAGTGCTCGCTCGAATTCGCGGTGTACGGCGTCTTTGCCTCCTGCCCCGATTGTCAGCGTCTCAACGCGTTGACCACGTTCTCACGCTCAATCGAAAGTGCTCGGAAGCGGGTGGTGCTCGCCTCGAACGCGGACCTCGACGCTGACCTTCGAGCCGCGTTCCCGCGAGACTCATTGCGGGATGTTGTCGCGGCCTTCGATTCCTATGGGAAGGCCCTCCGCGCGCGGTACCCGGACAGGATCCGCCCGCGAGCAAAGTCGAACCTTTTCCAGGATATGGACGCGCTCGATTCCGAACTTCGGGCGACCAGTCTTCCGGCCATCAAAGAACTCCTCACTGCTCCAGAACTCGAAGATGTTCGCTGGTTCTTTCAGGCGCGCCACGTTTATGAGCACAACGCTGGTGTCGTCGATGACCGGTTCATCGCGAAGGTGCCGGAAGCGGCACCCCAAAAGGGTCAGATCCTTCCGTTGCCTGAGCAGCGGCTCGTCGCCGGCATTGCGGCCATCGACAAGCTGGCCGCTGCCATCGACCGCGTGTTCCCAGAGAGCCCCTGATGACCACCTCCGCACGCCTCAACGAGCTCGAACAGGCCGAGAATCCGGCGCGTGACCTCCTCGTGAAGCTGGGGTACACGTTCGTGCCGCGCGAGGTGCTGGCGGCTGAGCGCGAGGATGAGCGCGGTGTGCTGCTCACCGGACGGCTGACGGCGGCGCTCATGCGCCTCAATGAATGGATGACGGAAGACCAGGCGCAGCGCGTCATCTTCAACCTCCAGCACATCGACGCCACTGGCCTCGCGCGCAACCGGCGCATCCACGAGTACCTGGTCTACGGCATGCCGCTCACCATCGACCGCGGCGGCCGGCAGGAGACGCCCACCGCCCGCTTCATCGACTTCGACCACCCGGAGGACGGCCTCAACGATTACGTGGTCACCACGCAGTTCCGCGTCCGTCGCGGCAACGAGCGCGGCAGCGACCGCACCACCGAAGACGACGAGCGCGTCGTGAAACCGGACCTCGTGCTCTTCGTGAATGGCATCCCGCTCGTGGTGATGGAAGCGAAGTCGCCGACGCTCCTCGAGGTGTGGAAGGCGAAGGCGGTGCGCCAGTTGCTCCGCTACCAGGAGGCCGGGCCCGAGTGGCACGGCACGGGGGCGCCGGAACTGTTCGACACCAACCTGATGTGCGTGGCGCTCTGCGGCGCGGACGCGGCCTACGCCGCGGTCGGCGCGCCAGAGAATGCCTACGCCGGATGGAAGTCCGTCGATCCGTTCACCCTCGACACCTTCGAGCGGCGACTTGGCGTCCCGCCCGAGGGCCAGGCGCGGCTGATCGCCGGACTCCTGAACCCGCCGGTGCTCCTCGACGTCCTGCGCGACTTCGTGGTCTTCGAGCCGGAACGCGGCCGGCTGGTGAAGAAACTGCCGCGCTACCAGCAGTACCGCGCCGTCCGCCACGCCATCGCGCGCGTCCTCGACGGCCGCACGCCTTCGGAGCGCGGCGGCGTGGTCTGGCACACGCAGGGCTCCGGGAAGTCGCTGACCATGCTCTACCTGGCGACGAAGCTGCGCCGGTCGCCGAGCCTGCAGAACCCGACGATCGTCGTCGTCACAGACCGCACGCAGCTCGACCAGCAGATATCGGACACGTTCCGCCGCGCGTCGCTCCTCGAACCGGAGCGCGCCGCGAACACGCGCGACCTCCGCGCGCTGCTGAGCACGAACAACGGCCGCACGGTGATGACCACGATCCAGAAGTTCGAGGATGCCCTCGGCGGTGACGTCGGTCCTCGCGCCGCGCTGAACGACGCCGACAACGTCGTCGTCATGATCGACGAGGCACACCGCACGCAGTACGGCCGCCTCGCCGCGAAGATGCGCGCGGCCCTGCCGAACGCGACATTCGTCGGCTTCACCGGCACGCCGATCGACCAGGGCTTCCGGCGCACCACGCTGGGCACCTTTGGCGACCTCATCGACTCGTACACCATCCCGCAGTCGGTCGAGGATGGTGCGACCGTTCCCATCTACTACGAGGCGCGCCTCCCTGACCTCCACGTCGAGGGCGCGGAGACCCTCGACCGCCTTTTCGACACGCTCTTCCGCGACGAGCCGGAGGAGACCCGCGCGGAGATCCGCCGGCGATATGCCAACAAGGAGACGATCGCCGAGGCCGCCAAGCGCATCGAGGCGATCGCGCTCGATATTGCGGAGCACTACCGGACGAAGGTGCAGCCCAACGGCTTCAAGGCGCAGGTCGTCGCACCCAGTCGCGCGGCGGCCGTGAAGTACGCGGAACACCTCGCTTCGTTCGGCCTTGCCGCCTACCCGATCATCACCACGTCCCACAACGACGGCGCCGAATTCCGGCACGCGCGCGAACTCGACCAGGACCAGATCGTCAGCGCCTTCACCGATCCCGACGGCGAGCCGCAGATCCTCGTCGTCGTCGACAAGCTCATCACCGGCTTCGACGCGCCGGTCGAGCAGGTGCTCTACCTCGACCGCTCGATCCGCGAGCACACGCTGCTCCAGGCGATCGCGCGCGTGAACCGCCGCTACTCACGC
>JBBQHX010000284.1:0-4375 GCA_038324385.1 Gemmatimonadales bacterium | reverse complement strand
ACCTCGATGAAGCCGGCCTGCTGAAAAAGCTCCGCGTGGATGGTCATCCCCGGCGGCAGCGTCGGCTGGATCTCGGCTAGCGTGGCCTCGATGCGTTCGGTGAGCTCGAGCGTGTTCGCGCCGGGTTGCTTCTGCACCGCGAGCACGACGCCGGGCGTCGCATTCACTGATCCGTCGCCGTACTTCGGCGCTGCGCCCACCCGCACGTCGGCGACCTGCGAGAGCAGCACCGGCACCCCGCCGCGCACCGCGACCACGGTGCGCCCGATGTCCTCGGCACTGCGTACGCGCCCGATGCCGCGGATGACGTACTCCTGGCCCCTGTCCATGTACACGCCGCCGGCGGCGTTCGCGTTCGACGTGCTCGTGGCCTCCACCACCTCGTCGAGCGTGACGCCGGTGGCGAGCATGCGCGCCGGGTCGGCGAGCACCTGGTACTGCTTGACGTCGCCACCGATCGGGATCACCTGCGCCACGCCGGGCACAGCGAGCAGACGGCGACGGATGGTCCAGTCGGCCACGGTGCGCAGCGCCTGCGGCGACGACGCGCCGATGGAATTGTGCGCCGTGAGCCCGATCATCATGATCTCGCCCATCACGCTCGACACGGGCGCGAGCACTGGCGCCGAGATTCCAGCGGGCAGCGCGACGGCCACCGTCTGCAGCTTCTCGGAGACGATCTGGCGCGCGCGGAAGATGTCCACGCCCCAGTCGAATTCCACCCAGACGACCGATATCCCCTGCGCCGTGGACGAGCGCACGCGCCGCACGCCGGTCGCGCCGTTGACGGCGGTCTCGATCGGGAAGGTGACGAGCGCCTCGGCCTCCTCGGGCGCCATGCCGTGGGCCTCGGTGAGCACGGTCACCGTGGGCGCGGTGAGATCAGGAAAGACGTCCACCGGCATGCGCGACGCGGTCCATGCGCCGCCAACCAGCAGCAGCGCCGCGGCCGCGAGCACAATGACCCGGTTGCCGAGCGACCAGGCGATCAACTTGTTCAACATGGTGGTCTGCTCCTCGGCTAGTGCGCGTGGCCTTCCGCGGGCACGGCGGTGGACAGGGACGCGAGTCGCACCTGGTAGGGCGCACCGCTCACGACGTACTCGCCTACGCGCAGGCCGGAGAGCACGAGCGTCCGACCACCCTCGGCGCCGCCGAGCGTGAGCGCCCGCTTCTCGAACGCCTCACCGTGCACCTGCACGTACGCCACGGGCTGGCCGTCCTCGTCTAGCACGGCCGAACTGGGGATGACCACGCCGGTCTGGCGTGCACCGGTGCGCACGCCCACCCGTGCGGTGGCGCCCACCTTGATTGAGTTGTCGCCGTTGCGCACCTCGTAGATCACGGGCACCGTGCGCGACAGCGAGTCGATCACGCTGCCCGCGCTCACCATACGCGTCGCCTCGTACAGGCGGCCATTGTTGTCGAGCTGGAACGTCGCGCCGCTTCCGCGTCCGATCCGAGCGGCGTCGGCCGCCGGGACGTTCGCCGTCAGCCACACCACCGACGGGTCGAGCACCGTGAACAGCGGTGCGCCAGCCTCGACCCGACCGCCCGGGGTCACGCTCCGGCGCGCGACGACGCCGTCGATCGGGGAGCGCACGGCGAGCTTGCCGCCGCTGGTGAGCGCGCCGCCGCCGAAGCCGGCGAGCGCCTCGCGCGCGGCAGTGAGTCGGATCCGCGCCTCGTGCACCCGACGCTCGGGCACCGCCTCCGCGGCATACAGCCGCGTCGCACGCGCATGCTCGTCCTCGGCTTCCGCGAGGTCGGCGCGGGCCGTGGCGTAGATGCTGCCGCCCTCCCCGAGCGATGGGGTGAGTTGGGCGAGCACCTGACCGCGGCGTACGCGCTGTCCCGGCACGGGCGAGGTCGCCACGCCGCCGGCGTCCACCAGCCCGCCGATCGGCGCCGTCACCTCGGCGTAGCGGCCGGCTGACGGTTCGATGGTACCCGACACGTCCACAGTCGTCGCGACGGTCCCCTCCACGACCGGCGTCATCCGGAAGCCGGGCGTCTTCCACTGCTGCTCCTTGAGAAACGGGATGCCGTCGTCCTCCCCCTCCTCCTCGCGCGGCGCCTCCTCCGCGCTCGCGTAGACGCGCAGGCCGGGGACGGCGATGCTGTCCCTTGCTTGCGGACTGTCTACCAGGATCGTGAGGTCGTACACGCCCGCGCGCGTGAACTTCGGCGCCGGCCCGTAGATGCCGGGCGCGCGCGGCACCGCCTGCGTCACCACCAACGGTGCGCCGCCGTCGCGCGGCGTGAAGCGCAACGTGATCGGACCGGAGCGGATTGGCGCGAAATCGGTGCGGTCGGTGAGGTGGACGGCGAACGTGCCCGGCTCGCCGACGATGAGCGCCGGATGCTCCATGAACAGCTCCGTCGAATCGGTCCAGAGGGTGATGGCGCCGCCCGCGGGCCCGGCGGGTGCGTCGTCCTCGGGGGCCGCCTCGGCGTCGCCGTTCCGGCAGGCGGTGCCGAAGCCGAGCAGGGTGACCGCCGCGACTACGGCGACGGCCGCGAGCGTGCGCCGCGTCGTCGCCGCGCGGCGTGCGGCCAGCGTGATCAGGTCTGTGCGCATCGGAGAGATCCTCATGGCAGCGGGACGCCGACGGCGCGCTCGAGCGCGGCCCGGCTGGTGATGTAGTCGGCCCACAGGGTGGCGTAGCTGGCTTCGGCCTCGTACGCGGCGCGGACGGCGTCGAGCCACTCCACGAGCGTCATCTCGCCTTCGGTGTAGGCAACCCGCGCGGCGCGGAGCACCGGCTCCGCTTCCCGGTCGAGCACCTCACGTAGCAGCGTCACCTGACTGGCCAGCGCCTGGTGTGCCGCGTATGCCTCGCGCACCTCGCGCGCGACCTCACGGCGCGCCGCCTCGGTCAGCGCGGTCCGGCGGCGCGACTCGGCGGCTGCGGCCGCGACGGCGCCATCCCGCCGATCCCAGAGCGGGACGGGCAGCGACACGCCCGCGATGAAGCCCGAGAACGACTCGGCGACGCCCGCCGCACGCTCGTGCTTGTAGCCCAGCACGGCGACGGGGACCGGAACGCGCTCACGCGCGGCCAGACGGGCCGATACGCCCGCCGCCTCCGCTTCCAGCCTCGCGGTGCGCAGCTCCGGCCGCTGCGCCGCGGCGATCGGCAGCAGCGAGTCCAGGGCGATCGTCACAGGTGCAGGCACGGCCGCATCGGACGGCGCGAGCACCACGTCATCGGGCAGCGAGCCGGCCCCGGCGATGAACGCCGCGAGCGTCGTGCGGGCGACGGAGCGCGTGGCGAGCGCCTCGGCCCGCAGTGCTGCGTAGCGCGCCACCTCGAGCCGCAGCCGGCGCGCTTCGTAACCCGAGATGTCGCCACCGGTAAGACGAGCCTCGCCCACGCGCTGGGCATCGGTGAACGCGCCGGCGATCCGGGCGACCAGGCCGGCGCGGCGCTCCGCTGCCACCGCCCGCGCCCAGGCGCGGGCGACCTCCAGATCGAGCCGGAGCTCGACGCCGGCGAGCCGCGCCTCGGCCGCCGCCTGCTCCGCCGCCGCAACGGCGCGGCGCAGTGAACGCTGGCCGGTGAACTCCAGCGGTTGCTGGAGCGCCACGATGTTCTGGGCGTTCGTGAACCCGGAGGTCGAGGTCTGCTCGCGGTCGTAGGAAAACACAGGATTGGCGAACGCGCCAGACTGCCGCGTGCGGCCCGCCGCCGCGGAGACCGCCTCGCGGGCCGCAACGAGCTCCGGGCTCAGTTGCCGCGCGAGGGCGCGCGATTCTGTGAGGGTGAGCGTATCGGCCGTCCCAGCGGAGCCGCGCTGGTCCTGAGCGCCGAGCGGCCACGCCGTCAGCGCCGCCGAGAGAAGGAAGATGGTGAGAGCGGCCGGCGCCCGATGGTGTCTGGAAGCGACGACGCATACGCGACGGCACGAGCCCGGGACCGAACGCGCATGATGCGCTGTGCGGTCACACCGGCCAGCGAAGCCACGAGGCTCGCGGAGTGCGATGGAGAAGCTGCTCACGGAATAGTCCGGTCGAGATCCACAGAGGACGTGGCAGAACGCAACGCGTTCCGCGGCGGCGACGGGACACCGGCCAAGCGCCCCGGATACCGGGTGTGGGACGATGCGCGTCGATTACGTCGAGCACCCTGTCGAGGGACCATCAACGCCGGCGCTCGCGCGACGTCGGGAGCAAGCCCGAACGTGGAGCGCGTCAGTGGTGCGACGGGTTGCGGCGCGGTTGTGAAAATGCGGCCGCACGTGATGGTCGGACGCCGCGCGGGGAGGAGGCGCGACGTCGGGGATCAGACGATCGGAGGGGCGCGGGAGGGCTGCGGCGAAAGCTGTGTTGGTCCGGCACGCGGCGGCGCATCCAGGAGCAGCCGGGCGGCAG
>JBBQHX010000283.1:0-4426 GCA_038324385.1 Gemmatimonadales bacterium | reverse complement strand
ATCAGAACGCCCTCCACCCCCCCCCCCCGCTCCCCACCAACACCGAGTCCCGCCCACACGAGGAATCCTCCGTGTCCTCCGTGGTAAAACTGCTCTTCCCCAGCCCCGACAACGAGGCCAGCGAACCCGCCGCGCTATCAGCTCTCGTCGCGGTCGGGACGCTCCGTGGGGGCCGACCCACCGGGCATTAGCCCGGAGCCTGACGGGGGCGAATAGGGAGAATCTCCCCCGCTCGACGGACCCTCGCTCGGACGTGGGACGTCAGCGCCGCCTTCAGGCGAATCACCGGCCGCACGCTCGCCCGTCGGGCGGTCCGGACGCCCCTCCTTCCGGTCGCGCCCCGAGCGGCGACGGCGGCGGCGCGGCCCGCCCTCGGCGCCATCGCCCTCGTCAGCGCCGATCTCGCCATCCAGCTCGCCATCAGCGGGGATCGCCGCCTGACGCGGCGACCGGTCCTCACGCGGGGAACCGGGCGCGCGGTCCTCCCTTGGCGGGCGATCGGCGCGCGGGCCGCGCTCCTCACGCAGCTCGCGCCGCCGCTTCCGGGCGGCGGCCCGGGCCTCGTCGTCCGGCGTCATCTCGCGCACGACGTCGCGTCCGATCGGCCGCGCCGCGTCACCACGTCCGCCTTCGGTCCGCGATCGGTCCACGCCGAGCGCGTCGAGGCGCGGCTCGCCGTCGACGGAGGTGCGGGTGGTTTCGCGCAGCGCCTCGCGACGGGCCTGCCGCTGGACTTCGCGCATCTTCTCGCCGCGCGAGGACCGGTCCTCGTCGGCGTCACGGTCCTGACGACGGGCGCGCAGATCCTGCATCTCCCGCTTCGCATCGCGCAACTCGAAGACGCGCACGATGGCGTAGGCGATCAGCGCGACGACGAAGAAGAAGAAGAGCAGCAGCGCGATCCGCTGCAGCGTCATGATCATCGTCGAGTACACCTCGAGCGTCCACCGCTCGGCGTTCAGCACCAACGGCGCGGCATTGGGCTGCTCTCCGCGCGGGATCGCGTACTGCTGCAGGTCGTAGAGCCGCACTCCGCCCGACACGCCGACGACGCCGATGGCGAACAGGAGGTAGCGGTGGAACGCGGCGCTCATCTCGGGCGAGACCAGCCGGTCCAGGATGCGCCGGAGCGACGGGCTGAATGCGCGGGCGACGATGACCGACGTCAGTGCCGCGACGACGAAGGTGACGATAAGAAGGGTAAAGAACACGGCACGCCGGTGCGGATGAATCGAATTGAGCGGGCGCGTTCCATGGACCGGAACGACGCCCGTACGATCCGGGGGATTTTACGCCCCGAATGCCCCCGCCCCAACCCCCACGAGGTCACGGGTTTGCGCACGCCGCTGGACGCTGTCCCCTCAGCGAGGCGACGGTGCGTCGATCACGGCAGCGACCCAGGGGACGACCACGCTGCCCAGCCGGCTGGCGATCCGGTTGGAGTGGTCGCCCGTGTACGCCTCGTACCGGTGCGCGATGCCGGCCGCGGTGAGCGAGTCGGCGAAGGCCCGTGCGGTTGGCGGAATGTCGCGGAAGTCGTCCTCGTTGCCCGCATCGAGCGCGATGCCCCGCATCCCACGCAACGCCGCGACGTGCTGGCCGAACATCGCCAGTGGCGCGTTCGCGCGCCATTCGGCGAGCGCGTCCGGCACCGGCGCGACGCGCCCATCCGGGCCCGGCTCGTACGGATACGCGAGCTGGAACGGCGCGCGGCCGGGCCGCGGCGCGAACGCGGCGCCCATCGCGGCCGTGATCATCCCGTAGAACCCGGTCCCGCGCAACGAATCCAGGCTCGGCACGGCCGCGAGCTGTGCGTAGATCGGCGAGGGACCTCCGGGCGGCCGCATGCAGCAGGCGCTCATCGCGTAGACCGCGCCATAGACGTCCGGATTTCGCATCGCGAGCTTGAGCGCGCCGTGCCCACCCATCGAGTGGCCCACGATCGCCCGGTGCGCCGGTTCAGCCAGCGTGCGATACTCGGCGTCGACGAGCTGCACGAGTTCGCGTGCGATCCACGTCTCCCAGCCGCCGGTGACGCTCGAGTTGGTGTAGAAGCTGCCCCCGTACGCGTTCCGCGCGTCAGGCGCCACGACGATCAGCTCGGGGACATCGCCCGCGGTCATGAGCGAGTCCAGCGTCGCGCGGAGCCGGAATCCGCGTCCCCGTTCGGAGAACCAGACGTCATCGGTCCCGCCATATCCATGCAGGATATACATGACCGGGTAGCGCCGCTCCGGCGCCACGCCATAGCTCGGCGGCAGGTAGATGGACACCGAACGGTCGGGCGAATCGCCGAGAAGGTTGGACTCGAGCGCGGCGGCGCGGACCGTCCGACGCACGAGTTCCCCCCGGTCTGGCAGGGCAATGGCCGAAGCCGTCCCGCCGCCGGCGGGCGGCTCCGCGTGCGGCGTCGAGCGGCAGCCGGCGAGCGCAAGGACGGCCGTCAGAGCGGCCGGGATCAGGCGTGAGGCGAGAGCGGTGTGCATGGTGGGTCGGGTGGCGGAGAAACGGAGTGGGTCGCCGGAAGCTATCGCGAGGGGTGGGCGGACGGACGCACCGCCGACGCCATCGCTAATTTTCCGGCATCGCACTCGTCGCTCGCCGGTCGAGACCGGACGCGTCATCCCCGATCCCGCTGCTCGCATGCCTACCGCCCGCGTCATTCCGATCGTCGCTGTCGTCGCCGCGCTACTCGGCTGTACCACGCCCGCCGTCGAAGGCGGCGCGCAGTCCGCCGCCGGGGAGGTGACGCCCGTCGCCGCGGCCGCCGTCATCCCCGGGATCGAGGTGCTGCTGCGCGACTCGCTGCACCTGATCCGGGGGAAGCGGGTCGGGCTGATCACGAACCACAGCGGACGTGATCGGCAGGGGGTGAGTAGCGCCGATCTCCTTGCCCGCGCCGAGGGAGTGCGCCTCACGGCGCTGTTCGGGCCCGAGCACGGCATCCGCGGCATCGTTCGCGAGGGCGAGAAGGTGGACGACATGATCGACTCGGCTACCGGTGTCCGCGTCTACTCGCTCTACGGGGCGACACGGGTGCCAACGCCCGAGATGCTGAACGAGGTGGACGTGCTGCTCTACGACATCCAGGACGTCGGCGCCCGCGTCTATACCTACGTCTGGACGATGGCGCTCTCGGCCGAGGCGGCGGGAAAGGCAGGCAAGCCGTTCATCGTCCTCGATCGTCCGAATCCGATCCGGGCGGATCGAATCGAGGGGGGCGTGCTCGACCCGCAGTACCGGACCTTCGTCGGGCAGTATCCGGTCGCGATGCGCTACGGCCTCACGCCGGGGGAGCTGCTGCGCTACCTGGTCGGCAGCGGACAGGTCGCCGCCGACATCACCGTCGTGCCGATGGCGAACTACCGTCGCGACATGTGGTGGGACGAAACGGGGCTCGAGTGGATCAACCCGTCGCCCAACCTGCGCAACCTGGACGCGACGCTGCTCTATCCCGGAACGGTGCTCTTCGAGGCGACGAACGCGACGGAGGGACGTGGCACCGACGATCCGTTCGCGCAGATCGGGGCCTCCTGGATGACAGGCATCGACGCGATCATCGCGGATCTCGAGTCGAAACAACTGCCTGGCGTTCGCTTCGAACGGATCACGCGCACCGTGCAGGGCGCCGCCAAGTTCGACGGCGAGACGATCCCAATGATCCGGCTCGTGGTCACCGATCGTGAGGCAGTCCGCCCGTTCACGATCGGCGTGCACCTGCTGCGCGCGATCTACAAGCAGCACCCGAACGATCTCGTCCTCACGGCGGGGCTCGAACGGCTCGCCGGAACCGGTGAACTCCGGACCGCCATCACGCGTGAGGGTGGTATCGAGGCGCTACTGGAGAAGCTCGAGCAGGAGACGGTGCCGTTCCGTGCGGCGGTCGCGCCGTATCGGTTGTCTCTGTAGCATGAAGGCGGAAGGCGGATGGCGGAAGGCGGAAGGCAGAGACAGAAGCTGCGAGGGGAGGCTGTCACCCCGCAGGAGCGCCGTCAGGCGCGAGTGTCGGGGCGGGCTCTCCCTCGCCTATAGCTGGCCCATGGGCAGTGTAAGCCCATCCCGACACTAGGTCGCTGCGCTCCCTCCTGCGGGACGACAAGCTCCCGCGCAACGTCTGTCATCCCGCAGGAGCGCCGTCAGGCGCGCGTGTCGGGACGGGCTCTCCCTCGCCTATAGCTGGCCAAGCGGCAGTGAAAGCCCATCCCGACACTCGGTCGCTGCGCTCCCTCCTGCGGGACGACAATCTCCCCGCGCAACGTCTGTCATCCCGCAGGAGCGCCGTCAGGCGCGAGTGTCGGGACGGGCTCGCCCTCGCCTATAGCGGGCCACGGGGCAGTGAAAGCCCGTCCCGACACTCGGTCGCTGCGCTCCCTCCTGCGGGACGACAATGGCCCCGCGCAACGTCTGTCATCCCGCAGGAGCGCCG
>JBBQHX010000282.1:0-4428 GCA_038324385.1 Gemmatimonadales bacterium | reverse complement strand
CGGCACCGGCGTCATCCGAGTCGTCGTCCTCCTCCTCCTCGTTCTCGTCGTCGTCGGTCGCGTCAGGCGCGTCCGGCCAGACCAGATCGGAGGCGTGGAGAAAGGCGCTCTTCTCGGTGCCGATGTCCACGAAGGCGGCCTGAATGCCGGGGAGCACCGCCTCGACCTTGCCGAGGTAGATGTCGCCGACCATCCGGCGCGTCTCGGGACGGTCCATCAACAGCTCGACGAGCTGATCGTCCTCGACGATCGCCACGCGGGTTTCGCGTGGGGCATGATTGATAAAGATTTCGCGCTTCATTGATGTCCGCTTCAACAAGCCCCGGTGGCGACTCGGCGCCGGGAACTGGGCGGATCCACGTACGGGGGACGACGGAATCGGAACGGGCAAGCACACACGGACGCACCCGATGGCGTCCGCGCACGGCACCCGACCGACACCGCGAAAGGAAGGCTCTCCACGATGCGCCACGGATCGTTCGCGTCCGGCCCGCCCCGACGGTGCAGCACACGAGCGCGCCTAGCATCAGCAGCCAGGCGGTGTGTGCGGCGACGGGGAGAAAACGGGTGGACGCGCGATTCATCCGGGGATGGTGACGCAGCGAGGGAGAGTGCGCCGAAGGTCCGGCGGCGCGTTACCGCGCACCGGACCCCCGGATCGCATGGAACCGCGTAGCCGCGAGTCGCGCAGCCGAACGGTCCAGGGAAGACGACGTTGTGACCTTCTAATGTGCGCGCGCGCACGTTCCCGACGCAACCACGGCGGGTTATGTCGAGTCCCGCATCCCCCCGAACGTCGGCACATCAACCACCTGCCAGGCCACCAGTGCCAGCCAGACAATCACGAGCACGAACACCAGCCCGGCCTGCCACTCGCGGTGACGGAAATAGAGCGCCCACGAAAACGGGGTGTGCGTCCGTCCGCTACCGCCGCGCCACGGCGTGAGGCGCGGGAAGAACAGCGGAACGTGCGCAGCCCATTCCCGATACGCTTCGGGATACCGCCCGCGCACGTACTCGCGCTCTCGCTGGATCGTCGGTCCATAGATCACCGCGAAGAACACGCCGACCAGGAGGAGCATGGTCCAGTGGGCGGCGAAGGCGAAGCCGACGGCGATCAGGAAACTGCCGAGATAGAGCGGGTTCCGGGTGTGGGCGTACGGACCCGTCGTGGCGAGTTGATCGTTCTTGACGATGTGCCCGGCCGCCCATCCGCGGATCAAGACCCCGATGAAGGCGATCGTCCCGCCGATCGCCAGCAACAGCGGCGTCGGGCGGGCGACCAGCAGATAGATCGCGCCGAGGACGAAGCCGAGCGGCAGGCGAAGCCGCCGCGCAACGTTGGCAAAATTCGCGGATGCGGTCACCCGGCGAGTTCCCGGAGCAGATGCCGGGCGATCACGAGGCGTTGAATCTCCGACGTGCCCTCCCCGATCTCGCAGATCTTCGCGTCGCGAAAGTAGCGCTCGACCGGGTAGTCCTTGGTGTAGCCGTAGCCACCATGAATCTGGATCGCCTTGGTCGTGGCGCGCATGGCGAGCTCGGAACAGAATAGCTTCGCCATTGCCGCCACCTTCCCGATCGGCTTCCCCTGCTGCGCGAGCCAGGTCGCGTGATAGACGAGATGCTTGCCCGCCTCGATCTCGGTGGCCATGTCGGCGAGCTGGAAGGCGATGCCCTGGAAGCTGGCGATCGCCTGCCCGAACTGCTTTCGCTGGCTCGCGTAGCGGAGGGCTTCCTCGTACGCCCCCTCGGCAATGCCGAGGGAGAGGGCGCCAATTCCGATCCGCCCGGCGTCGAGGGTCTTCATGAAGTTGACGAACCCCATCCCTTCCTCGCCGAGTCGGTTCTCGGCCGGAACCTCGACGTTCTCGAAGATGAGCTCGCGGGTGTCGGACGACCGCCAGCCGAGCTTGTCTTCCTTCTTACCGGCGCGGAACCCGTCCATGACCGGCAGTGACGGCTCGTGCCCCATCCCGAGTTCCTGGGCGCGCGCGAGGTCGGTGGTTTCCTTGGTGAGGATGAAGGAGCTAATGCCCTTTGTCCCAGCCGACGGGTCGGTAACGGCGGTGACGACGAAGATCTCGCCCACACCGGCGTGCGTGATGAAGACCTTCGACCCATTCAGGAGGTAGTGTCCGTTCTGACGCACCGCCGTTGTCTTGGTACCGCCGGCATCGCTGCCAGCCCCGGGCTCCGTCAGCCCGAAGCCGCCGAGTACGCGGCCCGCGGCGAGCAACGGAACGAAGCGCCGCTTCTGCTCCTCGGTGCCGAAGTGCATGATCGGCGACGTGCCGAGCGTCGTGTGGGCCGAAATGGTGATCGAGTGCGACGCGTCGACCTTGGCCAGCTCGTGAATCGTGAGGATGTAACTCGTCAGGTCCAGCCCTGCGCCGCCATACTCCTCCTCCCACGGAACGCCGAGAAGGCCGAGTTCGGCCATCTTCTTGACGTTCTCCCACGGGAACTCGGAGGCGGCGTCGAACTTCGCGGCGACGGGGGCGATCTCCTCGCGCGCGAAGTTGCGAACCATGTCGCGCACGGCGATGTGCTGATCGTTGAAATACAGGCTGTCTTCCATATCGGTCAGGCGCCTTCCGGCTCGGGGGTCTCGCGAATGACGACGAGCACCTGCTCGCCGTACTTCTCCAGCTTTGCGGGTCCAACCCCGCGCACGTCGCCCAGTGCGGCGATCGAGCGCGGACGGCGTACGGCCATCTCGGCCAGCGTCCGGTCGGTGAAGACCACGTACGATGGCACCTTCTGTTCACGCGCGAGCTCGCCGCGCCAGGCGCGCAGCGCCTGGAAGAGCGGTGCGTGTTCGGGGCCTACCACAGGAAGCGCCGCGGCTTCGACCGCGGTTCCCCCGCGCTCGGCGCCGCTCCCCGCCGCGGTGCGCCGTGCGCGCGCCGTTCGGTCGCGCGGCGCGGCGGCGGCTCGAGGAGGCGCCTCGACGCGGAGCCCGAGGCAGTTGTCGCAGCCGTCGCAGCGGGGTCGCGCCGCGGCATCGCCGAAATATCGGAGGACGAACGCACGCCGGCAACCGGATGCATAGGCGTAGCGCTGCACGGCCTCGAGCTTGGAGAGTTCGCCCTTGCGGCGGCGGTCCAGCCCCTCCCAGTCGACGGGGAAGGTCGAGAGCGGGGCACCGGGCCTCACGAGACGCATGCCGCCCCCGCCCCGCTCCCACATTACGAACTGACGCTCCTGCAGCCAGTCGAGCAGCCCCGCGGCGCCGAACTGCCCGCCAAAGCCTGGTGGCAGACCATCGAGGTCAACCAGTACGCCCTCACTCAGCCGTTCGCCACCGACACGCCAGAGGGCTCGCAGCAGTCCGCGCTCCAGCCCCTGCTCGTCGGTGAGCTCGCGCTTGATGCGGGCGGGGGCCGCGAGCAGCCGCACGAACGCCCGACCGCCGGCGTCGCTCTCAACGCGGATGGCTTCGGCCTTGGTCAGCACGCGCATCGCCGACTCGACCTCGCGGGTCCCAGTCTTGTCGCCGAACGACGGGACGAGATCGGCGGCCGACACGGAGATCATCCCGCGCGAGTCGGCCGACTGTTGCAGGAATCCATAGGTCTTCTCGATGATCTTCCGCTCGGGATACGCTCCGCGAATGAAGAACTCGTGCGTGAACCGGTCGGGAAAGGAGTGCAGGAGGACGCAATCCGATGGCTTCCCGTCCCGCCCCGCGCGACCCGCTTCCTGGTAGTAGGCCTCGAGCGTGCCGGGCATCGCGTGGTGGACGACGAGCCGCACGTTGGCCTTGTCGATCCCCATGCCGAAGGCATTGGTCGCGACGATGGCGCGCACATCCTCGCGCATGAAGGCATCCTGCACCTCGTGACGGTGCCCGTCGTCGAGCCCCGCGTGGTAACCGATGGCGGAGATGCGCGCCTGCTTCAGCACGTCGACGATGCGTTCGACGGCGCGTCGCGTGCTCGCGTACACCACGGTCAATCCCTCTCGCTCGCGGATCGCCTCGACCAGCGTGGCGTCCTTGTCGCGCTCGGTGCGCGCGGGGAGCACGAAATAGCGCAGGTTGACGCGATCGAAGCCGGTGATCACCGTCTCCGGCTCGTCGAGTCCGAGCTGCCTGACGATGTCGGCGCGGACCTCGGGGGTGGCCGTGGCCGTAAGGGCGATGGTGGGTGGATCGCCGAGCCGCTCGCGCACGCTGCGCATGCGCAGGTAGCTGGGGCGGAAGTCGTGCCCCCACTCGCTGATGCAGTGCGCCTCGTCGATCGCCAGCAGCGATACGCCCATCGCGCGCAGTCGTTCGGCCGTGTTGCCCGCGTCGAACCGCTCCGGCGCGACATAGAGCATCTTGAGTTCGCCGCGCTGCGCGCGCGACAGGCGGTCGGACACCTCCCCGGCGCTGAGCGTGCTGTTGATGTACGCCGCCGGCAGCCCGCGGGCGACGAGGGC
>JBBQHX010000281.1:0-4475 GCA_038324385.1 Gemmatimonadales bacterium | reverse complement strand
TTCCTCGACGGCGCAGATCACGCCCGGGTCACGCTGCGGATCGCGGCACAGCGCGCACAGCGCCGTTTCCGTCAGGTTGAAGCACTGGTCGCACGGGCGCACGCGGTCAGCGAGCGTGACCAGCGCGGTGGCCAGGCGCCGGCTCTGCTCGAGCGGCTGTTTCAGCAGATGATACGTCAGGCGGAGCGCCGTCTTCCGCCCGATCCCGGGGAGCCGCGCGAACTCGCTTGCGAGGTCGTCGATCGCCGACACGCTCAGAATGGCAGCTTGAACGGCATCGGCATCCCGCCCGTCAGCTTCCCCATCTCCTGCTGTGCCAGCTCGGCGGCGCGCTTCTGCGCCTCCGAGACCGCCACGACGATCAGATCCTCGAGCATCTCCACGTCGTTCGGGTCGACCACGCTCGGGTCGATCGTCAGCTTCCGGATCTGCCCCTTCCCGTCCGCCTCGACCGTCACGATGCCGCCACCCGCCGACGCGGTCACGCTCTTGGTCGCGAGTTCGTCCTGCAGCTGCTGCAACCGGCCCTGCATCTCCTGCGCCTGTTGCATGATCTTCATGAAGTCCGCCATACGATCCGTCGGTGGCTCGGGTGAGGAGGGAAGGATACCGACGCGCCGACACCCCACACAAGGCGTACCGGGACCGCGCGACGGGTCTGCGATAATCGCGCCGTCGTCGCTAGTCGAGCAGTTCGAGATCGAGTTCCGCAATCGCGGCCTCGAGCGCCGGATCGCGCTTCTTGAGCACGGCCAGCCGCTCGGCGATCACCGTCGCCGTCGTCAGGCGCGCGACCGGCGCGGCACTCCCGGTCGGTCGACGCAGCCCGATCGTGCGGATGGACGGCAGCTCCGCCTGCACCGCCGCGAGCACGTCGGCCATCGCGCCGGAAAGCGCTGAGTCGGCCCCCTCGTGCGGAAGGCGCAGCAACAGCACCCCATCCGCATTCACCGACACCGGCTCCACCTCGGCGAGGATCGTCGCGACGATCGACCGTCCCGTCGCTCGCACGCGGCCAACCACCGCGTCCCACCGGCCCACAACTACATGCAGATCCGGGATCGCGCCTCCGACTGGGGGCGTGGCCACCCCCGGCGCGACAGCCGCGCTGACGCCCGACCGACCGCGATCCGGTGCGCGGGCCACCGGCGGCGCGTCGTCGAAGCCGTCCGACCAGGGCGGCGGCCCGTCCCAGGCCGGAGGCTCCTCCTCCGCGCCACCAGCCACGCGGTCAGGGCGCCCGCGGTCGGTCGAAGTGCGCGCACGCGCCTTCCCTCGGGACACATCGACCTCGCCGGGCGTGCTCGCGGCGGCCGGCGGGGCCGAGCTGTCCGACGCGCCTGATGGCGGCGCGACTGGCCCCGGGGCCGGACGCACGGGCGGCGGGGTAGCCGCGGCGGTACGCGCCGGCCGGTCCCCGTCGCCACCACCGCCGCCCAGCGCGCGGAGCACCTGCTCCAGATCGACGGAACGGTCGAGCAGGGCGAAACGTACGAACAGCAGCTCCAGCAGCAGCCGTTGCTGACCGCTCTTTCGGAAGCGCGGCTCCAGTTCACCAACTGCCTGCAGCATTCGCAGCAGATCGGCCACCGGGAAGGTCGCCGCACGCGCCTCCAGCGCCACCCGAAGCGTCGCCGACACGTCCGGTGGTGACCCACCCAATGCGACGGCGAGCTGGGCCCGCAGCACATCCGTGAACCCGCCGAGGAAGGTCGTGAAGTCCACCCCCGCGTCGGCGAGACGTCCCACCATCGCGAACACGTCCCCGGCCCGCCGTTCGGCCAGCAGATCGAGAAGCTGCAGGTACTCGTCCTCGGCCACGAGCCCGAGCGCGTCGCGCACGCGGTCGGCAGTGACCAGCGCCGCGTCGCCGAGCGAGAGAACCTGGTCGACGAGACTGAGCGCGTCGCGCAAACCGCCGTCCGCCGCGCGCGCGATCATCGCCAGCGCCTCGGGCTCCCACTCCACCCCCTCGGCGCCCAGTACATGGGCGAGGCGGTCGCGGATCTCCGGCGGGCCGATGCGCTTCAGGTCGAACCGCTGGAGACGGCTCAGCACCGGCGCGGCGGTCTGGGCGATCTTCTGCGGGTCGGTGGTAGCGAAGACGAACACCACGCGCGGCGGCGGCTCCTCGAGCACCTTGAGCAGGGCGTTCCATGCCTCCCGCGTCAGCATGTGCGCTTCGTCGACGATGTAGACCTTGTACCGATCGTCGCTCGTCGGGGCGTACATGGCGCGCTCGCGGAGGTCGCGCGCGTCGTCCACGCCGCGATTGGAGGCCGCGTCGATCTCGACCACGTCGAGGCTCGCGCCGCCGCTCCAGATGCGCTCACAGGAGACGCACTCGCCGCACGGCTCGCCATCGGTGCGCTCGGTGCGGTGCTCGCAGTTGAGCGCCATCGCCAGCACGCGCGCGAGCGTGGTTTTCCCGGTTCCCCGCGGCCCGCACAGCAGATAGCCGTGGGCGACCCGGCCGCGGGCGATGGCGCCCTTCAGCGTATCGGAGACATGAGACTGCACGGCGACCGAGGCGAAGTCGCGGGGGCGGTACTTGCGGGCGAGCGCGATCGACATAACGCCTCGGAGGAACGAAGACGACGGTCCCGAAAACGACGAGAGCCCGACCGGCGGCACGGAAGCGCCACGTCAGGCTCGTCGGTCGATACAGCCGGCACCGGAGCGCCGAACGACGCGCGAGCCCGCGCCGATCTACTATCGGAGACGGTGCTCGCGCGATACCTCAGGCCGATCGGAGCAACGCAAGACACCACACGCCGCTGCTACCTTCGGGGTCCTGACGGGATTAGCGGGCTTTCGCCCTCCGGGACCTGAGGCACCGGGAAATATAGAGCCCCCGTCGCCGCGATGGAATGGGGCCGCTCGCCGAACGTCCGACATGGGAACCGATCACCGCCCGCCGATTGCCCGGATCAGCACCGCGCCCGCCCGCTCCACGTCCTCCCCCGACACGTCGAGGTGCGTGACCGCGCGTATGCGCGTCGGAGACCACGGCGTCACGAGCACTCCGTCCGCGGCGGCGGCGGCGACCACCGCGCTCGACGACACATCGGGCGGCAGGTCGACCATGACGATGTTGGTGTCGGGGCGCACAACGCGAGCGCCGTCCACCGTTTCCAACTGATCCGCGAGCGCGGTCGCGTGGGCGTGATCGTCAGGCAGCCGGGCGAGGTGGTGATCGAGCGCGTGGAGCGCGGCCGCCGCGAGAATCCCCGACTGCCGCATCCCGCCGCCCATGCGCTTCCGCACCTCCCACGCATCGCGCATCGCCGCGCCGGTGCCGACGAGCATCGCGCCCACGGGCGCACCGAGCCCCTTGGAAAACGAGAGCATTGCCGTGTCGACGGCGCTCCCGAACTCCGACAGTGGCGTGCCGGTGGCGGCCGCGGCGTTCCATAACCGCGCGCCATCCATGTGCACCGGCAGCCCGTGCGCTCGTGCCACCTCGACGATCGCGCGCAGCTCGTCGATCGGGGTGACCTTCCCGCCCGCGCCGTTGTGCGTGTTCTCGACGCAGACGAGGCTTGCCCGCGGTGCGTGCTTGCTGAGCGGACGAAGGTGCCGCTCGAGATCGGCCGCACGCATCACGCCGCCATCGGCGGCCCTGACGGGACGCACCTGCACGCCGACGATCCCCGCCGCCCCCGCCACTTCCCAGTGGATGATGTGCGCCTCGGCGTCGAGCAGGACCTCGGTACCGCGAAGGCCGTGCAGCCAGAGCGCGGCCTGATTGGCCATCGTCCCGGTCGGGAAGAAGAGCGCCTCGTCGGCGCCGAGCATCGTCGCAACGCGCGTCTGCAGGGCAAGCACCGTCGGGTCGCCGTCGAGGACGTCGTCGCCGACCTCGGCATTCGCCATGGCGTCGCGCATGGCGCGGGTCGGACGCGTGACGGTGTCGCTGCGCAGATCGAGGCGACGCGACGGGTCGCCGTCGGAGATGTGTGGTGTGGTCATGCGCGGCAAGATCGCAACGCGCCGAGCCCAGCGGAAGCGGCCGCAATCCGCAACGCACAACGGGCCGCGATCGAGTGATCGTGGCCCGTAGCTTCGTGCTGGTCCGGCATCGGCGCATGGCCGAGCCGTGCGTCGTCGCACGGATCAGCCATCCGCCATCGAATCAGTTGCCGCCACCACCGCGACGTTCAGCCGGCGTCCGCACGTCCAGCTTCGGCACGGTGACGGTGTCCTGCCGGACTTCGATGGTCGGCGTCTGGATCGTCGTCGTGTCAGTTGACACATCGATGTCCGGCGTCTGCATCTGATACTCGCCCTCGCCCGTCTTGGTGCACGCAGCAGCCGTGGTCAGCGCTGCCAGTGCCGCTATCGTCAAGAACTTACGCATGTGGTATTGCCCCCGTAGGTGAGATGGTCCCGCGCCCCCACTCAAAGCACCTCCCGTGCCACGCCGACGGATTTCGGAACAGCTGATTCGCATGGGGGTCCGGGTGGCGGCCAGC
>JBBQHX010000280.1:0-4476 GCA_038324385.1 Gemmatimonadales bacterium | reverse complement strand
CACATCGCCCGCGACGGCACCATCCTCGGCATTCCCGCGCCCGATCCGCGCGTGCGCGTCGTGCGGCTCACCGCGCCCTGACGCGCGGCGTGCCCGCTGGACGACGGGGCTCCGATGCACGCGGAGCCCTGCCGCGTACGGGCACGGCCGTGGAGCCTCGTGGAGCCGCGTGGAGCCTCACGAGTAGCCTTACGTAGCCTCACGAATCATCGCGGCCAACGGTCGACGCGACGTCGGTGTCCAACACACCCCCCCCACCCCGACCCGCCCGCGATGCCCAGAGCCGTGCCTGTCGCCGCCACGAACGCACTGCGACGCGGCGCCCCGCTGATCGCTCTCCTGTTTGCCGCCCTCCCCATCGCCTGCGGCGGTGAGGACGCCCTGCCGGACATCGCCACCGTACGCGAAACGCTGGGCGACACCACCATCGTTCGAACGCTGGCCGGTCCGGATGCGGGGCTCCGCACGCTGATCGAGGAGGTCGCCATCGGCGAACTCGAAGGGGCGGACGAGTACACCTTCGGGAGCATCGAGGAGCTGGTTCCGCTCGCCGACGAGCGCGTCCTCGTCTGGGACGGGCAGGCCACCGCGCTCCGCATCTACGGCGCCGACGGACGGCACGCGCGCACGATCGGTCGCGCGGGCAAGGGTCCGGGAGAGATCGAGAGTGCCAACGGCATCGCCGTGCTTGCCGACGGGCGCATCGGCGTGTGGGACGGGCAGAACGCCCGCCTCACCGTCTTCACGGCCGATGGGGAGTACGCCGAGGAGGTGCGGATTCCCGGAGGGTTCTTCTCGTTAGGGTCGGTGTCCGCCGCCGATTCGAACGCCTTCTGGCTGCGGATGCCGCTCGGCGCGATGGACGCGGCATCCTTCATGGACCGCAAGGACGGAGTGCGCACCGTCCGGTTGGCCGGTGAGGGCGGCGCGTCCCCCGGCGCGATTGAGGACTCGATCCTCGCCCCCGTCCAGCGGGATCGTTCGCAGCTGCTGCAGGCGACGAGCCCTGATGGCCGGGGGCGCACGGCGACGGGCATTCCCTTTTCCGCCACCCCGCTCTGGACTCCCGGCGCGGGATATCTGGTCTCGTCTCCGGGCGGGGAATATCGGATCGACGTCCACCGTGCGGGCGCGCCGCTTCGGATCGTTCGCGAGCTCCCGCTGATCCCGGTCACCGACGGCGAGCGGTCAGGGCAGCAGGCCGGGATCACCTGGACGATGCAGCGCACCGATCCCGCGTGGAGCTGGAACGCGTCGATCCCCGCCACCAAGCCGCCCATTCGCGCGCTTCAGGTCGATGGAGCGGGGCGGATCTGGGCGCAGGTCTCGCAATCCGGCGAGGAGTTCACTCCCGACCCGCCAGCCTCGACGAACCCTAATCCGGCCCCGAAGCTCACCTGGCGCGAACCGGTCGTGTTCGACGTCTTCGCCCCCGACGGCGAGTTCCTCGGCCGCATTCCCTTTCCGCGCGGCACGCGAAGCGGATTGATCCGGGCTACGACAGGTAGCCGGATCTGGGCCGTCCTCCCCGACTCGTTCGGCGTCGACCGGGTGGTGCGCTGGCGGGTGGAGCCGGCGCTCGGCGGCGGCTGATCGCGTCCCGCCAGGCGCACCGGCCGGTACTGGCACGAATGATGACCCCTCGGCTCCCGAACCAGCACGGGAGCGATGAGGATGGCTGAACCACGGCGACGCGTGATCCGGAGTACGGTCGCGCCGCGCGGCACCCGCTCGGTCGTCGCGACCGGCGCGCGCGGAGTCCCGCGCGGCGCCCGTGTCGCGACCGGGCGCACCAGTCGGACGACCGGCACCCGGAGCGCCGCGATCGCCCGTCAGCGACAGCGACAGCGACAGATCGCTCGCTCGCGTCGGCGTCCCGGACGCGCTCCCACCGCGACCGGGGCACGGACGGCGGCGCAGGGGCAGTTGCGCCGCTTTCGCCAGGGCACCCGGCTCGCCGTCGCCCTTACCGCGCTCCTCCTCCTCACGCTCGGGCTGCCGACGGCTGGCGGGCAGCAGGTCGACACGGCGATCGTCGCCGACACGGTGACGCTCGTCGACACCACCCTCGCCGACGATTCGCTGGCGGCCGACAGCGTGCTGGACGATAGCCTGCTGGCCGATAGCCTCGGGGCCGGCGAGGACGAGACGGCCGTGGCCGTGGGAGAGGCCACCGGCACGCTGCGGGAAATGGCGCGGCAGCTTCGCCGGGCCGCGCCCAAGGTGCTGATCGCGATCGGGCTGATCGCCATCGCCGCGCTGCTCGCGCGGTTCGCGCGGGCCATCGCGCGCCGCGCACTCGGGAGCTGGGAGCGCGGCGACGCGATCGGGGCGCTGATCGCGATCGGGATCTGGCTCGCCGCGCTGGCAGCGGCGCTGGCCGTGATCGCCGGCGATGCGCGGACGGTGGTGGGATCGCTGGGGCTCGTCGGTCTCGCGCTCTCGTGGGCGCTGCAGGCGCCGATCGAGAGCTTCACCGGCTGGCTGCTCAATTCCTTCCGCGGCTACTACCGCGTTGGCGACCGGATGGCCGTGGGCGACGTCTTCGGCGACGTGTACCGGATCGACGTGCTGACGACGACGGTATGGGAGGCAGGCGGTCCGGGCAAGTCGGTGCAGGGCGCCCAGCCCACCGGCGCACTGATCACCTTTCCGAACTCCGAGGTGCTCCGCGCCAACATCGTCAATTACACGCGTGACTTCGACTTTGTGTGGGACGAGGTCGTCGTCGGCGTGACCAACGAGAGCGACCTGCGGCTCGCGCTCACCGTGCTGCACGAGACCGCCACGACGCTCTTCGGGAGCGCGATGAGCGAGCCCGCGCACCGCTACGCGTCACTGCTCACCGCGCGCGGCATCGAGCGCGAGGTGGTCGAGGAGCCGCAGGTCTACGTTTCCGCCGCCGACGCCTGGACCGACCTGACGATCCGCTACCTCGTCCCCGCGCGCGAGCGGCGGAAGTGGGCGAGCGAGCTCACGATGGCGGTCGCCGAGTCGCTGGCGCGTCCCGAGGTCGCGGCCCGTGTTAAGGGGTCGTATCCGACGCAGCGCGTGAGCATCATCCGTCCGCTCGGCGAGACCGCACCCGCCGCCGACCAGTCCGAGGCGCACTAATCCCCGAGACTGGCGACCCTTGCGCCCGTCGCGGCCCGCGGGGGACCTTATCCGATCCAGCACGGTACAGCCGGGCGGGCCCGCGACCGCGGGCCCGCCACGTCGTTCTCCAGATCGCGTCGCATGCACCCGGACTCCTCACGCCACCCGTCTGCCGCCGTCGTGCGCGGCTTCCGTTTCACGATGCTCGCGACCGCACTCGCGGCGCTGCTCGCTCCGGCCGCCGGGTTGCTGGGCGCGGCCGGGGCGCAGACGCCGCCACCCCGTCGTGCTCCCGCCCGGGCCGCCGCCGCGGGCGACACCGTGCGCTACGAGATCCGCTTCCCGAACGCCCAGCACCACGAGGGCGAGATCAGCGCGACGTTCAGCGGCGTGCGGGCGGCACCGCTGCGAATCCAGATGTCGCGCAGCTCGCCGGGACGCTATGCGCTGCACGAGTTCGCCAAGAACGTCTACGCCGTGAAGGCGGTGGATGAAGGGGGACGCGAGCTGCGCGTCACCCGTCCCGACCCGTATTCCTGGCTGGTACACGATCACGGCGGCACCGTCCGCCTGACGTACACCCTGTTCGCCGACCGCGCCGACGGCACCTACGCCGGAATCGATCGGACGCAGGCGCATCTGAATATTCCGGCGACCTTCGTCTGGGCCGAGGGGCTCGAGATGCGGCCGGTCAGCGCGCGCTTTATCCCGGCCGACACGAGTTGGACGGTCGCGACGCAGCTCGTGCCGACAGGCGACCGGTTCACCTTCACCGCGCCTGACCTCCCGTACTTCCTCGACAGCCCGACCACCGTCGCGCCGCACGTCTGGGCGACGTGGCCGGTGTCGTCAGGCGGGAGCGAGCAGACGATCCGCTTCGCCCTGCACCACACGGGCACCGAGGAGCAGTTCGCACGGTACGTCGACTGGACCAAGGCGGTGGTACGCGAGATGACGGCGGTCTACGGCGAGCTGCCGCGCTTCGACCACGGCACGTACACGTTCATCGCCGCGTACGTGCCGTGGGCCGCCGGCGACGGGATGGAGCATCGCAACTCGACCATCCTCACGTCGACCGGGAATCTCGACACCGCGGCGCTCGGGCTCCTCGGCACGGTGTCGCACGAGTTCTTCCACGCCTGGAACGTCGAGCGCATCCGACCGGCCGACCTGGAGCCGTTCGACTTCACCCGCGCGAACATGTCCGAGCTGCTCTGGCTCGGCGAGGGATTCACCAGCTACTACGACCAGCTCGTGATCGCGCGCGCCGGCATCAACCCGCACGCCGACTACGTGCGCGAGCTGAGCGGCGACGTCAACACGATCGTCAACGCGCCGGGCCGCCGCTATCACTCCCCCGTGGAGATGAGTCGTCAGGCG
>JBBQHX010000279.1:0-4491 GCA_038324385.1 Gemmatimonadales bacterium | reverse complement strand
TCCGACTTCGCATACTGGCGATTCGGGTATTCCTTCCGCCAGAAGTCGCGCTCCTCTTCCGGATTGACGGCCATGTCGATCCCCTGCGCGACGCCCACGCCGGCCAGTCCGCCCGCAGCCGCACCGATCACGGCGCCGATGGGCCCGCCGGTCACTGCACCGATTGCCGCACCGGCGGCCACGCCGCTCACGCCACCGACGGCGTTGCCGTCGACCGTGTCGTCATTCGTGCGATTCGCGTGCGTGTTGGTCCGAGTCTTGTCGATCTCGTGACGGTCCAGTGGCGGCTGTCCCGTGCGATCTTCGTCCATGCGTCCGGCCATGTGTCATCCTCCTGTCAGAGTGTGCCGCACCTCGATGTGTCCGGCGCAGCACAGTGATTCAGGCAAGCGCCGGGCCAATGTGCGTCGTCGTACACTGATCTTCGTGTGCGCGATGCGGGGTCGGGCGGCACCCCGGGCGGCGCGATACTTCGTCGTCAGCGCACACGCCCCCACCCTACCAGCCACCCTCGAGCGGGAGGTCCACGATGGCCTATGACGCCGGCCTCGTCGAACGCGTTGCCGACGCGCTGCAGTCACTGGGTGGACGCGGCGCTGGAGCGCGGCAGAAGACGATGTTCGGCGGCCGCGGTTTTCTTCTCGGCCGCACGACGTTCGCCATCGTCTGGGATGACGGGTTGCTCGTGAAGACGACGCGCGACGATTACGCCGAGGCGCTGGCCGAACCGGGTGTCGTGCCATTCGCGCCGGACGGTGGACGCCCGATGGGACAGTGGGTGGTCGTGCCCGCCGAACGAGTGGCCGACGACCCCGATCTCGCGCGCTGGCTTGCGCTCGGCCTGAGCGGCATCGCGCGGTGACGCGGCCGTCGCGACGCTGTCACCGTCCGTTGACGTTCCATTGACCGATCCCGTGCGCGTGCGTGCGCGACGCGGCGGAGGTCTGCGCCGAACGCGCGTGCGCGCAGTTCTTGCCCCCTGACGCGGTATACCGATCAGTGTGGTGACCGGTGGCGCGGGGAGGTGCCGATGAGCGAGGGACCCAAATCGGATCGTGAGGTGCGGCTCGGCGCGGACCGCGCCCTGCTCGAGGCGGATCCGCGCGCGCCGTCCGCCGGCGACGGAGCCGCTGCCAAACCCTCGGCTGTCGTCGCGCTGCCCGCCGCGGCACACCGCCTGATCGCCGAGGCCGACGTGCTGCTGGCGGACCGGAGCAGCTACGCCGCCGTGGCACAGGCCGTGGTCCGGGCGGTCGTACCGGCGTGGGGCGATGCGGCCGTGCTCGACGCCGCCGACGAGACCGGCGCCGTGCATCGCGTGGCGAGCGCATCGACGGATCCGGCGCACGACCCCGCGGCGAACGCGCTCCGCGCCCATCTGGGCGCCGATCCGTTCGATCCGCTGACTCGTGAGGCCGTGCTGGGCGTGCTGCGCGCCGCCCGCCCGGTGTCGATCGCGGCGACGCTCGACGATGATGATGGCGCCGCTCGGGCCGTGGACCGTCCGGCCGACCTTCCCGCTCCCCAGCGCCCGGTGGTGGCACTCCCGCTCTTCGTTCGGGGACGCATCGTGGCGGTGCTCACCGCGGTCGGATCGGCGCGGGCTGCTCGCATCGCTCCCGATACGGAGCGCGCGCTGGCGGAGTTCGCCCGGCGTGCGGGGCCGGCGCTCGAACTCGCCCGTTTGAGCGAGGTAGCCGACCTGATCGGCACGCGCTCGCAGGGCCTGCAGGGCGCGCTGGTCGCGATCGGTGCCGCGCGCACGACGGAGGAGGTCGCCGAGATTCTCACAGGCGAGGGATCGGCCGCGCTGGGCGCCGATGCGGCGATGGTCGCGCTGATCGGGCCTGGGGGCGGCGAGTTGGAAGTGATGTCGTCGCGAGGCTACTCGGAGGCGGAGATTGCGGGCCTGCGGCACGTGTCGTTGAGCGCCCCGCTGCCGATGGCCGACGCGGCCCGCACGAGCACAACGGTGATCCTGCCGTCGCCGGCGGCGCTGCGCGATCGCTATCCGCACCTGGCGGCGTTGCGAGAGCGACGCGAATGGGGGCGCACCAACGGCGCCTGGGCTCATGTGCCGCTGCCAGCGGGTGGTGGGGTGGTGGGCGTGCTCTCGATGCACTTTCCACAGCCGCACTCCATCGACGAGGGCGCATTGGCTGGCGCGCAGCACCTCGGCCGAACCGCCGGGGTCGCGCTGGCCCGCGCGCGTCAGGCGGCGACCCGCCGCACGACGCACGCGCTTGCACGGGCGGCGGAACTCCGCCTACGGCTGCTCGCCGACGCCGGCGCCGCGCTCGCGTCGTCGCTGGACTACCAGAGTTCGCTGCAGCGCGTGGCCTCGCTCGTCGTGACCGACCTCGCCGACTGGTGCGCGATCGAGGTGCTGGATCAGACAGGCGAAACGCGATCGGTCGGCGTTGCGGGGTCGTCCCGTGTGCCTGACGCGACGGCGCGCGAGCTGGCCCATCGCTTTCCGACACGCCTCGACGCCATGCGCGGCGGCGGCAGCGTCCTGCGCACGGGCACGGCCGAACTCCGGACGGCGATCACCGACTCCGACCTCGACGAGATGGCGACGACGCCCGACCATCGCGCGCTACTGAGCGGATTGGGACTGACGTCGTATCTGTGCGTTCCGCTGCGCACGCGAGGACGGACCACCGGGATGATGACCTTCCTCTCGTCGCGCGACGAGAGGCGCTACGACGAGGACGATCTCGCGTTCGCTGAGGAGCTGGCGCGTCGTGTGGCGAGCGCCGTCGACAACGCGCGGCTGTATGGCGAGTCGCAACTGGCCAATCAGGCGAAGTCGGAGTTTCTCGCGGTGATGTCGCACGAGTTGCGCACGCCGCTGACGGCCATCCTCGGCTACAGCGAGCTGCTGTCCGACCGGATGGCCGGTCCGATCACACCGACGCAGCATCGGCATCTCGAGGCGATCAAGCACAGTGGGGCCCATCTGGTGTCGCTCATCGACGAGATCCTCGCCTTCGTGGGGATGGAGTCGGGGTGGGAACGCGTCGCGCACGGAGTCGTCAACCTCGAGCGGCTGGTCGCGGGCGCGGTCGCCCACGTGCGCTGGACGGCGGCGCGGAAGGGGCTCGCGGTGCACGTCGAGACCTCGCAGATGCCGGCGCGTGTCATCACCGACGCCGACAAGCTGCGACGCCTGCTCGTGAACCTCCTCTCCAACGCGGTGAAGTTCACCGATCACGGCGCCGTCGCGCTCGACGTGCGGGTCGGCGATGGCACGCTGACCTGCACCGTGCGCGACACGGGGGTTGGCATCGCCACGGAGCATCGCGCCCGCATCTTCGATCCCTTCTGGCAGGCCGAACCCGCCCGCACGCGCCGGTTCGGGGGCGTCGGCCTCGGGCTGAGCGTCGCGCGGCGCATCGCGACCCTGCTCGGCGGGAGCGTGACGGTGGAGAGCACGCCGGGCGAGGGGAGCGTGTTCGTCGCCCGGGTGCCGGTGACGGTTCGTGCGGACGAAATAGCCCCCGGGGCGTCATCCCCGCATATCGCGGAGATGTGATAGGATTCGGTGTCGCCGCGGGCTGGCACTGCCCACCGGCGTTCACCTTCGGACCGCACCGCGAGAAATGGCCGTCCCCGCGCCACCCACCACCCTCCCAGCGCCGCCGGCGCAGGTCGCGCCGCGGCCGCCGCGCCGCCTGACGCGCACCGACCGGTTGACCCGGCTCGCGCCGCTCGGGGTAGTGGGTGTGTTCGTGGTGGCGGGGTTGGTGCTGGCGTCGATCGCCCGCCCCGATCCGGCCATCGCCTGGGCCGAGGCCGAACGCGCGATGACGCGGGACCTCGCGCCGGGCGAGCGGGTGCTCGTCGGGACACGCGTGCTGCGGCGCCACTGGTGGGATCACTTCCGCGCGACGCACGGCGTCCTGGCCGCGACCGACCGGCGGCTGCTCTACGTCGGCGTGATCCCGCCGGCACTGCTACGCCCCAACGAGCCCGGACCGTCGCTGCTCGAACGCTCGACGTTCCCGTACGATCCCGACGTGGTCGTGCGAAGCCGCGGACTGTTGTCGCGCCTCTGGAGCGCGCCGGGGCTGGTCGTCCGCGCGCCGAACGAGGACGCGACCTTTGCCGTGGCCCGCTCGGAACGCGAGCGCGCGGACGCCATCGCGCGGCTGGCCATCGAGCAGCAGGGATGGCGCGTCGCCGCGATAGAGCGCGAGCAGGCGCTCACCGACAGTGTCGCCGCACTCCCCGCTCCCGATCCGATGACGCACGTCGTGCAGCGCGGCGAGACGGTGATCGGCCTCGCCAATCGCTATGGATTCACCCCCGAGGCGCTGATCACGCTCAACGGCCTGCCGAGCGATCGGCTCCGTGCGGGGCAGCGGCTGATCGTGCGGCGGTTCCAGCGCGTGGAAGGGGTATTGGAGGAGTATTAGTTGAGATCGGCCCGCGGGGGGCTCTATGGGTTATAAGCTACAAACTATGGGCTATGGGCCACTGCGGATT
>JBBQHX010000278.1:0-4515 GCA_038324385.1 Gemmatimonadales bacterium | reverse complement strand
CTGGCGGTCTACATCCGCGACGTGACACGATCGCGCAAGCGTTCGGAAGCGATCGACCGGCTGGCTCGTGAAGCACGGCGCGCCGGGGGGACGCTGATGCTCGTGGCGGACACGCTCGCGGCGGCACGGCACGCGGCGGATCGGGGATGGATCGATGCCGCACGACTGGGCGAGATTGCCAACGAGCGCGACGCCGACCATGGCGATCGGGTGGCCCCGACGACGGAACGTCAGCTCGGCCCTCGCAGTGAAGCGGACAGAATGCTTACGGATACAGCCGCGTCACCCGCCACTCCGTTCCCTCCCGCTCGTACAGCTCCCGGTCGTGCCACCGGTTCGGCTGGTTCTTCCAGAACTCGATCCGATCGGGCGTGAGGCGGAAGCCTCCCCACCCGGCAGGCCGCGTCACCGGCTGATCGGCGAAGCGCGTCTCGACCTCGGCCAGCCGCTCGGCAAACGCACCGTCGTGCGCGATCGGGCGACTCTGTCGTGAGGCCCAGGCGCCGAGTTGGCTACCGCGTGGGCGCGTCGCGAAGTAGGCGTCCGCTTCCTCGTCGCTCACCCGCGCGACCGGGCCCTCCACGCGCACCTGGATCTCCAGCGGCTGCCAGTGGAAGCAGAGTGCGGCATTCGGATTTCCGGCCAGCTCGCGTCCCTTCCGCCCATCGAAGTGCGTGTAGAAGACGAACCCCCGCTCGTCGACGCCCTTGAGCAGGAGCATGCGCACCGCGGGGCGCCCGCTCGCGTCCACCGTGCCGAGGGCGAAGGCCGTCGGCTCCGGCAGGCGCATGCGATCGACGGCGGCGGCTTCGGCGAACAGCGCCTGGAAGCGGGCGATCGGATCCTGGGGAGTCGTATCGTCAGGCATCGGAATGGAAAGGCGAGAGTGCGGGTCGTGAGGCGGCGGAGGAACGAGCTATATCAGCCGACGGCACGGCGGTCGAAGGCGCGGAGCCCGAGCGTCCAGAAGCCGCCGGCGAGGAGTAGCAGGGCGGCGAAAACCGCGACGAGCGACATGTGCGGCGCCGACGGCGTCAGCGCGCCGCGCATCCCCTCGGAGACGTAGACGAGCGGATTGACGAGCACCAGATACTTGATCACCGGCACCGTATCAAGCCCGCGCCACGGATAGTAGGCGCAGCCGAAGAAGATCATCGGTGCGATGATGATCGAGAACATGAGCCCGATCTGCTGCGGCTCGATGCGCGAGCCGAGCCAGAGGCCCAGCGTCGAGAACGTGGCGGCGCCGAGGAGGGTGACCGCGAGCAGCGTGAACGGATTGTCGTAGGTGAGCGATGGGATCGGCCCCATCACCAGCCGCGCGATCGGGAAGACGACGAGCGCCGCGACCAGCCCCTGCAGCACGCCCGCCACCACCTTCTCGGCGGCCACCAGCCAGATCGGCACGGGCGCGAGCAACCGGTCCTCTATCTCCCGCGTCCACCCGAAATCCTGGACGAGCGGGAGCGCCACCGACTGTACGGCGGCGAGAGCGAGGCTCACGGCGAGGATTCCGGGAAGCAGCGCGGTCGTGTAGTCCCCGCGCACGAGCCCCATCCGCGGCAACAGATAGCCGAAGACGATGATGAACAGGATCGGCTGCATCACCGTCCGCGTGAGGAAGTACGGCAGCTCGCGCCGCGCCACGCGGATGTCGCGCCGCAGGAGCGCGACGAACACGGTGGCGGGGCTGGTGGAGGTCATCGCGTGCGCGGTCAATCGAGTCGCCTCCCGGTGAGCGAGATGAAGAGCGTTTCGAGACTCGGTTCGGCCAGCTGGATGCTCCGCACCTGACGACCCTCCGCGTTGAGCACGGCAAGCAGTGGCGCGACCGCCGCGCTCCCGCCCGACGCGTACACGCGCAGTGTATCGCCGTCGGTCTCGACGCGTTCGATCCCGCGCACGGCGCGCACGGCGTCGGCCGTTCCGTTCGCCGGCTCGTCGAGGGCGAGTTCGATCAGCGTACCGCCGGGCGCGCGAGCCTTGAGGCCGGCCGGCGTGTCGACGGCCAGCAACCGACCATGATCGACGATGGCGATTCGCTCGCACAGCCGGTCGGCCTCTTCCATGTAGTGTGTCGTCAACACGATCGTTCGTCCCTGTCCGTGCAACTCGCGCAGGATCTCCCACAGGTCGAGCCGCGCCTGCGGATCGAGCCCCACCGTGGGCTCGTCGAGGAAGATCACGCTCGGCTCGTGGATCAGCGCCCGGGCGATCATCAGCCGCTGCTGCTGTCCGCCCGAGAGTTCGTCCACCTTCGACTCGGCCTTCGCCTGTATGCCGAACCGCTCGAGAAGAGCGCGCGCCTGCCGCGCCCCGTCGGTGCGGTTGATGCCGAAGTATGCAGCATGGAAAACGAGGTTGTCGAGTACCGAGAGCGCGCGGTCCGGGTTTGGCCGCTGCGGCACTACACCGATCCGCTGCCGCACGAGCGACGACTGCCGCACGACATCGGCGCCCGCCACACGGGCCACGCCCCCCGTGGGCCGGACGCGGGTGGTGAGAATGCCAATAGCGGTGGTCTTCCCCGCCCCGTTCGGGCCGAGGAGCCCAAAGAAGGCGCCCTCCTCCACCGTCAGGTCGAGATGGTCGAGCGCGACGACGCGTCCCGCCCGCGGGTCCTTCGTCGGCTCGCCGGCGCGCGCGGGCATCATCCGGCGGCCTCCGGGCGGCGGATAGATCTTCTGCAGTCCTTCGATCTCGATCGCGTTCGTCACGTCCGTTGGGTTCGTGCGGCGGGTCGTCCCGGGTCCGGGTGCGCGGACCGAAGTCTACGCGATTTGCCGGCCCCGGATGTGGGGCGGTCCTCGGCACCCTCGCCGTCTCGCGTGGCGGGTGTCTGGCGCGTGTCGGGTCCGGCAACAGCTGGAACGCGGAGGACGCGGAGTGAACGGCGAGGACGCGGAGGAATGCGTACGCGAGTGACGGCTGGCTTGCCGGGTGGGTGATCGGTACAGAGAGGCCGGTGTGATCGAGGGGAACTGCAACCGCAACCGCCTGAGGCACCGAACTCCCAAGCGGTGCCGTTCCCCTCAAAACGCGCCGAACTCAACGCTGCGACGCGGTTCGCGCCCCCAGCCGAGGCATCCCCTCGGAGGCAGTCCTCCGCGTCCTCCGCGTCCTCCGCGGTCGATCCTGCCAGCCCCAGCCCCGCGTACCAGGCCGCCCGACGAGCCGTTCTCTGCGCCTCTCCGCGCCCTCTGCGATCTCTGCGATGAGGCAGTTCCCGGAACCCACGCACCGCGCGCGAGATCCGAGCCGGTCGCGAACGAAAGGACCCCGGCGACGGATCGCCGGGGTCCTCTCGTTCTAAGGCTGGCCGCTCGTTCCTAGTTCCCGCCCGGTCCGCCAGGTGCCGCACCGCCCGCCGGCGCCGCGGCCGGCGTTTCCGCGGCGGTGGCTGTGGTGCCGGCAGTGCGACCCTTCTGGAGGAACGGGATCCCGTCCGTCATCCACGTCGGGGCGGGCGTGCCCTTGAGATGATGGTCGAAGAACTGCTGCATGCGCAGGTCGACGTCCTTCTGGTTGGCGCGCTTCCGCGGGTTGTGTGCATCGCCATTGTAGTTGACCATGTACACTTCCTTGCCGAGTCGACGCATGGCGACGAACATCTCGATGCCCTGGTACCAGGGCACGGCACCGTCGGCATCGTTATGCATCATGAACAGCGGCGTCTCGATCCGGTCGGCGTGGAAGAGCGGCGAGTTCTCGATGTATCGCAACGGATATTCCCACAGCGACCCACCGATGCGGCTCTGCGTCTTCTCGTACTGGAAGGCGCGGGCGACGCCGGACTCCCATCGGATGCCTCCGTACGCGCTCGTCATGTTGGCGACGGGCGCACCGGCGAACGCGGCATTGAACATGTTCGTCCGTGTGATCAGATACGCCGTCTGGTAGCCGCCCCACGACTGTCCACCGAGTCCGACGCCGTCGGGATCGACGAAGCCGCGCTGCACGAGCGACTGCACGCCGGGCACGATGCTGTTGAACGCGCTCTGCCCCGGATAGCCCTCGTTGTACGCGATGTCGGGGAAGAAGACGAGATACCCCTTCGAGGCGTAGACCACCGGGTTGATCACGTTGCGGCCAGTCGGCGCGACGTAGCTGTGCAGGTTGTCGCTCAGGCGCTCGTAGAAGTACACCACCATCGGGTATTGCTTGCTCGCGTCGAACCCTTCGGGCTTGAACAGCAAACCCTGCAGCGGAATGTTGTCCGCGCTCATCCACTCCACCAGCTCGACCGTCGGCCACGGGTACTCGGACTGCTGCGGGTTGGCGTCGGTGATCTTCGTCAGGCGGTCGAGCGAGCTGCCGACGTGCAGATTGGGGAAATCGGCGAGCGTCGAGCGGGTGACGAGAAAGACATCGGCATCGGTCGCCTTTTGCGGCGTGCCGTAGTTCACGTCGGCCATGACGATCTGCTGCGGCTCGGCGTTCGTGCCGAGGCGGTCGGTCCAGAAGCCCGATGCCTTGGTGAGCTCATGCGAGGCGCTCAACAGCAGCGGCTGCGCG
>JBBQHX010000277.1:0-4568 GCA_038324385.1 Gemmatimonadales bacterium | reverse complement strand
CCAGCGTGTGGTCCCCCATGTGCCCGATCCGGAACGTGCGCTCCTTCACCTTCCCGTAGCCATCCCCGATCACGAACCCTCGTGCGGCAACCGCCCGCACCACGTCGCTCCCCGTGATGCCGGTCGGTACCGTCACCGCCGTTACCGTCGGCGACCGCGTGCCCTCCGCCGCCAGGATGCCTAACTCGAGCCCGGTCGCCGCTGCCGTCTCAGCCACCCACGCATGCGTGCGCGCGGCCATCGCCGCATGGCGCGCCCAGCGCGCCTCCATCCCCTCGCGCATGATCGCGCCAAGCTGCACGTCGAGGGCATAGAGCAACGACACGGCGGGTGTGTTGGGCGTCTGGTGCTTCGTCGCATACTGCTCGAATTCACGGATGTCGAAGTAGCGGCCGCGCGCCTCGGCCTTCGCGACCCCGGCGAGATACCGCTCGCTCGCCACCGCGAACGCCAGTCCCGGCGGCAGCGCGAGCGCCTTTTGCGACCCCGTGAGCAGGAAGTCCAGTTCCCACGCATCCGTCTCGATCGGCGCCGCGCCAAGTCCGGTGACGCTGTCGACCAGGCAGAGCGTGTCGTGCGCCCGCGCCTCACGCGACACCGCCGCGATGTCGGTGAGCGCGCCGGTGGAGGTTTCCGAGTGGACGACGGTCACCGCGGCGAAGCGGCCCGTCGTCAGGCGTTCGCCGACCGCCCCGGGCGCGGCCACCTCGCCCCATGGCACCGCGAGCACGGTCACGTCTCGTCCGCAGCCTCGCGCGATGTCGGCGAAGCGCTCGGAGAACGCCCCATTCACCACGGCGAGAATCGGCCCCGGTGGCGCGTTCCGCACGCCGGCCTCCATGAAGCCGGTGGCCGACGACGTCGACACGTAGACCGGCCGCGTCGTGCGGAAGACCGAACGCAGTCCATCCTGTAGGCGACGAAATAGCTGCTCGAACGCCGCGCCGCGATGGCCGATCATCGGTCCCATCATCGCGGCGAGAACCTCCTGCCGTACCTCAGTGGGTCCGGGGAGGAAGAAGGTGCCGAACCGGGCGTCGTCAGGCATCGGTGGCCGTCGGTGTGCCCAGCACCAGAGTCGTCAGTTCGGTGAAGCTGGCCAGCCGGTGGTCGGCCTTCTTCACCACGGCCGGACGCGACACGAAACCGGTGAACGCCGCGAATGCATCGACCGCGGGGCGCATCGCGATGTCCGTGCTCCCGTCGCCCACCCCAAGAATGGGGCGCGGAAGCCCGAGCGCGCGCACGACGTCGAGCTTGCCGCGATGCGTGACGAGCGGCGACGTGCGCTCGAACGACGTGAAGCTGCCGTCCGGGGCCAGCGTCACGCCCACCGCACGGAGGCCGTCGTCACCGATTCCGAGGGCGACGGCGAGTGGTGCGATCGCCTGGCGCAGCCCGCCGCTCACCAGCACCACGCGCACCCCCGCTTCGAGCAGCGCCCTCACCGCCTCACGAGCTCCTGGCGCCAGCGCCGCCTCGTAGGCAACGGCCAACGCCTCGAGATCCCCCCGGGTCGGGCGGACGATCGCCATGCGGCGCCCGTACACCGCGTCGAGCGGGATCGTCCCGGCCATCGCACATTCGGTGAGCGCGGCCACCTCGTCGGCCGCCGTCGCGCCCTTTCGCGTGGCCAGCCAGTCCACCCCCTCGATGCTGACGAGGGTCGAGTCCACATCCAGCACCACCGCCGCGAATCGCGCGTGCGCCGCTGCCGTACTCGCTGCCGCCGCGGGCGCACGCCCGGTCTTCCGCTGTCGCACGCGCGTCACTCCGGTTCCAGAACGTTCCCCGGCGCGAGAATCCCGGCCGGATCGAGCTCGCGCTTCACCGCGCGCATCACGCCAGTTTGCAGCGGTGAACTCTGCAGCGGTAGCCACCGCCGCTTCAACTTGCCGATTCCATGCTCGGCCGCCACCGTGCCCCCCTCGGCAATCACCAGCGCGAGCGTCTCACCGACCACCGTCTCCATCCGCCGCAACTCGTCGGCGTCGCGCGCGACATAGTTCTGGTGCGGGTGCCCGTTGCCGGCGTGCCCGTATGTGACGGCGCGCTCGATCCCCGCTCGCTCGGCGATGCGCGCGGACGCATCCAGCACGGCCGCCATCCGTCGAACGGGCACGGCCCAGTCGGTCGACACGCGCCGCCCTCCGGCCGCCCGGAACACCGAAGCGCGCTCGGTCATCGTCGTGGGGACGGCATGCCGCATTCGCCTCGCCTCGCGCAGTTCGCCCGCGGACGTGTAGGCGCGTGCGTCGTCGGCCGACGCGCCATGGTGCTCGGCGAGCGCGAGCCACGCGTCCAGGTCGGGCTCCGCGTTGGCCGCGAACTCCTCCTCGGTGTAGACCATCGCCCCCGCGCCCGCCCACCCGTGCTCCCCCACCGCCCCCGACGCGATCGCCACCGCGCCACGGTCGAAGTACTCGAGGCACCGCGGATGCACCGGGAAATCTGCCCGCAGTTCGGGTGCCTCGCGCGAGCGATCCAGCATCACCCGGGCGTGCAGCACGAAGGCGAGCGCATCGTGCTCGGACGTGAAGGGCACCGCCAGCCCGATCACCTGCGCCGGCAACGGCAGCAGTGCGAGCTCGGCCTCCACTACAACGCCGAGTATCCCCTCGCTGCCGATGAACCAGTCCACCGGATCGTGCGCGAGCGCCAGTCCGACCGTGTTCTTCTCCAGTTGGGGACGCCGCAGATCGACGAGGCGCCCGTTCGCCAGCGCGACCCGCAGCCCACGAATGTGCGCGCGTGTCGCGCCATAGCGGAGCGATCGCGCGCCGCTCGCATTGCACGCGATCGAGCCACCGATCGTGCACTCCTCCTCGCTCGTCGGGTCGGGCGCGAACAGAAGCCCGTGCTCGGCGGCCGCTCGCTTGATGTCGCCGACCAGCGCGCCCGGCTGCACGCGCATCGTCCGCGCATCGGCGTCAATGTCGAGAATGGCGTCCATCGCTCGCAGCGACAGCAGAACGCCACGATCGGTGATCGACGCGCCCGTCGTGCTCGTCTGTCCGCCGGCCGCGGTAACGGCGGTGCCTGACGCCGCCGCCCACGCCAGCAGGTCGCTCACCTCGGCCGCCGAACGCGGCGTCGATACCGCGTCAGGCGTCATCGACAGCCCCGACCAGTCGCGGGACACCGCCTCACGCGCGCCGGCGTCGCGGGTCATGTCGGGGATGGGTGCGCTCATTCGCCGAAATCCACCACGCTCGCCGTCAGCACGTCAGGCAGCTCGAGCAGCGAGTGACGCACGTCCCCGTGAACCGGAGAATCCACCGCGATCGCCGCCAGCGCCTCGCCTCCCTGGGCCAGCCGCGCCTGGTGGTATTCGGCGATGTTGACCCCCGCGTCGCCAAGCAGCGTTCCGACACGCCCGATGACGCCCGGTACGTCGTGATTGGTGAGGACGATCAACGTCTGCCGCGGCGGCACGTCCACGTGGAAGCCGCCGATCCGCGTCAGGCGCGGCCCGCCGTCGGCCGGGGCCACGCCGGCGACGAGCATCTCTCCCATTCCACCGCCCATCGAGACTTCCACGGCGCGGGCATGCCCGAGTCGGTCGGACACGCTCGACGCCAGCGCCAGTCCCCGCTGCTGCGCCACCGCGCGCGCATTGATCAGGTTGAGACGGTCGCTGCCGAGCACACCCTCCAGTGCCCCCGCCGCCGCCGCCGAGAGGATCAGCGTTTCCGCCCCCGCGAGGTCGGGGCCGCATCGCAACGACAGTCGCTGCACCGCCTTGACGCCCCGGTCGGCCAGCAGCGTCCGCGCCAGCGCTGCCGCACGACGCGCGACGGTGAGCGCGCCGCGCATCTCCGCCCACGGCCCGCTCGTCCCGCCCGTGAGGTTGATCGAGCGCGACAGCTCTCCCTGCATCAGCGCGTCCCGCACGGCGACGCAGACGTCCACCGCAACGTTGCGCTGCGCTTCCTCCGTCGATGCACCGATGTGCGGCGTGAGCACCACGTTGCTCGCGCGGCGCAGCGCATGGTCGCCCGCGAGCGGCTCGACGACGTATACGTCGAGCACCGCGCCGCGCAGCATGCCGCCCTCCAGCGCGGCAACTAGCGCCGTCTCGTCGATGATGCCGCCGCGCGCGAGGTTGCAGACGATCGCGCCGGGTGAGAGCCGCGCGAGCTCACGACGTCCGACCATGCCCCGCGTTTCGTCGGTAAGCGGGGTATGCACGGTCACGATGTCGGCCGCTTCGAGCAGCTCCTCCATCGTCGTGCAGCGCCTCACGCGCAGCCCCGCGAACCGCTCGTCGGATACGTACGGATCATGGGCGACCAGCGTCATGCCGAACGCGTGCGCGCGCACCGCCACCTCCCCGCCGATCCGTCCGAGCCCGACGATTCCCAGCGTGCGTCCGCGCAGTTCGTTCCCCAACAGCCGGCTTCGATCCCAGCTCCCGATGTGCATCGTCGCGTCGGCGCGCGGGATGTGGCGGAGCAGGCCGATCACGGTACCGAAGAACAGCTCGGCCACCGCCACCGTGTTTCCCGCCGGCGCGTTGATCACCGCGATCCCCAGCTCCGTCGCCCGATCGAGCGCGATGTTGTCGA
>JBBQHX010000276.1:0-4596 GCA_038324385.1 Gemmatimonadales bacterium | reverse complement strand
GTAGCGAGCTGTTCTCGGCGCGCAGCTTCCGATGCTCGACGGCGCGCTGCAGAATCGCCAGCAGCTCGTCGTTGCGGAACGGCTTCTGGATGTAGTAGAACGCGCCCTCGTTCACCGCCTGCACCGCGCTCTGGAGCGTCGCCTGTGCGGTCATCAGGATCACGGGCAGATGCGCATCCTGGGCGCGCGCGGCCGCCAGGAGCTGCACCCCGTCGACGCCGGGCATCCGGATGTCGGTCAGGACGATATCCGGGTCGGTGGTCGCGAGCGCTTCCAGCCCCGCCCGGCCGCCATGCGCGAGAACCGGTGTGAATCCGGCGTTCTTGAGCAGGATTCGCAGCGACTCCAGGATGCCCGACTCGTCGTCGACAACGAGAATGCGGGGCGATGTAGCGGCTCGTGCGATCACTCTGGGCCTCCGGAGGCCGGGTCTGGCTGACGATGGGGAAGGAGCACCGTGAAGCACGTCCCGTGTTCGGTCGAATCCACGAAGACGAGCCCTCGATGCGCCTCGATGGCGCGGTGCACGACGGGCAGGCCGAGTCCGGTGCCCCCCGGTTTGGTGGTGATGAACGGATCGAACAACCGGTCCCGCACCTCGGCGTCGATCCCCGCTCCGTCGTCGCTGACGCGGATGGCGACCGCGCCATCGCCGAGGTCCAACCCTTCCGGCAGGCCGTCGGGAAGTTCGTCGCGACGCATCGGCAGCACCTCGACCAGCACCTGCCCACCCTCGGGCGCGGCCTGCACGGCGTTGAGCGCCAGGTTGAACACCGCCCGATGCAGCAGATCTTCATCCCCCTCGATGACGATCGGACCGTCCGGCGTGGCACATCGGACCCGAGCGCCGGCCTTCAGATCGGGATGCGCGGCGGCGAGTTGGGCGGCCCCGCGGGCCACCGCGCGCAGGTCGAGCGGCTGCACCCGCGTCACCCGAACGCGCGCGAAATCGAGGAACTCCGAGAGCAGCCGGGCCAACCGATCCGACTCGCGCGTGATCAGCGTCGCGAGCACCTGCTCGTCCTCGCCGGCGCTGGCCATCTGCGCGAGCTGCTCGGTGGCGCTCCGGATCGACGCGAGCGGGTTCTTGATCTCGTGCGCCAGCGACGCCGACAGCTCGGCGACGGCTTCAAGACGCTGGGCGCGGAGGTTGAGCGCCTCCAGCCGCTTCGAATCCGAGAGGTCCTGAAAGATCGCCGTCGCCATGACGCCGCCGCCGTCTTCCAACTCGTTGAGCGTCGTCGTCACGCCGATCGGGAAGGAGCGCCCACCCGCCGTGATCACCCCCTCGGCGCGCGTGGTGCGGACGCCGAGTTCGATCGCCCGCTGAAGAACCCGGGCCAGTTCTGGCGCGTGCGGATGGATCGTGGCCACCACCGGGCGGCCGATCTCCCCGTCGAGCTCGATGCCGAGGAGGGTGCTGGCGAAGCTGTTGGCAAATCGCAGCGAGCCGCGCTCGTCGACCGTGACGATGCCGGAGCGGATGTTCTGGAGGATGTCGGCTGCCTGCAGCCGCTCCTGACGCAGCTCGACGACGAGCCGTTCCTGCCCCGCGCCCGCCTCGCGCAGTCGTGTCGAGATCACGCCGACGCCGAGCGCCACCGCGACGAAGACCAGCAGCTGCAGCCAGAGGGCGCTGCCGCCAGGGAGCGTCGCGCGCCCGAAGGTCGCGTCGGCCAGATGGAGCGCGACCGCGAGCCCGGTGACGAGCAGCGCGCTCCGCACCGGAAGCAACAGGCTCCCCGTGGCGATGACGAGGATGTAGAGCGCGGCGAACGGCGACGACGCCCCGCCGGAGAGGTGCACGACCGTCGTGACCAGCAGCAGGTCGAAGACGGTGAGCAGATAGAGGAAGGTCGAGGTCGCCGGCCGGCGGGCGATCTCGTTCCACCAGACCGCCACCGCCGTGACCACCATCGCGCCGAGCGCCATCGCGGCGGCCAGGGCAAGATCGCGCGCGTCGGTGGGCTGCCTACTCCATCCGGTGGCGAACAGCACCGTGCCGCCGAGCCAGAGGCGCAGGACATAGCCCCAGCGCAGCAGCTGGCGCGGATCGCGAAGCGCCTTGAGACGCGGATCGTCGGAGAGCGGAATCAGCGCGGCGGGAACCAGGAGCGGACCGGTGGGAAGTGGCGAGTGTCGTCCGGCAACCGCAGGCCGGGACGGGCGCTCCGGGAACTCTTGGAAAGCGCGGCGCGTCATTGCATTCTGCACTGCGTGGACGACCCAACCGGTGGGGCGTTTCCGGTACGGCGGCGCCCAGCGGGGTGCGACTCGAACGGGATCAGCGATGAACAAGCGGGAGCGAGTGGCCGCGCGGAACGGGCAGGAGCGAGCAGACGTGCCCGAGGCGCGCGAACGCGTGGGCGTCGCGCGGCACTGGCTGCTGCTCGCGCTGGCGCCGCTGCTCGTGTCGGTCGGCTGTCGGGGCGGCGCTGAAACCAGTCGCGGGGGCGTCGCTGCGGCGGATCTTCCGCCGGACTCCGCGCCGCCCACCGCGCTCCGCCCGGAACTGTTCCCCGCCCCGGCCCGCGCCGTCGCCCCGATCGTCTCGCCACGGTGGCAGGCCGAGGACAGCCGCGACGATGCCGGTGAGGCCGAGCGCGTCATGCGGGCGCTCGGCGTCCAGGCGGGAATGCGCGTGGCCGACATCGGCGCGGGCGACGGCTACTACGCCGTGCGGCTTTCCCCGCGTGTGGGGCCTGGCGGCCGCGTCTATGCGGAAGACATTACGCCGCGCTACCTCGATCTGCTGCGCGACCGGATCGAGGAGGAGCGGCTGGCCAACGTCGTCGTGGTGGAGGGCACGCCGCACGACCCGCGTCTGCCCGCCGGCACGATCGACCTCGCCATCTTCATCCACATGTATCACGAGATCGAGCAACCGTTCGCGCTTCTCCACAACCTCGCGGCCTCGATGCGGCCGCGCGGGCGGATCGCCGTCTACGAGCCTGACGTCGACACGCAGTATCATGGTACGCCGCGCCGGCTCCTCCGCTGCGAGCTGGAAGCAGTGGGCTATCGCCAGTCACGCGTGCTGGAGATGGGGGGCAACGAGTACCTCGCCATCTTCACGGCGCCTGACGCCGCGGCGCTCGTGCCCCCCGATTCGATCGCCGGCCGCCTCGCCCGCGACGGCTGCGGCGGCGGATCGTGAGCACACCGATCCCGTCCGGTCAGCCTGACGACGACGCGCTCCGCGTCAACGGGCGCACGACGATCCCGCGCGACGAGCTCGAGGTTCGCGCGACACGCTCGGGAGGCCCTGGCGGGCAGCACGTCAACACCTCGAGTACGCGCATCGAGGTCCGCTGGAACCCCGCCGCCTCACGCGTGCTGAGCGACGAGCAGAAGGCGCGCCTCGCCGAACGACTGGTGACGCGGCTCGACAGTGCGGGGTGGTTGCGCGTGGTGGGCAGCGAACATCGGAGCCAGCTCCGTAATCGGGAGGCCGCCGAGGAGCGGCTTGCCGATCTGGTGCGGCGGGCGCTCGTCGTGCCCAAGGCGCGCACGGCGACCAAGCCCTCACGCGCGGCCCGGGCGCGGCGAATGGACGAGAAGCGCAAGCAGGGCGAACGGAAGCGCAACCGCCGGTACCGCGGCGAGGACTGACCGCGCAGCTCGCGCACCCGGCGGGAGCGGCGACTGCGGGGTTAACGGATTCCGACCGTCACACCGAGGTAGATGGTCCAGAAATCGGCCTCGCTCCGGATCGGCCTGATGAGCGGCGCCTGGTTCGGGCGCACCTCGATCGATCCGCGCGTAAGGTAGGTCGCGTCGCCGTTGACGTGATAGCGCGCGCCGATGTCGATCATCACCGGGGTCTGGCCACGATTGACCGGAACCATGATTCCGCCATGCCCGCCATAGGCGAACGTTCCGGTGCTGTTGTTGGTCGTCGAGGCGAACGGCTGATTCTCGAAGTTGGTCCCCTCGATCGTGCTCTGGGTCCAGAAGAAGGTGCCGCCGATGTTGCCGCCGATGTACGGGCGCAGCGGGCCGTCAGGCACCGCGAGCTGCGGGCCGAAGCCGACATACGCGATATTGTGCGTCGTTTCCACATCGACCTGGACGAGACAGCTCGTCGTGAGGCACTCGCGGACGCGGTCGCGGCCGTAGCTCATCGCGCCGACGTCGAACCGAAGGCCGAGATACCCGTCGTCATGGACGAGGTAGGTGCCGTGCCCGGCGATCCCGAAGCCGTTGTCGATGTTGTCGGCCAGTTCGCCGACCGGCACGCCGAGGATCAGGTTCACGCCCACGAGCGCCCGGACCGGACGGAGCACCGTCCCGTCCGGCACAGCCTGCGCGTGCATCGATGCGCTACCCGACAGGAGGATGGCGGCGGCGAGCGCCGCGGCAGGGAGAAATCGCATGAGGAACCGGAGACTCGGATGGAGGAAGAGAAGCGCAATGCGACCGATGCCACACGACCCGGCGGGGGTGGGGGGGCGCGAGCCACCGTACGGGCTGGCAGGTGCGGCGGTTTCGGGGGAAGAAGCGGCTACGAGCTGTGGGCAAGGGGAGACCAGCGGCTGTGGGCTGTGGCTTCGGGCGTACAGACGTTGCGGCGCGAGGCGGGACCGCGAAGCTGCT
>JBBQHX010000275.1:0-4601 GCA_038324385.1 Gemmatimonadales bacterium | reverse complement strand
CTGGAGCTGGACGGGCGCCGAACCGCTCAGCGGCGCCGGGCTCGTCGAGGCGATCGGCGCGCTGCCTGAGGGGATCGTCCGTGCGAAGGGCGTGCTGCACCTGCAGGAGGATGCGGAGCACCGCTACGTGCTGCAGCTCGTCGGGCGCCGCTACAGCATCGAGGCGCATGGCCCGTGGGAGAACGAGCTGCCGAGCTCGCGCCTGGTCGTCATCGGCCTGCCCGGATCGGTCGACGAGCGCGGGCTGGGGGAGACGCTTACGCGCCTCGCCGGCGGCGCGCGCGCCGCAGGCTGAGCACGCCGCCGACCGTCGCCGCGTAGGCGAGATGGTCAAGCACCTGCGGGCCGGTCGCCAGCGCTCTGATGCGCGGATAGCGGCGCCCGACGACGCCGAGGTCCAGGACGGCGATCCCCAGACCGGCCGGCAGCGACCACCACACCGTCCGGCGGCGCGGCAACGCCATCGCAAGGACGACCGCCCAGCCGAGCGAGAGCGCGCCGTGCGCGACGAGCGCCGCGGGCAGCAGCCGCGAGCGACGCCGCTCGTCTCCGAGCAGCAGCGTGCCGGCGGCGAGCGAGGCCTCCAGCGGGTCGATGCCGTGCAGAAGCGCATGCGTCGTCGACGGGATGCCGCTGAGCACCGATGCGACCGCCGCCGCGAGCACCACGTCCTCCGCGGCTTCGCGGGTCGGCCGAGTGGGCCGCCCGCAAACGTTGCACCCCAAACGCCGGGCGCCGATCACCACAACGTTCACGGCCGACCCACTAGCAGGCACGCGCGCGACAGTAGAACAAACGTCTACGGCAGGTCCAGACGGGTGCACGGCGAACGTGCCATCGCTACGATCACCCTTCGTCGACGGAGCGGGGAGCGCAATGCAGATCAAGCTGGTATCGCTTGAGGATGGGATCACCTCATGCGGTTTTCGGAAGATGGCGGCCTTCGCCGCACGCATCAACGACGACACGGAGTCCTGCTACGTGTCGACGAACCGCTACCGCAGCATCCGTAACGGCCTGCGCGGGACGCTCGGCAGCGCCGGGTCGCTCGAGCCCGAGGACATCGATCTCGCGGCCCGCGACCTGATCAAGGCCGACCTCGTCGGCTTCTCGTCGATGACCGGCTACTCCGACCTGACGCGCAAGCTGATCGAGCGCGTCAAGCAGCTCGATCCGTCGACGTACGTCATCTGGGGTGGCATCCACCCGATCATCCATCCCGAGGACGCGATCCTGTCGGACGTCGACGCGATCTGCACGGGGGAGGGCGAGTTCGCCTTCCAGGAGCTCTACGCCGAGCTCATGGCCGGCAACCGGCCGACGAACATCAAGAACTTCTGGTTCAAAGAGGGCGACGAGGTCATCCGCAACCACTTCCTGCCGCTGATGTCGCAGGACGCGATGGAGTCTCTGCCGTTCCCGCAGTACGGCGAGGGCGAGCTCATCTACAACGCGGGCGACGGCTTCATCCCGATGAAGGTGTCGGACTACATCGACAACGACGGCCTGAGCTACACGACGCTGTGGTCGATCGGCTGCCCGTTTCACTGCTCGTATTGCGGCAACACGAAGTTCATCTCCAACGACCCGAAGTACAAGCGCATCCGCCATCCCAGCGCGCGCTACATCATCGACGAGGTCAAGACCGCGCGGGCGCGCTTCCCGCACCTCAGCCAGGTCTCCTTCCACGACGACAGCTTCATGGCGATCCCGTACCGCCAGATCGAGGAGTTCGCCGAGCTGTGGAAGGCCGAGCTCGACCTGCCGTTCGCCGTCTACGGCGTGATCCCCAACTACGTCAACCGCGACAAGTTCGAGCTGCTGACGTGGGCCGGGATGAATCGCATCCGGATGGGCATCCAGAGCGGCAGCCGCAACACGCTGGAGTTCTACAAGCGTCCGTCGCCGCCGGAGAAGATCCTCGCCGCGGGTACGGTGAACGCCTCCTTTTCACCGAAATACCACATCCCTCCGGCGTACGACATCATCACCGACAACCCGATCGAGTCGCGCTCGGACCTCAAGGAGACGCTGCAGCTGCTCTACGACATGGAGCGGCCGTACACGTTGTTCATCTACTCCCTGAAGGTGATTCCGAACACCGAGCTCGAGAAGGCGATGAAGGAGCGCGGCATCGACATCGAGGAGATCTCGGCGTCGTTCATGTCGATCCCGCCGCGCGTCAACAACCTGCTGCTGTACCTGCTGTGCATCTGGCGCCCGCCGCTGTGGCTGTGGAAGCGGCTGCTGAGCCGGGTGCGAGCCAGCACGGAGGAGCAGAAGCTCTATCCGCGGCTCGGGCACATCCTGCGCACGGCGTACCTGTCGCGGCGCGCGATCAGCCACCTCGTGAAGATGGACTTCTCCGCGATCCCCGGCCGCTCGGGCTACATCGCCTGGCGGATCGGCCTGATCGGGCTGTGGCGCAAGCGCTTCACGACGCGCATGCCGCGCCCGCCGCGCCCCGAGCGCGAGATCGCGAAGGACATCCGCGAGGGCCGCATCGCCGCGTAGACGGGGCCCCGCGGGCGCGCGCGGAAATGGGTGGCCGCAACCGGTCAGGAATCGAGAAGCGCGGACCCCGGGCCGCAGCTAGCGTGACCGCCACGCCCCACGACCTCAGGAATGACCATGACCGCCGCCGCCACCGCGGGAATCCAGACATGATGAGCATGGCCACCAGGACGGACACCGGGTCGGCTGCGGCGCATCTCGCCGACAGCCACGACCTGATCCGCGTGCGGGGCGCGCGGGTCAACAACCTCAAGGACATCAGCGTCGTGATCCCGAAGCGCCGGCTGACGGTGTTCACCGGCGTCTCCGGGTCGGGCAAGACCTCGCTGGTCTTCGGCACGATCGCCGCCGAGTCGCAGCGGATGATCAACGAGACCTACAGCGCCTTCGTGCAGGGCTTCATGCCGACGCTGGCGCGGCCCGACGTCGACGTGCTCGAAGGGCTGACCACCGCGATCATCGTCGACCAGCAGCGGATGGGTGCCGACCCCCGTTCCACGGTCGGCACCGCCACCGACGCCAACGCGATGCTGCGCATCCTCTTCAGCCGCCTCGGCACGCCGCACATCGGCTCGCCCAATGCGTACTCCTTCAACGTCGCCTCGGTCCGCGCCAGCGGTGCGATCACCGTGCAACGCGGCGACGGCACGACCAAGGCCGTGAAGTTCACCCGCACGGGCGGGATGTGCGTCCGCTGCGAGGGCCGGGGCGCGGTCACCGACTTCGACCTGTCCGCGCTGTACGACGACGGCAAGTCGCTCAACGAGGGCGCGCTCACGATCCCCGGCTACAGCATGGACGGCTGGTTCGGCCGCATCTTCCGCGGCTGCGGCTTCTTCGATCCGGACAAGCCGATCCGCAGGTTCACGAAGCGCGAGCTCCACGACCTGCTCCACAAGGAGCCGACGAAGATCAAGGTCGAGGGCATCAACCTGACGTACGAGGGCCTGATCCCGAAGATCCAGAAATCGATGCTCTCCAAGGACGTCGACGCGATGCAGCCGCACATCCGCACGTTCGTGGAGCGCGTCGTGACGTTCACCGTGTGCCCCGAGTGCGATGGCACGCGTCTCAGCGAGGCGGCACGGTCCTCGAAGATCGATCACATCAACATCGCCGACGCCTGCGCGATGCAGATCAGCGACGTCGCTGCATGGGTCCGCGGCCTCGACGAGCCGTCCGTCGCGCCGCTGCTGAAGGTGCTCGGCGAGACGCTCGAATCGTTCGTCGAGATCGGCCTGGGCTACCTCAGCCTCGATCGCCCGTCGGGCACGCTGTCGGGTGGCGAGGCGCAGCGCACGAAGATGATCCGCCACCTCGGGTCCTCGCTGACCGACGTCACCTACGTCTTCGACGAGCCGTCGATCGGCATGCACCCGCACGACATCGTGCGGATGAACGACCTGCTGCTGGCGCTGCGCGACAAGGGCAACACGGTGCTCGTCGTGGAGCACAAGCCGGAGCTGATCGCGATCGCCGACCACGTCGTCGACCTCGGCCCCGGCGCCGGCAGCGGGGGCGGCGAGGTGGTGTTCGAGGGCACCGTCGAGGGGCTGCGGGGCAGCGGCACCATCACCGGGCGCCACCTGGACGACCGCGCCTCCCTGAAGTCATCGGTGCGCGCGCCGGCGGGGGTGCTGGAGATACGCGGCGCCGACACCAACAACCTGCAGGACGTCGACGTCGACATCCCGCTCGGCGTGCTCGCCGTCGTCACCGGCGTGGCGGGGTCGGGCAAGAGCTCGCTGATCGGAGGCTCGGTGTCCGGACGCGACGGGGTGGTGTCGGTCGACCAGGGCGCGATCCGGGGGTCGCGGCGCAGCAACCCGGCGACGTACACGGGACTGCTCGACCCGATCCGCAAGACGTTCGCGAAGGCCAATGGCGTGAAGCCGGCGCTGTTCAGCGCCAACTCCGAGGGCGCCTGCCCCACGTGCAACGGTGCCGGCGTCATCTACACCGACCTGGCGATGATGGCGGGCGTCGCCACGGTCTGCGAGGAGTGCGAGGGCAAGCGCTTCGAGGCCGCGGTGCTGGAGTACACCTTCGGCGGTCGCGACATCAGCGAGGTCCTCGCGATGTCCGTG
>JBBQHX010000274.1:0-4622 GCA_038324385.1 Gemmatimonadales bacterium | reverse complement strand
TGGAGCCTCTGACAGTGGCGGGGCCGCGCCGGATTCACACCGGACTTCCGAAGGCCCCCCTCGCAATCGATTGTGCTGCGAAGCTAGGCCGAGTGTCGAAGGGGCACAAGTGTTCACCGGATGGCCACATCCGGTAGCTCGACGGGGGCAGGATGACATCTTTCGAGCGTAGAACCGCGACGTCACACGATTCGCGCTCGCGCGCCCGAACGCCCGCTTCCGCGCCGCCGGTAGCTCGGCGACTCGCGCCGAGATTTCAGCCCGCACTGCCCGCGGGCGAGTCGATCGCGCGTGAGGCGGCGACCCGGTACCGGAGCGCGGTCGGCGAGCTAGACCCGTATGTCGAGCGCGCGTCAGGCGCTCTGCGACGGCGGGTGACGGGGCAAACGGCTCACCGGCGCACGTAGCGGGCGAGTTCACGGTCCCCGCCGAGCAGCACGAGCGTGTCGCCGTCGACACGATAGCTCCGTACTGCGTCGAGGGCGGCGGTGTAGCGGCGCTCGAGCTCCATCCCCGGATCGCAGGCCATCCGGGTGGAGACGAGGGGGGTGAAGCGGAACTCCGTCCCCTCGAGGATGTAGCCGCCGCCGAACTGGTTGCACCCAGTGAAACCGCTCGCGCGACGTTCGGCCGCGTCGAGCATGAGGGTCGCGGCCCGGCCGCCAGCACCCTGCTCCGCCGCAGCGCCCTCGAGCTCGACCAGGCTCCACTCGACGCCCGTGGGAAGTGGTGCGAGCGGCGCGTCCGCCAGCTGCTCGCTCGACCGGCAGGCCGTGCCGCTCGTCAGGAGGATGGACAAACCGACCGCTGCCGTGACCCGCATGGACATGGTCCGATCCTCGTGTGGCGGGGGTGGTGGCGCGACCGGTCAGGGAATCCGCGGCGGTCGCATGAACGGTGAGACGATCTCGTCCCACGGCTGGTCGCCGCGAGCGCGGTCGTAGCCAAGCTGCTCCAGCCGCAACATCCAGGCGCGATCGAACAGGCGGTCCGCGCCCGGCTCGGACGCGAGCGCGGAGGGGACCGCCGTGACGCGGACCTGCATCGTGAGGCCTGGCACGTCGGTCGTGACGGCCCGCGCCAGCGTACTGAGCGCTTCCAACGCCTGGGGCTGGTGGGCGAACAGCATCAACCCCGTGGTGCGGGCACTGATCGCGCCGCGCCGGGACGAGTTGATCACAGCCGGCGGGGCGTGCGTCCAGATGTTCATGATCACCCACACGCGTACGGCCACCGGCGACTGCACGCCCCGGGCGCGCAACCGGTCGGCGAGCACGCGGTAGTCGGCCAGCTCCAGCATCGGCAGGAAGTTGCCGATCACGCCGCCGTCGGCGTGGACGTGGCCGTCATAGACGACCGGCGGAAAGACGCCCGGGATGGCCGTCGCGGCCTGGAGGAGGCGATGCGCTCGGGTGAGTCCGTCCGCGCCGTCATCGAGCAAGGCGGCGAGGTCCCAGCGTCGCCCGATACCGAGGTCGAAGTCGGCGGTGCCGAAGATCAGTTGGCGGTCGGCCGCGAACTCGGGGGCGAGCTGTGCCGCCAGTCGCGCGTCCACCACACGCTCAATGGTGGCATTGTACCGGGACGGGTTGACGATGCCGCCCGTGCGGCGCGCCCAGAACCAGGGGTCGAACGAGGGTGCGATCCGATCGGCCGCGTTGCGATAGAGGTCAGTCAGGGTGTCCAGCGCGGCACGGGTGCCGAGCAGGGCGAATGGCGCCTGGAGCGACCCGGTGCTGATGCCCGTCACGAGGTCGAAGCGCGGTACGCCCCATGCTGGCCTCCGCCCGAGAGAATCAGGACGTCGAGCGTGGAGTCGCCGCGAGCCGCCGCTCGGCGCGCCAGGCGCTCGATCACGGTATCGACGGTGGCGCGTTCGGCGAGTCGCGCGGCATCGGCGTCGTCGAGCAGCCGCTCGACCGTGGTCGCCGGACGCGGATTGGCGGAACAGGCAGCCGCCAGCAGCAGCACGACGGCAGGGAGCAGCGCGCGCAGGCGACGGAGCTGAACCATCAGGGGTGCCGGAAGGTGTACGACGAGACGCGACCTGCAGCGCGGCGTCGCCTGACGCGGCCGGCCTATCGCTCGTCTGGGGTGCGCACGAGTCGTTTCGGCGCAACACGACGATAGGCATCATGCACTACGTCGCGCACGGCTGTCCAGCGCACCCGCCCGTCGAGCCACACGCCGACCCAGCCCCAAAGGCCAACAAGGGCGGAACGAACCACCGGTCGGAGTCGGACTCGATCAGGAAGCGTTGGTTCTCCGCCGACGCATGACACCAGATTGCAACGCGGCCACCGCCATGATGGTTTCCCGCCGACGTCCCACGACCGTGGCGATCACGACGCATCGTCCGGGTAGTAGTACTCGAAGCAGAGGTGGCAGACGCTGTGGCTCGTTTCCGAGGGGCTGTGCTCCACCCACGCCGGCACCCAGTCCCATCTCGTCGGGTCGGCCGCACGCTGCACGAGGCGGCAGTGGGAACACTGCACGATGATGCCACGAGGATCCAGATACCGCCCTCGGTCAGCCGACTGCGGCGGGCGGACGGACGCGTCGTGGGTCATTTCGACGAGCAGCGAGTTGACGACCACGACCCCCGCACCTCCCGGAAGCGAGTACACCTGCATGTTGAATCTGCGCAGGAGCGTGGCACTCGAGCACTCGTACTGATGTGACACCGGATGGAGGGATGCGCCCGGCTCGGGTGCCCCCGCCAGCAAGCGCTCGTAGAACGGCCGGAGCGGTTCGGCGATAGCATCAAGGTATCGGGTGCCGAGGCCCCAGGTGCTCGCGACGCGCGGCTGCCCGCCGTTCGCGTCGGCGAACGCCGTCCACGCCGGATTGAAATATGCGAGCCTCGAATCGGGCCCGAGCCCGAAGACGCTGGCAGGGTAGCGATCCAGCTCCTCCAGGCGAAAATGTGGAGCGAGCCGGGCGGCGAAGTTAGCGTCGATGTGAGCGGGCATGCCGTTCTCCATAATGGATCTGTCTGCCGAGGATCACGGCGCCGCAGGCCGGCGCGCGCGTTCAATGACTGCCACAAGCTCTGCGGGGTCGCACGGCTTGGCGAGGAACTGGTGCGCGACGCTCGTGGAGCGCAGCACCGCTTCCATGTCCGTGTAGCCGGAGAGAACGAGACGCGCCATGCGCGGCCAGCGCTCGCGCGCCGCAGAGAGCAGCATGAGCCCGTCGACGTCGGGCATCCGCATGTCGGACACGATCACGTCGAACGGCGCCTGCTCGAGCGCCGCCAGCGCGGCCTCGCCGCCGATGGCGAAGTGCATGTCCCACCGGTGTCGCTGGGCACGCAGCGACCGCCGCAGTCCGTCGAGCACCCGCGGCTCGTCATCCACGAACAGGATACGCGTCATGGGCGTGACGCTCGAGTCGGTCATGCCGTCTCCGCGATCGCCAGTCCGACGGCTGGACCGGCGACGGGAAGCCGTACGACGAACGTGCTGCCCGCGCCCAGCTCCGTCTCGAACGTGATGCGCCCGCCGTGCTTCTCCACCACCCGGTGCGCGATGGCCAGCCCCTGGCCGGTGCCCTTCCCCACGGGGCGCGTGGTGAAAAACGGATCGAAGATTCTGGGGCGCGCGTCGACCGCGATGCCGCTTCCGGTATCGGCGATCTGGATCTCCACCCACGCACCATCGGTGCGCGAGCTCACCCGACTCCCCCTTGCGTCGTTCCGTACCCTGCTGCGTCACGGCGATCGCCTGCGCCGCGTTGACCATGATGTTCAAGAACAGCTGGCTGATCTCCGCGACCTGGCACTGGACGAGCGGAAGCGATGGATCGAGGTCCCACATGATCTCGGCGATGTACGCCCACTCGTTGCGCGAGACGGTGATGGCGGCCTCGAGCGGCTGATTGAGGTCGGCGGGCATGAGCGCCGTGGACCCGGAATACGAGAACGTCTTCATCCCGCGGACGATCTCGGCGATGCGCTCGGTGCCCTCGAGCGCGTGGTGGAGGGCCGCCGGAAGCTCGGCCGCGAGGAAGTCGACGTCGGTGCGCCCCGCGGCCTCGTCGGCGGCCGCCAACTCGCCCACGCACAGACCCAGGGGCCGACAGGCGTCTGCCACGCGCCGGAGCGACGCGACCAGGTCGAGCACGTCATTGAACGATTGCTCCAGGAAGCGCACGTCGTCGATCACGTACTGGGGGGGCGTGTTGATCTCGTGCGCGATGCCCGCGACGAGCTGGCCGATGGCCTCCAGTTTCTGCGCCTGGAGCAGTTGTTGCTCGAGGCGCTTCCGGAGGGTCACGTCGCGGCTCACCGCGATGGTGCACACGAGCGCCCGGGCCGCGTCCAGCATGGGCACGAGCTCCGACTCGCACAGCCGCTCCGTTCGATCCCGATGTAGCCCGCGCACCTCGCCGGACCATCGGTCGGAGCGCGCGAGCGCCACGGCCATTTTGTGCGCCGTGGCTGGATCGGCCACCAGAAACCCCGGACGTCGGCCGACGACGTCCGCGCGCGCATAACCGAAGATCCGCTCGGCTGCCGAGTTCCAGTCGAGCACACGCCCATCCGGCCCGATCACCACGACGGCGTCGTGGATGGTGTCGAATGTGAGCGCCTGCCGTCGAATGGCCTGCTCCGCCTCGAG
>JBBQHX010000273.1:0-4635 GCA_038324385.1 Gemmatimonadales bacterium | reverse complement strand
TGTCAGAAAGTCGCCGTCCCAGCGGCGGTTCTGGTAGGGCGTGAGGATGCGGCCGCGCTCCCGCGCCTCGGCGATCAGCTCGCCCGCCTCACGCGCCGTGGGGGCGAGCGGCTTGTCGACGACGACGTGCAGCCCCCGCTCGAGTGCGCGGCGCGCGAGCGGTACGTGCGTGCGATTCGGCGTCGAGATCACCACCAGGTCGACGTCCATCGTGTCGCGCCAGAAGGCGTCCGCGCTTGCGATCACCCGCGCGCGCGGATGGCGCTGCCGCGCCAGTGCCTGACGGCCCTCGTCCCCGGTGACGATCGCGGCAAGCTCGAGCGACGACACGGCCTCGATCAGCGGCGCATGGAACGCCGCGCCGCCGAGGCCAAAGCCGATCAGGGCGACACGAAAGGGAGCGGCTCTCTCCGCAAGTGGTGCGTCCGTCATTCACGTCGTCTCAGTGCGAGGCGCGGCGCAGCACGGCGGGCCGTGCTGTACGTCCGAGTGTGAAGCTAGGGTGTGTCGGCTCCTCCGGCCACGCGCGCACCCGAGGGGGGTTCCGCGGCTGCGCCCGTCAGATCGGCGGGTGAAGGCCGGGCAGCGGTCAGCCGGCGGGTCGTCAGGCGCTTCCGGCGCCGCGACGTACATTGGCTGCTGTTCCCTGCGCCATGGGCCGCCCGTGTACGCTCGCCGGGCGGCCCGCTATCCTCTTCGCGGAGTGTTCCGATGCGTTCCGTACTGACATCAGGGGTCGTGGTGCTCGCCAGCCTGTTCGCGATCGCGTGCGGTGGCGACGACGGCATGGACGACACGGCGGCGATCGACTCGGCCACCGTCCCCCCGGCGACCGCAATGGCGCCCGACGCGACCGCGGCGAGCTTCGCGGGCACATGGGACATGTGGGCGCTCAGCGAGACGGGCGACAGCCTCACCGCGACGACGATGATGGCGACGGCGGACACCGCGACCTGGATGGTCGCCTTCCCCGGGCGCGACCCGATGCCGACGCGCGTGCTCGCGATCGGCGGCGACAGCGTCGTCTACGAGTTTGGGCCGTACGAGAGCGTGCTGCGACCGGGCGTGACCACGACGACGCGTGGGGTCAATCGAATGGTGGGCAACCGGCTGACCGGCAGTTTCGAGGCACGATATGTCGGCGCGGGCAGTGACTCGGTGCTGCGCGGACGGATGGAGGGGATGCGGCGGCCGTGAGCCCGATCGGCAGCCCAGGCCGTGGCTGACGCGCGACGTTCGCGGCAATCAGGCGCATCATGGTCCGCGGACGCGCAGCTGCACGTCCGCGTCGCCCAGTTCGTCCGGCGCCGCGGGATGATCCGATCAGGCGCCATGCACGGCTGCCGCAAAAATGGTTCTCCCCGAACTTTTGGGAAGCGCCCGGCTGACAGTGAGCGGAACCCGGTGCATGCCACGGCAGCGGGGGTAAGCCGTGGCGACGGATTGGGTCACGACGCTGTTGAGGTAGTGGCACGGATTCGAGGTGATCGACGTCGAGCAGACGCTCGCAACGCGACCGGCCTTTTCGCCGGCGGGCCAAGTGCGGCGGCCTGGAGAAGGTCGAGTGCCCCGCCGGCTGAAGCAACTGGAGGTTGCGAATCGGCGCCGAACACGCTCGTCGGCGATGCTCTCGTTCGATGTCGCCATGCTTAACGACGGGGCGGGGCAAAGCTGGTGACGACGAGGGCGGTTGCCCGGCATCGCAGCACGGTCACCCGCCAGGCCGGGCCGCCAGATCAGGGCCGTCGCGTTCTCCCCTTTCGTGATGCGCTTGGCGGCCCACCTCTGACTCCTGCTCGTCGTCGAGCAGCACGTCCGGAAGCTGCACGCGCCGCATCGCTGCGCCGAGGTCTGCGGCGGCGTGGCCTTCCAGGACGGGGAACGGACTGTCACCGCACCGGTGAAGTCCTCATCCGCGCATCCGACGAAGGTCGCCGCCTGACGCTGCGGCTACACGCTCCTTGACGAGACCGCTCGCGGGGGATCAACTTCGCACGGTTCCGATCAGCGTCGGTGCCTGGCTCGCGCCGCAGCGCGGGCCGGCGCATCCTGGCGCCCCGCCCCACCCTGGAGCCCGCTACGTGAAGCCTGGTCTCGCCGTCCTCTGCGTCGCCGTCTCGATCTACGGTGCGCCGATCCACCTCGTCGCGCAGGCCAGCCCCGACAGTGCCCCAGCATCGGCCCTCGAGGCGCCGCGCGTCTTCATCGACTGCCAGCAGATGTTCTGCGACCTCGATTACTTCCGCACCGAGATCACCTGGGTGAACCATGTGCGCGACCGCGCCGTGGCGGACGCCCATGTCCTCGTGACGCGGCAGGCCACGGGCGGCGGCGGGACCGAGTATACGCTCGCCTTCCTCGGCCTGCGCCAGTATGCCGGCGTGTCAGACACGTTGCGCTGGGTCGCCCCGCCCGCGGCGGCGGACGACGCGGTCCGACGGGGGCTGGTCAGCACGCTGCGGGCGGGGCTCGTGCGCTACGCCGCCCGCGCCGGCCAGGCCGACCGTGTCCAGATCACGCTCCGGGCGCCGACCGCCCAGGAACCACAGCAGGCGCCCGTGCCGCAACACGATCCGTGGAAGTTCTGGGTGTTCCGGGTACGCGCTAACGGATTCACGAACGGCGAGTCGCAGTCGAAGGGGTTCAGCGGGTTCGGCTCGCTGTCGGCAAATCGCATCACTGACGCCTGGAAGACGACCGTCGCCCTCAACGGCTCATATGACGAGAGCGAGTTCACGTTCGGCAGCGGTCGGTCGGTGACTAACTACCGCAACTCCTACGGCGCGAACGCCCTCGTGGTGAAAAGCCTTGGGGACCACTGGTCGGCCGGCGGCACGGTCGCGGCGTCCTCGTCCACGTTCCTGAATCAGCAGCTCGTGCTCTCGGCGGCGCCGGCCGTGGAGTTCAATGTCTTCCCCTATGCGCAGTCGACGCGCCGGCAACTCACGGCGCGATACGGCGCCGGGGTACGCGCGTTCAACTATCGCGAGGAGACGATCTTTGACCGCACCGAAGAGACCCGGCCGTACCACGAACTCGTGGTGGCTGTGGAGGCCCGGCAGCCGTGGGGATCGGTGAGCGCGGCGTTGAACGGATCGCAGTTCTTCCACGACCCCGGCAAGATGTCGGTTGGCCTGTTCAATAGCGCCGACTTTCGCATCGTGCGCGGCCTCGCCTTCAACATCTCGGGCTCGGCGTCACTGGTCCGCGACCAGCTCTATCTCCCGAAGCGGGGCGCCACCGATGAAGAGGTGCTGTTGCGCCGCCAGCAGCTCGCGACGTCCTACCGGTATTTCGTGAGCGCCGGTCTCAGTTACACCTTCGGCTCGATCTACAACAACATCGTGAACCCGCGGTTCGGCGGCGGCGGCGGTGGTGGTGGTGGTGGGTTCATCATGTTTTAGGCTCGCAGATCGCCGTGACGTAATTGGAGTGGCCGAGCCGGAGTCGACCCCGGTCTCGGTCAGCAGACCCGTGAGCGCGTACCCATTGGACGTCGAGTCCACGACCGCGTGATGCGGACGCCGGAGAGGGTATTAGTACGCGCGCATCGCCAGTTGCGTATCGCGCACCGGTTCACGGAGCAATCGTCTGAAAGTGTGGAAACAAGCGGAAGGCGGTGACGGCACCGCCGCCTACGCTCGACCACCTTTACCCGCGCGACTTCAAAACCCGACTTACCGTCCGATCCAAGCAGGACGGTAACGGGCGCCTGTCGAATTTCACCGCCACAGCACAGTGGACAACATCTCGGTTCGAGTTCCCAAGTTCTGCGGGTGTTGTCCTCACCGACAATTTGCCAGACATGGACGCAGAACTGCTTTCGGCATTCCTCAAGCGGGTTGCCGAACTGGGACCACGTCACCGAGTGCGGGGCTCACCGTTGGGTGTATGAGTTGCCACATGTAGGCCGCTCCGACTCGCTGGTTGGGCTGCTCAGCCAGTGCGTCCTGGCGATGTGGTGGTTCCACCCGGGAGCGTGGTTCGTTGTGCTATCGCACTGTGATTATCGACGCGGGCGACCCGCTCGCGCAGTTCGGCGACAAGCCGATTGGCTACGTGCTGGTGACGCATCACCATTCCGATCACGTGGGGGATATCGCGCCTTACGTCACGGCCGGTGCGCGCGTCGTGGCCGGCTCGATCGTGATCGACCGTTTGCGACAGATCCTTCCCTATTCGGTAACTCGCGCCGCAAAGTTCCAGTCGATCACGTCGAGCGAGGCGCTGACCGATCGCGGTGTTCGCATCGTGCCGGTGCCGGTGCCGGTGCCGGTGCCGAACGAGCATGCCGACCGGCAGCGTCGCCTACTACCTGCCCGCCCCACGTATCCTGCGGCAGGGCGACCTCCCACGAAACTCCTTCCAGCGCGAGCGCCCTCCGGCGACCGGGCCTCTCCTCAGGCAGCTTCGCCACGCGGAGGTAGGACCAGGGCTTTGTGACATTGTTCAACCCCCACGCGGGACCGATCGCCCAATCCGGCGGGGAGCCCCGCGGCGTTTGGAGGTCGTTGTGAAACGGCTCGTCGCCGTTATACCCGACGGGGGCCGCGCTGCCGGCGGACGCGTCCGGCCGGCCAATCATCGGTCGCCGCGCGTCGCGGACGGTCGGACCGTTCACGCTTCCAGGCCGCC
>JBBQHX010000272.1:0-4718 GCA_038324385.1 Gemmatimonadales bacterium | reverse complement strand
GATCAAGAGCCTTGCCCAGCAGTCGAAGAAGAGCACCGTCCAGATCCGTCAGATCCTGACCGAGATTCAGGGCGCCACGAGCGCCGCGGTGATGGCGACCGAGCAGGGCACCAAGGACGCCTCGGCCAGCGCCCGTCAGGCTGCCGAGGCCGGCAGCACGATCCGCCAGCTCGCCGACGCGGTCGCGCAGGCGGCGCAGGCGGCGGCGCAGATCGTCGCGTCGTCGGGGCAGCAGGCGATCGGGATGGAGCAGATTCGTCAGGCAATCGGCAACATCCACGAGGCGACGCAGCAGAATCTGACCTCGTCCAAGCAAGCCGAACAGGCCGCCGGCGACCTGAGCCGGATCGGCAACCAGCTGGTGGCGATGGTCGGCGTGGAGCACGTGCGTCGTGAGGCAAGGGCGAATGCCCGGCGGTGACCTCGCGGCGCGGCTGCTGCGAACGTTTCTCGACGAGCTGGACGAGCAGGTCCGCGAGCTGAACGCGGAACTGCTCGCGCTGGAGCGTGACGGCACCACCGATCCGGCGCGGCTGGGGGCGATTTTCCGGGTCGCACACACGCTCAAGGGTGCCGCACGGGCGACGCGCCTGACGCCGATCGAGGAGCTCTGTCACGTCATGGAGAGTACGCTCTCCGACGCGCGCGACGGCTACCGCACGCTCGGGCCCGGCGAATTCCGGCTGCTCTATGGCGCCGCCGACGCGCTGTCGGGGGCGGGGGCGCAGCTCCGGTCGGGGACCCCACTCGACTCAGCGCCGCTGGCGCGCCTGACGAGGCAGTTCGCCGGCGGCGGCGTGCCTGGCGAACTCCCCGCGGCGCCGGCGACGGCAACCCCGGCTCCGTCGGCAGCGGTCACGCCTGACGCGGCGCCTGACGCGGCGGGTGTCAGCGTGCGGGACAGCGACCCGCTCGAGGAGGCGCCACGCGCTGCGAACCGGCGCGGGGCGCACGGTCACGACGGCCATGATGCGGGCGGGGCATCGGCCGACGACGGCGCCGACGCGCCACACGATTCGATCGCCGTCCGGTCCGAGACGCAGGTGCGGGTCCAGAGCGAGAAGCTCGCCGACCTGCTCGCGACGGCGGGCGAGATGATGCTCGCCGCGGGCGCCATCACCGAGGTGCCCGACGCCGTCTCGACCGTCGCCACCAGCGCCGCCCGCGCCATTACCGTCTACCGCCGCGCGTCGATCCGGCTCCGCCAGACGATCGAGCGCGGCGGCGGCGGCGTGGCCGAACGCCAGCTCCTACTCGACCTCGGCGACGCGCTCCGCACGGTGCTCAACGAGGCCCAGCGGGCCGCGCTGCACGGCGAACGCGCGGCCGGCCTCGTGCATCGCGCCAGTGGGGAGTTGATGGAGAGCGTGCGGCGGCTACGACTCCGGCCGTTCGCCGAGGCGGTGGAAGCGCTGCCGCGCGTCGTGCGCGATCTCGCGTCCGAGACCGGGAAGCAGGTCGAGCTGCAGATCGTCGGGGCCGACGTCGAGGCCGACCGCTCGGTGCTCGACGGGCTGCGCGATGCGCTGCTCCAGCTCGTCCGCAACGCGGTCGATCATGGCATCGAGACACCGGCGGAGCGGCTGCGCGCCGGCAAGTCGGCCGACGGAACAATCATCGTCGCCGCGGCGCTGCGCGGCCAGGAACTGCACGTGACCGTGTCCGACGATGGCGGCGGTGTCGACCTCGACGGCATTCGCGCCCGCGCCCGTGCGCGCGGCTTCGTTGTGCCGACGCAGGAGCGGGCGCTCGCCCGACTGCTCTTCGAGAGCGGCTTCTCGACGCGAGCGTCGGCCACCGAGATCTCGGGGCGCGGCGTCGGGCTCGACATCGTGCGGGCTGCCGCCGAACGATTGCGCGGAACGGTGGATGTGCGCTGGCGGTCGGGGCGCGGAACGACGTTTGTCATCGAGACCCCGCTGACGCTCGCGACCCAGCGCGCGCTGCTCGTCGACGTGAGCGGACAGACGGTGGCGATTCCGACGGCCAGCGTGACGCGGCTCCGGCGTGTGGCGGCGGCCGACCTGCGGGAGGTCGACGGACGGCTGGTGCTGCCGGATCCGGAAGGCGCACTCCCGCTGGCCTCACTGGCCGCTCTGCTCGGGCCGCCGCTGGTCGCACCCGACTTCGGCGAGGGTGAGCTGGTGCTCGTCGTGCTGGAGTCCGACGAGCAGCGGGTGGCGCTCGTCGTCGACGCGCTGGTGACGGAGTCGGATCTCGTGGTGCGCCCGATCGAGCGGCGCGGCAGTGCGCCGTTCGCGCACCTCGGCGGCGCGGCGCTGTTGCCCTCGGGTCGCATCGCGCTGGTGGCGAATCCCAACGCGCTGGCCGTGGCGGCCGTCGGCGAGCGCGGTGCGGCACCGGCCCGTCGTCAGGCGGCAGCGGCCGCGCGCACGCCGCGCATCCTCGTCGTCGACGACTCGATCACCACGCGCACGCTCGAGCAGAGTGTGCTCACGGCGGCCGGCTACGATGTGATTACGGCGGTGGATGGCCAGGCCGGGTGGGAGCTGGTGCAGGAACACGCGCCCGAACTGGTGCTCACCGACGTCGAGATGCCGCGCATGGACGGTTACGCGTTATGCGAGACGATCCGCGCGTCGTCGCGCTTCGCCCGTCTGCCGGTGGTGCTCGTGACCTCGCTCGAATCCGTGGAGCAGCAACGCCGTGGCATGGATGCGGGCGCCGATGCCTACATCGTGAAATCCAGCTTCGACCAGGAAGAGCTGTTGCAGACCGTCCGTCAGTTACTCGGCCGAGGGAACGAGCCATGATCCGCGTGCTCGTCGTCGAGGATTCCCCCACCGTGCGGCAGTTGCTCGTCGCGATGCTCGAGAGCGATCCCGAGATTACCGTGATCGGCCAGGCCGCCGACGGGCGCGACGGCGTTCGTCAGGCACAGCAGCTCGAGCCCGACCTGATCACGATGGACGTGCACATGCCAGGGCTCGACGGGCTGGCCGCGACCAAAGAAATCATGACGCTCTCGCCGGCGCCGATCATCATCGTCTCGTCGGCGGCCAACACGAGCGCCGTCGCGCTCTCCCTCGATGCCACACAGGCGGGCGCGCTGATGGTACTGCCCAAGCCCGAGGGTCCACTCGACCCGGAGTTCGAGGCACAGCGCGCGCAGCTCACGGCGATGGTCAAGGCGATGGCGCAGGTGAAGGTCGTGCGGCGGTGGGCGCCGCGACGACCGGCCGTCGACCGGCAGGGTGCCATCTTGCCGAGCCTGCCCGCGAACCTGCGGATCCGCCTGCTCGCGATCGGCTGCTCGACGGGCGGGCCGGCCGCGCTGCGGACGCTGCTTGACGGCTTTCCGCCGAACTTTCCGCTGCCGATCGTCGTTGTGCAGCACATGGCCCGCAGCTTCGTCGCCGGCCTCGCCACCTGGCTCGACGGCGGCTCGCCGCTGCGCGTGAAGGTGGTGGAGTCGCGCGAGCCGCTGCGCGGTGGTATCGTCTATCTCGCGCCTGACGACTACCACCTCGGGATCGGGAGCGACGGGCGCGCGGTATTCTCCGACGGCCCGCCGATCGGCGGATTCCGGCCGTCGGTCACGCACCTGTTCGCGTCGGTGGCCCAGTCGTTCGGTGCGGCGAGCCTGGCGGTGATCATGACCGGGATGGGTAACGACGGCGTGGCCGGGCTGGCCGAGCTCAAGGCGGCCGGCGGCTACGTGCTGGCGCAGGATGAGGCGACATCGGTGGTCTACGGCATGGCGCAGGAAGCGGTGCGTGCGGGGCTGACCGACCTCGTGTTACCCCTGGACGCGATCGCCCCAAGAATAGTGGAGCTCGTCCGATGACCGGTACGTTGCCGCCCGACCCGTCCGGCCCCCGTCCGACGCCGTCCGTGCGCGCCAGCATGCGCACGCCCGCGGCGGGCCAGGGCTATCGCCCCCGCGTGCTCGTCGTCGAGGACAGCGCGACGCAGGCGGCCGCACTGGCGGCGCTGCTCGCCACCCACGGCTACGAGGCGATCGTCGCGCGGAGCGGCGAGGAGGCGCTCTCGCTCGTGCCTGGCGGGGCAGTCGAACTGGTGCTCACCGACATCATGATGCCCGGCATCAGCGGCTACGACGTCTGTCGCGCGATCAAGGCACTGCCCGGCGGCTCCGACCTGCCCGTGGTGCTGCTTACCGGCCTGAGCGATCCGATGGACATCGTGCGCGGGCTGGAATGCGGCGCCGACAACTACATCACGAAGCCCTACGCCGACGAGCACCTGCTCACGCGCGTGCGGCAGGTGATGGCGACGCGCGACATGCGGCGTGCCTCACGACCGGGCGGCGCGGTCGACATCACGTTCCTCGGCGAGCGTTTCACCATCACCGCCGGCAAGGAGCAGATCCTCGACCTCCTCGTCTCGAGCTACGAGGAGCTGGTGCGGACCAACGCTCAGGTGCGTCAGGCGGCGCGGCGGGCACGGTTCCTCGCCGAGGCGAGCGGCGTGCTCACCGCCTCGCTCGACGCGGACACGATCCTGCGCGACATCGGACGCCTCGTCGTGCCGACGCTCGCCGACGTCTGCCTGATGGACCTCGTCGCACCCGACGGCGATGCGCGCCGCGTCGAGGTGGTGTCGATCAACCCGCGCTTCGCGAGTGCCGCCGCCGTGCTTCGCGGACTCCCGCCGGCGCTGGCCGGCGGCACCATCGCCGCCGACGCGCTCGAGGCCCGCAGCGCGGTGCTGCAGCGTGAGGCACGCGCCGCCGA
>JBBQHX010000271.1:0-4725 GCA_038324385.1 Gemmatimonadales bacterium | reverse complement strand
CACGCCGGGGTGATCGGGATCGTCGCCTCACGCATCGTCGAGGAGTACGGGCGGCCGGCGGTGCTCGTGGCCATCGACGGCGACGAGGGGAAGGGCTCCGGGCGCTCGATTCCCGCGTTCGATCTCCACGGCGCCCTGGGCGAGTGCAGCGACCTCCTCCTGCGCTACGGCGGCCACAAGGCCGCGGCCGGCGTGACGGTGCATCGCGACCAGGTCGCCGCCTTCGCGACACGCTTCGACGAGGTCGCCCGCGCCCGGCTCACCCTCGACGACCTGGTGCCCGAGCTGCGGGTGGACCTGGAAGTCGCGCTCGACGACATCGACGACGGGCTGGAGACGCTACTGAAGCATTTTGAGCCGTTCGGGATCGGCAATCCGTCGCCGGTGTTCGTGGCGCGCGGCGTGAGGCTCGCCGGCCCCCCGCGGGTGGTGGGCTCGGACGGGCTCAAGCTCCGCCTGACGACGAGCGGCGGCGAGCTGGACGCGCTGGGCTGGGGGATGGGCGCGCTTGCCCGTGACCTCGACCCCGCGCTCCCCGTGGACGTCGCCTTTCGCATCGAGCGCGACGAGTACCGCGGCCAGAGCCGGCTCCAGGCACGCCTCGCCGACGTGCGTTGGTAGGGCGGTGCGGATCATCGGCGGGGAATGGCGCGGCCGGCGCATCGGGGTCCCGCGGGGCGACCGGGTGCGTCCGACGGCCGACCGGGTGCGCGAGGCGTGGATGAGCATCGTCGCGCGGGAGATCCCGGGTGCGCGCGTGCTCGACCTGTTCGCCGGCTCGGGAGCGCTCGGGCTCGAGGCGCTCTCGCGGGGCGCCGCGTCGGCCGAGTTCGTGGAGCTCGCGCCGCCGAGTTTGCGCGCCATCGGCGAGAACATCGCCCTGCTGGGGGCCGGCGCGGCGGCGAGCGTGCGGCGCGGCGACGCCCTGCGCTTCCTCGACACGGTGGGCGCGGGCGCGTATGATCTCGCCTTCGCCGATCCTCCCTATGCGCTCGGCATGGCCGAACAGGTCGCCGCGCGCTGGTTGGAGACCCGCTTTGCCCGAGTGCTCGGCATCGAGCACTCGGTGCGCGCTCCGATGCCCCCGGGCGGCGACATGCGCCGCTATGGAGACACGGCGATCACGCTTTTCCGTGACGCGAATGAGGGACGCCGAATGAGGGACGCCAATGAGTGACGCCAATGGGTAGAGTCGGCGTGTACGCGGGCAGCTTCGATCCCGTCACCAACGGGCATACGGATCTGATCGACCGGAGCTTCGCCTTCGTCGACCACCTGGTGGTGGGCGTGGCGACGAACGTGAACAAGCAGCCGCTGTTCACGATGGACGAGCGGGCCAGCTTCATCCGTGAGGCGGTGGGCCCCGATGAACGCGTCGAGGTGCGGGCGTTCGACGGGTTGCTGGTCGAGTTCGCCCGGTCGCTCGATGCGCGGATCATCATTCGCGGCCTGCGCGCCGTGAGCGACTTCGAGTACGAGTTCCAGATGGCGCTGATGAACCGTCGCCTCGCGCCCGAGATCGAGACGGTCTTCATGTTGCCGTCCGTCGAAACCACGTATGTCAGCTCCAGCCTCGTCCGGGAGGTCGCCCGTTTCGGTGGCGGGGTGGAGCCGTTCGCGCATCCTCGCGTCGTCGCCGCGTTGCGGGCGAAGTTCAGCGATGCCTGACGAGCCCCGCTTCCCGATTCCTGTCGCGCGATGAGCTTTCTTACCGAGCTTCGACTCCGCGCCGGCGCCCGGCGGCGGCGCATCGTCTTTCCGGAGAGCGCCGACCCGCGCACGCTGGACGCGATCCGCGTCCTCGCGGCACAGCGGATCGTCGAACCGATCCTCGTGCTTGATCCGCGCGCGCCGGATTCGTACGCCGACGCACGCGCCGCCGCCGCCGAAGCGGGGGTGACCGTCGTCGATCCGCTCGACGATCCACGCCGGGCGACGATCGAGGAGTTCATGGTCGCGCGCCGGCGGGGGCGCGGCGCGCTCGCCGAACAGGCGGGCGCCCTCTCGCGCACGCCGCTCTACTTCGCCGACGGACTGGTCGCGCTTGGTGACGCCGACGGCTGCGTCGCGGGCGCGATGCACACCACCGGCGAGGTGCTGCGAGCCGGACTCTGGCTGCTCGGCCCGGCCGAGGGAGTGCGCACCGTCTCGAGCGCGTTCTACATGGTGTGCCGGCCCTTTCGCGGGGAGAGCGCCGAGGTCCTCACGTTCACCGACTGCGCCGTCGTGCGGTACCCGACCATCGAGCAGCTCGCCGACATCGCGCTCGCGGCGGCGGCCGACCGCGTGCGGATCGTGGGCGACCAGCCGGTGATCGCCTTCCTCTCGTTCAGCACCAAGGGGAGCGCCGAAGGCGATTCGGTGGGCCGCGTGCGAGCCGCGGTGGCGCGGGTGCGCGAGCGGGCGCCGGGGCTGGCGGTGGACGGAGAATTGCAAGCTGACGCGGCCGTGCATCCGGCCGTGGCCGGGCGCAAGGCGCCGGGCAGTCCCACGGCCGGACGCGCAAATGTGTTAGTGTTCCCCGACCTCGATTCCGGCAACATCGGCTACAAGCTGGTGCAGCGGTTAGGTGGCGCCGAGGCGATCGGACCGATCGTGCAGGGGCTCGCGAGACCGTGCAGCGACCTCTCGCGCGGCGCATCGGTGGACGACATAATCAACGTGGCGGCGATCACGGCCCTGCAGGTGGCCGACTCGCCAACTCAGGCCGAGACACTCCCGAGGACGAGCACATGAGCTTCTCGATTCAGAAGCAGGGCGACGTGATGATGGTGGAAGTCGAGGGCCAGCTCATCGTCGGCAACCGGCAGGAACTGAAGCAGCGCGTGCTGGACGAGCTCGAAGGCGGGGAACGCAAGTTCCTGATCGACTTCAGCCAGACGGGCTACATCGACAGCTCGGGGCTCGGCGTGCTGGTCTCGCTCTCGAAGAAGATTCGCGAGCAGGGCGGGGAACTGCGCCTCGCCAACCTCAACGACGACCTCAAGACGCTGTTCGAGCTGACCAAGCTGGACACGCTCTTCCACATCGCGGACACCCGCGAGCGGGCGCTCGAGGCGTTCTGAGCGACGAGCCTCGCCGGGACGGCGAGGGATCGGTGCACCCCGGTGCGGACCCGGTGCGATCGGTCCCGCCGCCACCAGAGCTCTCGAGCATTCGCGCCGCCGCGCGGCGCGTGCCGTCGGACGACGGGCAGGGGGTCGACCTCGACCTCGTGATCCCCAACGACGTACGCTACATCGAACCCGTCGTGGAGCTGATCCGCGACGAGTGCGAGGCGTTCGACTTCCCGCGTCGCCACCGCGCGCTGAACGTCCCCGTCGCCCTCACGGAGGCGCTCTCGAACGCGATGCTGCGCGGCAATATCGGCCGCCCCGATGCCGACGTCGCGTTGCACTGCACGGTCGATCCGACCGCCCTCGTCGTCGAGATCCGCGACCAGGGCGAGGGCTTCGACCTGTTGGCGTCCACGGGCGACCCCACCGCGGGCGCGGCGCTCGAACGTGAGGACGGCCGCGGACTCTTTCTGATGCGGGCCCTGATGGACCGCGTCGAGCGGTTCGACGACCACGGCAACGTCGTGCGCCTGACGCTGCTCCGGCCATGACCGAAGTCGACACGCTGCTCGCCGCGGTCGCCGACTCCACCGGCTGCGCCGCGACCATCTGGTCGGAGGATCCGCGCACGGGACAGGTCGTCGCCAGCACGCCGGGCTCCAACGCCCGACGGGCGATCCCGATGTCGGCCGACGTGCTGCTCTCGCTCGGCACGGTGCGTGAGGTCGCGCTGCCTGACGGGACCTATCAGGTCGCGCCCGTGCCCGGTGCGCACCGCAGTTGGCTCGCCGTTGGCCCCGCGCCTGACGGGCGCGCCGACATCGTTCGCACCACCGTGTTGATGGCCGGAGTGATCGGACGGCATCTGCAGGCGATGCTCGAAGTCGAGCATGCCGCACGAGAGCTCGCCGAACGGTATGAGGAGATCAACCTCCTCTACACGATCAGCGAGATCCTCGGCCAGACCGTCTCGCTCGAAGACACCGCCCGCACGATCCTGCGCGAGGTCACCGAGACGATCGGGGCACGCACCGGGGCCATCCTCGTGCACGACAGCGCGACGGACACGCTCCCCGGCGCGGCCGTGCTTCCCGGCGACTCCGGTGCCCTGCAGCCGATTCCCGCCGACGATCCTGACAGCATTTCCGCGCACGTCTTCCGCAATCGGACGCCGCTGATCGTCGCCGAGGGGGAGATGACGTGCGACGCCGAGTCGCCCTATCGACGCGGGGCGATGCTCTCGGTGCCGATCATGTGGACGTCGCCCACGGGCGCGATGCCGCTCGGGGTCGTCAATCTCTCCGACCGTCGCTCGAAACAGCCGTTCTCGGCCGGCGACCTCAAGCTGGTCGCGGCGATCGCGACGCAGATCGGGACGGCGATTCAGAACGCGCGCCTCGTTCGCGCCTCGCTCAGCCAGCAGCGGTTGCTGCAGGAGATGCAGCTCGCGCACGACCTGCAGATGAAGCTGCTGCCGCGGCCCGGCGCACTCGCGCCGATCGCCGACGTCGCCGCACGCGTGATTCCAGCCGAAAGCGTTGGCGGCGATTTCTACCACCTCTTCCGCCTGCCGGGCGACCGTGCCGGGTTCATGCTCGGCGATGTCTCGAGTCATGGCTATCGCGCGGCGCTGATCATGGCGCTGGCGATGAGCGCGTCGGCGATTCAC
>JBBQHX010000270.1:0-4814 GCA_038324385.1 Gemmatimonadales bacterium | reverse complement strand
GCCGCGTTCGCTCTTCCGATTCGACTTCGGCGACGCATTTACGAGTGCGGAGAAGTTCCTCGCGGTTGCGCAGATCCTCGAAGACGTCGGCGTCACCGCCTACCTCGGACAGGTCGGCAATATCGACGATGCGGGCATTCTTGCCGCTGCCGGCTCGATCGCTGGGGTCGAGGGGGAACATGCCGCAGGATTCCGCCTGATCAACCGCGCCAAGATCACGCCGAACAATAACGCGTTCGACATGCGCCGCACCTCGGCGGAGGTCATTGCCGCTGCAGGAGGGTTCATCACCGCCCCGGATCCGATTCCACCAGTGAGTGCGTTCCCTGGGTGAGCGGAATCGGCCCGGCCATTCGGGTTCAGGTAGGCATCAAGGCCAGGATCTGCGGTCGCCCTCCACGGGCAACCGCAGATCCTGGCTTTGACGTTCAGCCGCAGCGCTCCCGCTGGTGCGGACCGCTCGGGTCGCGTGAGGGTCGCCTAATCGCCGTCCCCTGAAATTGCATAGGCGACATATGCTGTTCTGAAGTGCTGAACGGACGAATCGAAGACCACGCGCACGGTGCTCGCGCGGATTCCGGAAGGATTCGATTACCGCCCCGGAGCTCAGCGACGCGAACCGGAATGGCACGCCGATCGCGACGCGCGCCTGTGGATCCTTCCGCGTATGTCGCTGACTGCGCGGGACGGACTCCCGTGGTCAGTCAGTCGTTCACTATCAGCTACACTGCGAAAACGGGGGCTCCGTGCGGAGCCCCCGTTTTCGGTTCCGCTGGCCCGTCGCCGGGCGTCGCCATCGCAACTTCCGCGCGGCCGCGCCGAATCAGTTGTGGGTCGCGGTGATGCCTACGACAACGCCATGGAGGAGAGCTTCATCTCGACGCTCGCGGGCGAGTGCCTCGCCAAGCGTCGCTTCGCCTCGCACACCGAAGCCCGTCTCGTCGTTCCGCTACATCGACGGCTGGTACAATCCGCACCGTCGCCACTCCGCCTTGGGGCAGCGGTCGCCGCTCGCCTTCGAGCACCTCCACGCCATACCATCCAACGCAGCTTGAGAACCCCAACCCCACCGGCTCTACGGCAACGGGTCCCGTTCAGCCAGGTGCACTCGGTTCGGGCCGTATCTTGCTCAGCGACCGGGGCGGAAGCTGTGGTGAAGTCAGCCATGCGCGGAGGATCTGCTGCTGTCGCGCACCGCCACGGATCGAACGCGGCGAGACTACATCCCCGCGTCCCCGCATCCCCCGCCGGCCGTACCGACTGTTACCGACCGCCGCCGAAGCGAGGGACGGCGGCGAGCTCACACCGGAGTGCCGTCTGCCGCACGACACGCCGCGCAATCCGACGGGGCACATCGACACCGACGCCGCCCCGATCGAGGCGGCGCGCATCATGCTGTCGGGCGTTAACCATCCGGTGCCTGCGTCGTCGGTCTAGAATCAGCCCAGCCGCCGCAACGTCAAACTGCGTGGGCGACCAGTTTTTACTTCGGATCACGCATATGTACTCGACGACTTTGTTCATCGTACGCGCGTCACGCGTCTTTTCGATCCTTCTGCTTGGCGGGGTCGCCTGCACAGGAAACACCACTGCTCCCGTCTCTGGTCCGAGCGCCGTGGACATATCGACGCCGTTCCCGATCGACGCCAAGTCAGGCAGTTCCAGACCGGCCACGTACAAGGGATTGCCGCTGGCGCTCACGAAACAGTCGGCTCCAAGCATCACACCTGTCGATGGCGTGATCGGCGTGGTTTGCGTCGGCATGAGCAACGCCAATCAGGAGTGCGCGCGCTTGCTCGCGGCCATCGGTACTGGTGGACCGTGGGCGGCGGAGGTCTCGCCGGCGGTCCGGCCGGTCAACTGCGCCGTTGGGAGCCATGCGATCGAACGCTGGATCGACCCCGCATTTGATGAGATGCTTTGGGATGCGTGCCTGAATACGAGGCTGCCCGCTCGCGGCCTGCGCCGCGATCAGGTCCGGGTCATCCTGCATAAGGCCGCCAACCAGTTCGGGATTGGCGCCGGTGGCGTCGCGCTACCGCATTATCCAGCCCCCGGTTCCAACTTCGCCGTGTTCGAGCGCAACCTCCGTGCGTTCTCGACACGCGTAAAGCCCGCGTTCCCAAATGTTCAGGCGGTGTACACGAGCAGCCGTAGCTACGGCGGTTACACCGCGCGACCGGAACGCGGCGAACCGCAGGCCTACGAGGAGGGGCACGCGCTCAACCGCTGGCTCGCTGCCAATCCTCAGGTCGATGGGGTGTGGCACGGTTGGTGGGCGTACCTCTGGGCCCCGGACTGCAGCGTGGGCGTGAGGAACGGCGGGGGCGTGTGCTACGAGCGAAGCGATTTCGTCAACGATGCAGTGCACCCGTCCGCGAGTGGCGAAATCAAGATCGCGCGTCTCATGCACGAACGGCTTCTGCAGGAGGCGTGGTACCGGCGGTAGTGGGTGCCCGCGGTGGGGCCCTCTGACTTGGCATCGTCACGCGCGCGCTGGCCGATGCACGGGACGCGGCGACCGGCGCGTTTCGCGCTGGCGCAGGCGACAGTGTTGGTGCATGAACGGCGGTCCCACGCCGCGTTGGTTTTTCGCTGACGCGCCAGCGTTGATGCAGTGCGGGCGCTGGTGGCGGCAATCCCGCGAGGACTCCTGTCGGCGCGCGTCGCTGCCGCGCGTTGCCGGAATGCGTACGGTCGCGCAAGCGCCCCCGCGCTCACGTCCCAGCGGCGCGACCGCCCGCACCTACCCCCCGTGTGCAAGTCGAGCAAGGTACGACGTCTCCCGGATAGGCCCTATTGCGGCTCCTACCCCCGGAGGCTCCATGTTCCGCCCTGCTCCCCGCTCGACGCGCCGCGCGCTCGCGACGCGCCCGCTCGCGATTCTCTCGCTCGCGGCCCTCATCCTTGCCGCCGCCGCCTCCGCGGCCGCGGCCCAGGGACGTGTCATCCCCCGCCCCTGTCTGCTGCCGGCGTGTGACCGCCCCACGTCCGGCGCGATCGAGCGCACACGCAGCGACGTCCGCGTCACGCTCGAGGGGCGCGTGCTTCGCTACGAGGTACGCGAGACATTCGTCAACCGCGGCGCCGGACTCGGCGAGGCCGACTATCTCTTTCCGCTGCCGCGCGACGCGGCCTTCCGCGACTTCAGCCTGACGATCGGCGGCGAGCCAGTGATGGGAGAGATCGTCGATGCCGGGCGGGCGCGCGCGATCTACGAGGACATCGTCAGGCGTCAGCGCGACCCGGCGCTGGTCGAGTGGATGGGGCAGGGAATGCTGCGCGCGCGCATCTTCCCGCTTCCGTCGGGCGAGCCGCGCGACATCGTCGTCCGTTTCGATGCCGTCCTGCCTCGCGACGGCGACGCGTTGCGCGTCGCCTACACCACCGGGCGGCCCAACGGCGGCGCGTCGTCGCCCCGCATGCCTGACGACGACCGCGCCGCGATGGCGGGCGGCGCGTCATCCTTTGTGCTGACCTACGACGCACGGCTCGCGTCGGGCCGTCCGTACTCGCCGACGCACCGCCTCGACGTGCGCGAGCGCGGAGATCGGCGTGAGGTCCGCGCGCGTGGCACGAGCGACGACGTGGTGATCCTGCTGCCGAGTGCGACGCCAGAGCGCGGCGCGATCGGCGCGCTGGCGCACCGGCCACTCGCCGACGAGCCGGGGTTCGCGCTGTTCACCGTCAGCGCCCCCGCCGTTCGCGCCGCTTCCCTACCGCGCGACGTGACCTTCGTCGTCGACGTCTCCGGGTCGATGCGTGGCGACAAGATGGAGCAGGCGCGGTCGGCGGGGCGCCGGCTGCTCGCGACGCTCGACGCGCGCGATCGGTTCCGGATCATCGCCTTCTCCAGCGACGTCAGGCCGTATCGCGCCGAGTTCACGGCCGCGACACCGACCGCCGTTCGTGAGGCGGGCGCCTTCCTGAGCGCGCTCGAGGCCGAGGGCGGCACGAACATCTCCGGCGCGCTCGAGGAAGCGCTCGACGTGCGGGCCTCCGCCGGGCGCCTGCCGCTGGTGCTCTTTCTGACCGATGGCGAGGCCACGGTCGGCGAGCGGCGGCCGGATGCGATCGCCGAAGCGGCTGCCGCACGACGGGGTCGGGCTCGCGTGTTCACGCTCGGCATCGGCGCGGATGTCAATGTTGGACTGATCGAGCGGCTGGCGCTGCACGGACGCGGGACGGCACAGTTCGTCGCGCCGAACGAGAGCGTCGAGACCGTGGTCGGGACGCTGGCCGGCCGCCTGACGAATCCCGTCGTCACGGACGTGGTGCTGCGCGCGGACGGCGTGCAGCTCGCGAGCGCGATGCCCAACGGGCCGCAGGATCTGTTCGCCGGGCAGGAGCTCGTGCTGCTGGCGCGCTATCGGGGGACGGGCGATGCGACGGTGAGCGTGGAAGGACGCGGTGCCGACGGCCCCGTGCGCTGGACGACGCGCGTGCGCTTTCCCGACCGCGATCGCGACAACGGTTTCGTCGCACGACTCTGGGCGACGCAGCGACTCGGCTGGCTCGCCGCCGAACGACGCCTCCGCGGCTCGTCCCCCGAGCTCGACGACGAGATCCGCACGCTGGGAACGCGGTATGGCATTCCGACCGAACTGACATCGTACCTCGTGCTGGAGCCCGGGATGGTGGCGCAACAGCTCCAGTCACTGGACTTCAGCGGCCGCGGTGTTGCCGGCGGGATCGCGCGTGGCGTCGCAGGTGCCCCCGTCGCGACCTCGACAGAGGCGGGAGTTCGGGCGGCGGCCGCACCGGCTGCGCCGACCGCGCCGCGCGAGGCCGCCTTCGAGCGCGCCCGCGCCGCC
>JBBQHX010000269.1:0-4824 GCA_038324385.1 Gemmatimonadales bacterium | reverse complement strand
CCCGATGCGCTCGCGCGCCGGCTCCGCGAGATCCTCCCCGAAGCGGACATCGTCCTCCTCAATGTCGAGGGGGCGATCGGCGAGGGGCCGGCCCTGTCCAAGTGCGCGCCCGGGTCGACCGCCTGCTACGCCATCCGGATGCCGCCGTCGGCCGCGCCGGCCTTCGCGGCCGTCGCCCCGGACGCGACGGTCGTCGGCAACGTCGCCAACAACCACAGCCGCGATGCCGGCACCCCCGGCTTCACCCGCACCGGGCGATTGCTCACCGACGCCGGCGTTCGGGTCACCGGCGCCGACACCCTCGCCACGCCGATCGCCATCGGCATCGCGGACACGGTCGGCGTCCTCGGCTTCGCCACCTCACCGGGGACGGCGACCGATCTGCGCGACCTCGACGCCGTGCGCCGCCACGTGGCCCGCGCGGCCGAACGCTACGGGCGCGTGATCGTGACGGCGCACTTGGGCGCCGAAGGGGTTGCCGCGCAGCGCACGCGCGACGAGCGGGAGATTTTCTACAATACCAGCCGCGGCAATCCGGTGGCCTTCGCGCGCACGGCGGTGGAGGCGGGGGCAGCAATGGTGATCGGCCACGGCCCGCACGTGCTCCGGGCGATCGAGTGGCGCGATTCGTCGCTCGTCGCCTACTCGCTCGGCAATCTCCTCACCTTCGGCCCATTCTCGACGGCGGAGCCGCTCAACCGCGGTGCGATCGTGTGCGCTACCCTGGCCGGTGGCGGCGGCGTCACCGAGGCTACCCTGACGCCAACGGTGCAGCGCGTGGCCGGCCGCCTGGAGCGCGACGCGACGGGGCGGGCGCTGACGCTGATCGATTCGCTGTCGCGGCTGGACTTCCCGCGGACGGGAGCCCGGGTGACCCCCGACGGCGTCCTAACGCGGCCGCCGGACTGAGGCGGCCATCGTCGGCGGGTTGGGCGACGCTCAGCCCGTGAGCGAGTCGGCGAAGGCGAGGATCCGGCGCACGCCCTGCCACGGCTTCTGCCCGCGGAGCGGGGTCGGCGTGAGCCTGGTCTCGATCACGCGGCCGGCCTTGGTGCTGGCATGCACGTACTTGCCATCGCCGATGTAGATGCCGATGTGCGAGACGCGTTTGCTGCTGCCGAAGGTGATCAGGTCACCCGGACGGAGGCGCGACACCTCCTTGCTCACCGCGCTCCCGACGCGCGACTGCTGGTCGGCGGTGCGGGGGAGATCGACGTTGAGCGCGGCCATGATGTACTTGATCAGGCCGCTGCAGTCGAATCCTCTGGGTGTGGTGCCGCCGAAAACGTAGCGGGTGCCCACCTGCGCCTTCGCGAGCGACACGATCGAGTCGCGCACGGTCGACGCCGCCGACGAGCTGAAGGTAAACTCGGCGAACGGCTTGGCTGGCGACTTCCCGGCGGGGGCCGCGGAGTCGATCTGGGCGTGCAGGGCACCGGTGCACATGGCGACGGCCACGAGCGATTGAACGATCGCGCGCGTACCTCGCATCACCGGTGCCTCGTCCGTGCGTCGGTCATTCCTCGAGGGGTGAGGGGGTGGCCTGTGCGGGAGACGAGAATCGGGGGTTCAAGGTAACCCGGGGACCGTCGGCGACAAGGGGGCGATGGTGCCCCGGTAGACGCACCCGGTGGTGCACGTCTCCCGAACCTCGACCGCCACGAGCCCGGGCAGCGCCGCCCCGAGGTGGTTCCAGATCCAGACGGCCAGCGCCTCGCTCGTCGGGTTTTCGAGCCCCGGGATGTCGTTCAGGTAGCGATGATCGAGCATCTCGTATACGGGCCGCCAGACCGCCGAGAGGTCGCCGAAGTCCATTACCCACCCCGTCACCGGATCCACCGGCCCACTCACCGTCACCCGCACCCGGAACGAGTGGCCGTGCAGCCGCGCACACTTGTGCCCCACCGGCACGTTGGGGAGCCGGTGCGCCGCCTCGAAGGTGAATTCCTTGTAGATCTCGATCATCGGATCCCCACCACCTTGTGCGTCTGGACGCTGAGCCGCCACTGCGGATGGCGCAGACAGTAGTCGAGCGCGGCCCTCGTGTTCTCCACCACGTCCGGTCCGTCCATCGGCTGCAGGAAGAAATGGTCGAAGGCCAGCCCGGCGAACCGCGCCGGATCACCGTCCGCCTGCGGATACACCAGCTTCAGCTCGTGCCCACGGGTCTGCACGAAGTCGGCGCCGATCTTCGGGCTGACACAGATCCAGTCCAGCTCGGCGGGCGCGGGCTGCGTCCCGTTGGTCTCGACGGCGACCTCGAAGCCGCAGGCGTGCAGCGCCGCGATGGCGGCCGCGTCGAGTTGAAGCAGCGGCTCGCCACCGGTGCAGACGACGAACTTCCGCCCACCCGCCCCCGTCGGCCAGGTCGCATCCACCGCGGCCGCGAGCGCCTCCGGCCCCGCAAACCGCCCCCCGTCAGGACCGACACCGACGAAATCCGTGTCGCAGAAACGGCAGACGGCGGTCTCCCGGTCGGCTTCGCGCCCCGTCCAGAGGTTGCACCCGGTGAACCGGCAGAACACCGCCGCGCGGCCCGTATGCACGCCCTCCCCCTGCAGGGTGTAGAACAGCTCCTTCACGGTGTACGTCCGGCCGCTCATCGCGCCACCCACCGGGCGGGCGGCACCGCGCCGGCCACGTAGGGCGCCGGATCCAGGAGCCCAGCCTCCGCGAACCCACGCAGCCGCAGCTGGCAGGCGTCGCAATGACCGCACGCCCGGCCCTCGGCGTCGGGATCGTAGCAGCTCCGGGTGTCGGCGTAGTCGACGCCGAGCGCGGTGCCCAGCTCGACGATCTCCCGCTTGGTCAGGTGCATGAGCGGCGTGTGGACGCGCAACCGCACCGCGCCCTCGACCGCCGCGGCGGTGGCCAGGTTGGCCATGCGCTCGAACGCCTCCACGAACTCGGGGCGACAGTCCGGGTATCCGCTGTAATCGAGCGCGTTGACGCCGATGAACAGGTCGCCGGCGCCGAGCACCTCCGCCCAGGCCAGCGCGTAGGCGAGGAAGATCGTGTTGCGCGCCGGGACGTAGGTGATCGGGATTCCGGAGGTCAGTTCGGCCGCCGTCCGGTCCTTTGGCACGGGGATCGCCGCAGTGAGTGCTGAGCCGCCGAACGCGCCGAGGTCGATCCGGGCGACGCGGTGCTCGGTGGCGCCGTAGCGGGCGGCGACGCGCGTGGCGGCGGCGATCTCATGTTCGTGCCGCTGGCCGTAGCTGAAGGAGAGGGCGTACACGTCGAACCCCTCGTGCCTGGCGTGCGCGAGGAGGGTGGTCGAATCGAGCCCGCCGCTGAGGAGCAGCACGGCGCGGCGACGCGGTCCGGAATCGGAGAGGGGAGTCATGACAGACATTCGAGTGCCGAAAGCTATCGGCTCGGGCTCTCCGCTGGTACGCCGCTCGGTGCGCGTCGCGGTCGGCCGCGGTAGATTCCCCGCCATGTCGACCGCCGACGCAGCACCGTCATCTGTCTCGTCCAGACGCGTTCGCCGGCTCCGTCCGGTGCTCGGCCTTCGGCGCGCCCTCACCGCCGCGGTGTTGGTCGTGCTCGCGCCGATGGCGCTCTGGGCGAGTGCCTGCGTTCCCGCCCAGCCGTCGACCGATGGCACGGCTGCCGAGGCGGTTGCGGCGCGGGAGCCGGCGACCCCGCGTGAGGTGGTCGAGGAGATGCGGCTGCGGTGGGAGAGCAGATGGCCGCGGACCCTCGAAGCCCGGCTCGAGACCACTTTCTACGGCCGCGGCGCCGAGCAGCGGCAGCGGTGGACCCAGTTCTATCGTGTGCCCGGGGCGCTGCGGGTGGAGTACGAGCCGCGCGCCGCCGGCAACGGGCTGCTCTACCTGAACGGCGAGGTGCACGCATTTCAGAACGGGCAGTCCACCGCGCGCGCGCGGCAACGGGACGCCCTCCTCCTCGCCGGCTTCGACATCCACGTTCAGCCGGTGGACAGCTCGCTCGCCGCGCTCGCCGCGCTCGGCATCGACACGGCGGCGGTGCATCGTACGGCGGTCGACGGGGTGCTGTCGTACGTGATCGGGACCGCGACACCGGGCGATAGCACGGTGCCCCAGCTCTGGGTCGAGGCCGACCGGTGGCTGGCGCGGCGCGTGATCGAGTCGCGCGCGGTCGGCGATGGGCGTATCCTGAGCGAGATGCGGATCGTTGATCGCCGTCTGGTCGACAGCATCCCGCTGCCGTCCGAGGTACTGCGGCTGCGGGACGGACGCCCCGCACTGCGCGAGGTGTGGAGCGAGGCGCGCGCCGGCGTCCCGCTGAACGACGCGCTGTTCGACCCCGCGCGCTGGAGCGCCGCCGTTCCCCCCGCCGACGCCTGACGACCATCCTGGCCGCGTCAGGCCCCTTCCACCGGCTGCTGCGGCAGCGTGACGACCCGATTTCTCACGCCCGTCCCGGCCGCCGCCTCGCGGTCCCGGTGCCGGCGATCCTTTCGTCGTGCCAACCCCGTCGACTCTGATGACGCGATATCGCTCCCTCGCGACCCGAACCCTCGTGCCGTTCGGCGCCCTGTTGCTGGCCGCGTGCAGCAACGGTGCGCGCGTGCCCGAAACCGTGCCCAATCCGCTCAAGTTCGATCCGCAGCCGACCACGGCCGAGATCACCGAGCGCGACCTGATGACGCGGCTCTACATCTTCGCTGACGACTCGATGATGGGGCGCGCGACCGGCACCGAGGGGTATCGGAAGGCCACCGATTACATCGCGTCCGAGTTGGCGCGGCTGGGCGTACAGCCGGCGGGTGACGAGGGCGGCTACTTCCAGAATCTGCCGTTCGGGCGCCGTTCGATCGTCGTGCGCGAGCCGCTG
>JBBQHX010000268.1:0-4853 GCA_038324385.1 Gemmatimonadales bacterium | reverse complement strand
TGCTCGGCCACCGGGCGGCAGTCTTCCGGTCGCAGGTCGCGTTCGGGTCCAGGACGCGCTCGCTCGACCATCTGCCGGCCGCCGAGCCGGAGGGTGCCGTTCTCCTCGGCGCGATCCGCGACTTCGCGAGCCAGGCCGTGCCGCCGCGGACGGTGCTGGAGGCGGCGACGCGCAACGCGGCCGAGTACCTCGGGAAGCTTGACGAGACGGGGACCGTTGCGGCGGGTCGTCGTGGCGATCTGCTCCTGCTGGACGCGAACCCGTTGGACGATGTGGCCAACGCGGAACGGATTGCCGGCGTCATGGTCGGCGGTCGCTGGCTACCGGCGCCGTTGATCGGCGAACATCTCGATCGGATCGCCGCGGGAAAGTAGACCGGCCCTGCCGACCGGAGCGACTACTATCTACATAGCGCACCCCCTTGCATGGGACTCGCGGATGGTATTATGTGCATCGTACTACCGACAACGTACTATTTCCCTGGTACCAACTCTTCCCACGTCTGTGATGGTCGACTTCAGCATCGGGGATCGTGAACTCGACATCATGGCCGTGCTCTGGGAGCGCGGATCGGGGACGGTCACCGAGGTGCGCGAACGGCTCCCGGCCGACCTCGCCTACACCACTGTCCTGACCATCCTGCGCAACCTTGAGGCGAAACGGTTCGTGCGGCGGGAGGGCGAGGGACGGGCACATCGGTACTTTCCGGTGGTCGCGCAGGACGCCGCCAGCCAGCACGCCGTCCGGCGGGTGATCGACAAGCTATTCCGCGGCTCCCCCGAACTGCTGCTCAGCCATCTGGTGGAGCAGCAGTCCATGTCCGCGGAGGAGCTCAAGGGGATACGGCGCCGCCTCAAGGCGCGACTCCGTGAGCAACGGGACACTGAACCGTGACGCCGGGCATGACGCGGGAGACGTGATTCCAGCGGTTCCGGAAACTCTCGTCCCTCCTCGATGGTAGAGACGGCGTCCCCTCTCCCCATCGCCGTGCGCCTGGTCGTCATTCTCGTTCGTTTGCTTCCGCTCACCCTCTCGGTCATTCGTGACCGACGCCGCTGGCTGTTCGCCGGTGGACCAGTGCGGCGCACGCCGGCATTCCACGAGCAGCGCGCCGAGGCGATGGTGGACGATCTCGCCCGGCTGGGACCGACCTTTGTGAAGCTCGCCCAGCTGTTCGCCGGCCGCACGGATCTCATCCCCGACCCCTACGTCAGCGCGCTCGGCCGGCTGATGGACCAGGTGCCGCCGGTGCCGGCGGCCGCCATTCGGCGCGTGCTCATCGAGAGTTATGGGATGCCGCCCGAGGAGCTGTTCGAGCAGTTCGACGTGACGCCGCTGGCCGCCGCGTCGCTCGGCCAGGTGCATCGCGCGCGCTACGGCGGTGAGGACGTGGTGGTCAAGGTGCTCCGGCCGGGGGTCGAGGAGCTCGTCGCCAAGGATGTCGCCGCGGCCGACCGGATTCTCTCCTTCATCGAGCGGCGCTGGCCCTCACCGCACACGCGCGGGCTCCGCGGGATCGTGCTGGAGTTCGCCCGTCGCGTCGGCGACGAGATGGATTTTCGGCTGGAGGCCGAACACGCGCGCGAGGTGCGCCGCAACTTCGCCGGGAACGCGCACGTGGCCGTGCCGCGCGTGATCGACGGACTCGTCCGCCAACGTGCCCTCGTGCTCGAGTTCATGGAAGGCGGCCGCATCGACCGGTGGATGCTCGAGGCGTCGGCCGCCGGCGACGCGCCACGGGCCGCCGAAACGCTGCGCCGGGTGATCGAGATCTACATGCGGATGATGCTGGTCGATGGTCTCTTCCATGCCGATCCGCACCCGGGCAACCTGTTCGTCGCTCCCGACGGTGCGGTGGTCATCCTCGATTTCGGGATGGTCGTGCGCGTTCCGCGCGAGCAGCGATGGCACCTCGTCCAGACCGTCTATGCATCGATCAAGCGTGACCCCGATGGGGTGATTGCCGGCTTCCACGCTCTCGGGCTGGTCGAACCGTCAGCCTCCCCGGGGAAGATTCGCGAGCTGGTGATGACGCTACTCGATCTCGCCGATCGGTACACCACGGCCCCGGAGCGCGTCGAGTTACTCGCCAACGAAGTGATGTCGACGCTGTACGACTGGCCGGTCGTGCTGCCGCCGGACATGGTGTATTTCGCTCGCACCGCGGCCCTGATCGAGGGGCTGGGCGTGCGGGTGGATCCGCGCTTCAACGCCATCGTCTTCGCGACGCCGGTCGCCCTCCGAATGCGTGCGGAAATCGTCGCGTCGCTGCGCGACGATGCCGCCGCGCTCGGCCAGCCTGACCCGATCGGCGGCGCGCTGGGCGCATTCCTTGGCAGCCCGATCGGCCAGGCGGTGGGGGCGGTCGCCGAACGTGTCCTCGGCGCCGAGCGTCTCGCCCGGCTGCCGGAGCTCGTGCTGGCCGTTCGGCGCGGGGCGGCTCGCCACGCGCCCACGCGCTCGCCCTCGAATGGCGGCGCGTCGTCAACCGACCCGCTGATCTCGGCCGCCGGGCTGTTCGGCGCCGTACTGGGGAGCGCGACCAGTCTCGCCCGGGCGGGGCTCGCGGCCGCGTCGGACGCGCTCCCGCCGATCGGCGACGCGCGCACCCCGCCCCCAGCTGACCGCAGGCAGCGTGCGCTCCCGCCCGTTGTGGTAATCGACCCCCGATCGGAGAGCGAGCCGACGTCCTGACGGCATGCGGTGCGAGTGGCCCTGTGTTGGCTCACGCTGCCGCGACCCGTACACTCCGTCATGACCCTTCCGCTCTCCGTTCTGGATCTCGCGTTCGTCAGCGCCGGCTCGAGCCCGGCAGCCGCGCTGCGGCAGACCGTCGACATCGCCCGCCTGGTGGATCGGGCGGGCTACACGCGCCTCTGGTTTGCCGAACATCACGGCATGCCGAGCATCGCCAGTTCGTCGCCGGCCGTGCTGATCGGCCATGTCGCGTCGGCGACCGAGCGGATCCGCGTCGGATCGGGCGGGATCATGCTCCCGAACCATGTGCCGCTGCAACTCGCGGAGAGCTTTCACACGCTCGAGGCGCTGCACCCCGGGCGGATCGACCTCGGCATCGGACGCGCGCCCGGCACCGACCCGATGACTTCGCGGGCCCTGCATCCCTTCCCGCCCGAGCAGTACGGGGATCAGCTCCGAGAGCTGGTTGGCCTCTCGCGCGAGACGCTACCCCGCGAGCATCCGTTTCATCGCGTGCGAGTAGTTCCCCGTGGTGTGACGCTGCCGCCGATCTGGCTACTCGGCTCCAGTGGCGGCAGCGCCCAGCTCGCGGGCGCGATGGGGTTTGGCTATGGCTTCGCGGCGCACTTCAGCCAGGCTCCGGCGCGCCCCGCCATTGATATCTACCGCTCAGCCTTCCAGCCGTCGGCGCAGTTCCCCGCCCCGCACGTCATACTCGCGCTGTCGGTGATCTGTGCCGAGTCGGACGAGCAGGCGGATTATCTGGCGTCGTCGGTGGATCTCTTCTGGCTGCGCTTCCAGCGTGGCGAGTTCGGCCCGCTGCCGACGGCCGCCGAAGGTGCGGCGTACCCGTTCACGCCGCAGGAACGGGCGATCGTCGAGAGTCGCCGTCCGATGCACGTCATCGGCAGCCCGGCGACCGCTCGTGCGGCGATTCTCGCACGCGCCGCCGAGGCAGGGGCCGACGAGGTGATGATTTCCACCTCGATTCCGGACGCGGGGGATCGCGCGCGTTCCTACGAACTCCTCGCCGACTCATTCGCGCTGTCCGACGCCGCACTCGTCATCCGGTGACCTCTCCGGACGCCCTTCCGCGAGCGCTCGATGTCGTCGTGATCGGCGGCGGGCAGGCGGCGCTGGCGGTGGGGTACTATCTGCGCCGTACGGGACTGACGTACCTGTTGCTGGACGCCGAGGACGGACCGGGCGGGGCGTGGCGGCATGGTTGGCCGTCGCTGCGACTCTTCTCGCCCAGGCAGTGGAGCTCGCTGCCGGGCTGGCTGATGCCGCCCGGGCCTGACGAGTACCCGACCCGCGACGAGACCATCGCCTATCTGGCCGAGTACGAGCGTCGCTACGAGATCCCGGTGCTCCGGGCGGTGACCGTCCGCGGAGTGCATCGTGAGGCGGACGGCCTGCGTGTCGACAGCTCACGCGGCGACGTGCGTGCGCGTGCGGTGGTGTCGGCGACGGGAAGCTGGGCGAATCCGGTGCTGCCCGCCATCCCGGGCGCGGAGGCGTTCCGCGGGACGATCGTGCACTCCGCCGCCTATGCCGGCGCGGCGTCGTTCGCCGGCCAGAATGTGATCGTCGTGGGCGGCGGGAACTCGGCCGCGCAGATCGTCGCCGAGCTCTCCAGTTGCGCGCAGGTGACGTGGGCGACGGTCACCCCGCCGCACTTCCTGCCTGACGACATCGACGGACGCACCCTGTTCGAACAGGCGACTGAACGATACCGGGCCGTGCGTGAGGGGCGCCCGCCGCCGCCCGCCCGTTCGATCGGCGATATCGTGATGGTCCCGAGCGTTCGTGAGGCCCGTGCCCGCGGTGTGCTCACCGCAGTGCCGATGTTCACCGCGTTCGTGCCTGACGGCGTCGTGTGGCCGGACGGTAACAGCGCCACGGCGGACGCGGTGATCTTCGCGACCGGCTACCGGTCCGTGCTTGCGCATCTCGCGCCGCTGGGGATCATCGATGCGGCCGGCCGCGTGGTGGTGGACAATGGGCGCGCCGTCGCCGAACCGCGCCTCTGGCTCGTCGGCTATGGCGAGTGGACGGGGTTCGCCTCGGCGACATTGATCGGCGTCGGCCGATCGGCGCGCGCGGTGGCGCGAGCGGTCGAGCTCGACCTGGCGATCCCGACCGGCGCCTGACGA
>JBBQHX010000267.1:0-4886 GCA_038324385.1 Gemmatimonadales bacterium | reverse complement strand
CGTCCTCGGCGGGCGGCTGTCGCCGCTCGACGGTATCGGACCCGACGATCTGACGATCCCCCAACTGGTCACGCGAGTGGCGGGGGGCACTGTACGGGAGGTCATCATCGCGACGAATCCCAGCCTCGAAGGCGAAGCCACGGCGCTCTATCTTCAGCGCCAGCTGGCGGCCCAGCAGCACGCCGGGCATCCCCTGGCGGTGACCCGAATCGCGCGCGGGTTGCCGGTGGGTGGTGACCTGGAGTATGCGGACGGCGTCACCATTGCGCAGGCGCTCTCGGCGCGCCGGGAGATGCGATGAGCAGTCACTCGGACGTCCGGACCTATTTCACCGTCCTCGGCTTCGTGGGCGGCTTCGCGGCGGGAGCCCTGCTCGCCAGCCAGCAGCTTCACCAGCATCGGCGGAACCTGTTCAGTCGTCAGCCGTTCTCGCGCATGGCCGCCCTCTCCTTTCTCCGGGGGCAGCCGTCGCTCGAGACGATGCGCCTGCTCCGGGACTACGTGCGGTGGGAGCCCCGTCCCATGCTCCGGCGTCGTGGCAGCCGCATCCTGCGGCGCATGGAGCACCAGCTCGTATAGGATAGGATCACACGCCATGTCCGCAGCCGCGGCCAGCTGGGCCTTCACCGAAGACGACTTCGGCGCGATCACGGAGGCGCTGCAGCGCTTCCTCTTCGACAGCAATGCGCGGTGCGCGCTCCTCGTGGATCGCACCGGGCAGCTCGTCGCCACCGTCGGCGAACAGCCGGATTTCGATCCGACCGCGTTCGCCACCCTCACCGCCGCGGATTTTTCGGCGAACGACCAGCTGGCCAAGCTGATCGGCGAGTCGGACTTCTCGACGCTCTTCCATCAGGGCGAGCGGGAATCGATGTATCTGGCCGACGTCGCGCGACGGCTGATTCTCGTCGTGCTGTTCGACAACCGCACGACGCTCGGCCTCGTGCGGCTGAAGATGAAGCATGTGGTCGAGGAGCTGACGCGCCTGTTCGAGGGCGTCTTCGCACGGCCCCGCGCGGGCGAGGCGGGTGGGGGACCGGCGCTGCTGGCGGGCGCCGATGACGAGATCGACCGACTCTTTCAATAGCGCGAGGACCGACGACCGATGTCGATGATCAACTACGCCTCGCGCGAGATCAACTGCAAGATCGTGTACTACGGACCGGGACTCGGCGGCAAGACGACGAATCTCGAACACGTGTACGGCAAGGTGCATCCGGAAACGCGCGGCAAGCTCATCTCGCTGGCGACCGAGACTGAACGCACCCTGTTCTTCGACTTTCTTCCCGTCGATCTGGGAACCATCCGCGGTTTCAAGACGCGGTTCCACCTGTATACCGTGCCGGGGCAGGTCTACTACAATGCCAGCCGCAAGCTGATCCTCAAGGGCGTCGACGGGATCGTCTTCGTGGCCGATTCGCAGATCGATCGCATGGAAGCGAATCAGGAAGCGATGCAGAACCTGTACGACAACATGTCGGAGTACGGGTACGACGTGACGCGGATGCCGTTCGTGCTGCAGTACAACAAGCGCGATCTGCCGAACGCGGCCGCCCTCGATGAACTGCAGGCATCGCTCAACCCGGGGTGGGAGATCACCGAGCCGGCCCGCCAGCGCCCCGTGCCCGATCCCTTCCACGCCGGCGAGAACCTCGTCGAGCAGGTTCCGACCGGTGAATGGATCGAACGGTCACCCTATTTCGAAGCCGTGGCAGTATCGGGCGACGGAGTTTTCGATACGTTGAAGGCGGTCTCCAAACTGGTGCTGAAGTCGCTCGCGTGAACGACACCCGGGCGCCGGGCGCCATGTTCCCCTTGCGAACGTGAACCTTCCCAACGCCATCACCCTCGGTCGGATCGCCATCACTCCCCTGGTGGCGATCCTTCCGTTTGTCGGGGCGTGGGAATGGCGGCTCGCCGCGTTCGTGCTCTTCATCATCGCCGCCGTCACCGATTACGTCGACGGCCGCCTGGCGCGGGAGCGCAACGAGGAAACCGACCTCGGTCGTCTCCTCGATCCGCTTGCCGACAAGATGCTCCTCCTCGGCACGCTGGTCCCGATGTTCCTGCTGCAGGGCACGGCCGGCGGTTTGTCGCCGCTGACTCCGCTCCTGCGCCCCGCGGTCGACGGGCTCGTCGACGGTCCCTGGGTGCGCGACGGCGGCTGGATCACGACCGCATTCCCCTTCGCCTCCCCGTTCGGACCGATCTCGCTTCCGCTCTGGGTCGTGGTCGTGGTGCTGGGCCGCGAACTGTTGATGACGATCTTCCGCCAGCTCGCCGCACGCCGTGGGATCATTATCTCGGCGATCGGACCGGCCAAATGGAAGACGGGCTTTCAGTGGGTCTGGGTGGGTGCGGCGTTCTTCTGGTTCTTCGCCGCGACGCTCGCCGCCGAACGCCAGTGGGACACCATGCCCTGGCACGCCTTCGCGATCTTCAACAGCCTCGTCGGCCTAGCGACGATGGTCGGGGCGCTGGCGTTGACGCTCTACTCGCTCTGGCTGTATGGCCGGAAGTTCGCCGGGCCGGTGTGGCGGGCGGGGGGGTGAGGGGGCTATGGGAACGGCGGCTATGGGAACGGCGGCCATGGGCTATGGGCTATGGGCTATGGGAAGGACAGAAGACGGAAGACGGAAGACAGAAGACAGAAGACGGAAGACAGAAGACAGAAGACGAAGATTGCTGTGCGTGGCTGGCGGGCGCAGTTGCGGGATGACACTCGGGGGCGCGGGACCGGTTGAGATCTCCGGGCGGCACGGCCCCGTACCACGAACTCGACTGTTCCCGCACCTCCTCTCATGCGACTCGAAATCGTCACGATCGGCGACGAACTGCTGCTTGGCTTTACGATCGACACCAACGCGGCGTATCTGGCGCGGGCGCTCGCGGAGCTGGGCGTGGAGGTCGTGCGGCGGGCGACGGTGCCTGACGATGCGGGGGCGATTGCCGATGCGGTGGGGGCCGCCGTTGAGCGGACGGGCGCGGTGGTTACCACCGGTGGGCTGGGGCCGACGGCAGACGATTTGACGCGTGAGGCGGTCGCGGATCTGTTCGGGCGACCCCTGCGCCTCGATGCGACGATCGCCGAGTCGCTCGACCGACGGTGGCGCGACCGCGGGATGCCAGGCGAGCTGCCGGAGGCCAATCGGCGGCAGGCGATGGTGCCCGACGGGGCGACGGTGCTGGAGAATCGGCATGGTACCGCGCCTGGCCTCTGGATCGCCGACGAGTCCGGGCGGTGGGTGGCGATGCTGCCTGGAGTTCCGCGGGAGATGCGTGGTCTCTACGCCGATGAGCTGCACCCGCGGATCGCCGCCCTGCTCGCGGGCTCGCCGCCTCACGTCGTCCGATCGCGCGTCGTGCGGTCGACCGGCGTGGCCGAGAGCGTGCTCGCCGAGCGACTCACCGCCGCCGTCGACGGCGAGGCGTTCATCGGCGTGTCGCTGGCCTATCTGCCGGGACAGGCCGGCGTCGACCTCCGCGTCACTGTGCGCGGAATGACGCCTGACGAGGCCGACGCCCGACTGACGGGGGCGGTGGCGGTGCTGCAGGCGGTGGCCGGACTGGAGGCGTACGGCGAGGATGAGGAGGATCTCGCCGGGATCGTCCTCGACGGCTGCCGTGCCCGTGGCCTCACGCTCGCCGTGGCCGAGAGTTGTACGGGGGGACTCCTCGGCGCCCGTCTCACCGCCATCCCCGGATCGAGCGACGTCGTGCTCGGCGGGGTGATCGCCTACGCCAATGCCGTCAAGGTCGCCCAGCTCGGCGTCCGGGGGGAGGATTTGGAAACGGTGGGTGCCGTGAGTGAGCCGGTCGTCCGCGCGATGGCGTCGGGTGTCCGGGAGCGGTTCGGTGCCGACGTCGGGCTGTCGATTACGGGCGTGGCCGGCCCCGGCGGTGGGTCGGCCGAGAAGCCGGTGGGGACGGTCTGGTTCGCCGTCGATCTCCGTGGGACCGTCTCCGCGCGGGTATACCGTTTCGTCGGCGATCGCGCGGAGATCCGTGAGCGCGCGGCGCAGGCGGTGCTCGACCTGCTCCGCCAGCGTTGGTAGCCGCGCGAGGCCGCGCCCCCGCGTTCCGTCACTTCGCGCCGCGGTTAGATTGTACCCACGTTCACGGGGCCACCCCTATCGAGGACCCGTGCCGATTCTTCGACTCTTCCAAGCTCTGGTTTCCGGCATGCGAAAGCCTCACGATCGCTCCTCCGGCACGACTGATCGCAACGAGATGGACTCGGTGGATGCCTTCCCGCCCGGCGGCGTCGACCGCGACACCGCGGCGGACGATACCGCGACGGACGACGCCACGCTCGATGGCGCCGCGGCCACGGCCGACCCACGCGCGGCGAACGACGTGGTGGAACGCGAGCTCGCCGAGCAGCGCGAGAAGTACCTGCGCCTGGCCGCCGAGTTCGACAACTTCCGCAAACGGACCCAACGCGAGCGGGCGGAGGCGGGGTCGCGCGCCCAGGCCGACATGATCAAGCTGCTCATCGAGCCGCTCGACGATCTGGAGCGGTTCGCCAACGTGGACCCCGCCTCCGTCGACGTGACGACGGTGGTCGAAGGGATCGGGATGGTCGGGAAGAAGCTGATGAAGGCGCTCGGTGCCGCCGGCCTCGAAATCGTGTATCCGCAGGATCAGCCGTTCGACCCCGCCGTCCACGAGGCGGTAGCGACCGAGCCGGCCGCCTCCAGCGACGACGACGCGATGGTCTCGCAAGTGTATCAGGCGGGGTATCTGTTCAATGGCCTGCTGCTGCGACCGGCGCGCGTCGTCGTGCGGCAGTGGAACGGTTGATGGGACGCTGACCCGGTATGGCACCGACCAAGGACTACTACTCGATCCTCGGCGTCGCCTCGTCGGCGACGGCTGACGAGATC